>JAYSSK010000031.1:0-14726 GCA_043720595.1 Acidimicrobiia bacterium
ACCAGCGTGCCTTTGGCCGCCCAAATGCTTGGAGGTTCCGGGACCCTGTCGATTGCCGAAAAGCGGAATGCAAGCGCACAGTCCTTGAACGAGGCCACCTTCGACGGCGACAGCGATGTTGGAAGGGGAAACGCCATCAGCCCAGGGTAACCGGACCGTGTGACACTCAGCCACGATCACGCGGCTGAGGGTGATCTGAGCGCGGCGGGGGCTTTCGGCGCGCTGCCCTGCAATCATGGGCCGATGAAGGTCTTGATTGTGGAGGACGAGGTGCCCTTGGCCGAGGGTCTCCGCGATGGCCTGGAAGCCGAGGGTTACCAAGTGGTGCTGGCCCACGACGGCGACGTCGGCTTCGACCTGGGAGCCGATCGCACATTCGATGCAATTGTCCTCGACATCATGCTTCCGAAGCGCAACGGGTTCAAGGTCTGCCGGGACCTCCGCCAGACCGGTATTCGCACGCCCGTGCTCATGCTGACCGCCAAGGACGGCGAGCTCGACGAAGCCGAAGCTCTTGACATCGGTGCGGATGACTTCCTCCGCAAGCCGTTCAGCTTTGTGGTGCTGGACGCGCGTCTGCGCGCGCTGCATCGGCGCAGAGGTGCAGCTGACGCAACCCCTGAAACCGAGCAACTCCGAATCGGTGATCTACATGTGGACCTGCGGTCGCGCCGATGCCATCGTGGCGCAAGCGAGGTCAGCCTCACCAACCGAGAACTCGATCTGCTCGTGGCGCTCATCCGTCGCGCTGGCTCCATCGCGACAAAAGCAGAGCTGCTGAACACAGTGTGGGGTGCAGAGTTTGACGGCGATCCCAACATCATCGAGGTGTACATCGGGTACTTGCGTCGCAAGCTCGATACACCGTTCAACCGCAACACCATCCAAACCGTCCGCGGTCATGGGTACCGATTGGACGCCTGATGCGCGCCTGGGCGCAATCCGTACGCGGACGTACAATTCTGTTTGGCACGCTTGTCGTTGCCGTCTTTCTGGTAGTTGCCGGCTTCACGTTCGATTCGACGGCACGCAAGACGCGGCTGCGCGAGCTGGAACGCGCCGCCCTCGAACAGTTGGACAGCACGTGCCTCATCGTCAAGAAGTCTGTGCCACATCCGCTGCCGACCCCGCGGGACTCGCTGTTGCTGGTTCAGATGGTTGCTGCGGATGGGTCGGTTATCTCATCCAGCGCCAACGTGATGGACATGGATACAGCCTTCGCCGGGCCGCAGGTGGTATCTGCGCCCCTGAATACCACTATGAAAGTTCGCACCACGATCGACGACGGCGAGTATCTGCTCGTCGGTCGCAAGGTCAGCGAAGCGGCTTCCGCGCCTACCGTCTACGTCGCTGCGCCGCTCTCCGACGTCGACCGCCTCTCTCGCTCGTTGCGTCGTCAGCTGCTGTGGTGGTCACCCATCTTTCTGGTGAGCACCGCGTTCGGGATGGCCCTCGTGGTGGCGCGTTCGTTGCGGCCGGTGGAGGCGATGCGTCAACGTGTCGCTGCAATCGAAGCGACGGACCTCACCGGTCGTGTGGTCGAGCCGGGCTCCAAAGACGAACTTGCCAGGCTTGCGAACACCATGAACCAAATGCTGGAGCGTCTCAACGTTTCGGCTGAACGCCAGCAACGGTTTGTGTCCGATGCATCCCATGAGTTGCGAACCCCGCTTGCCGTAATGCGCACGCGTCTCGAAGTCGGGCTGCGCAACCCGACCACCACGGATTGGCCGGCCGTCTCGCGCTCGCTCCTTGATCAGAGCGTGCGTATGGAGCGACTCGTAGAGAATCTGCTCACGCTCGCCAAGGGCAGCCGGCCCATCCCGGTTGCCGAAGCGGTGGATCTGGACGAATCGGTGCGGGTGCGGGTTTCGGACATGCGCGTTGTCCACCCGGCCATTTCGTTCGACCTGTCACGCATGTCTGCAGGGCGGGTCAGCGGCGACCCCGACGAGTTGGCCCGTGTCGTTCAGAACCTGTTGGACAATGCCGCGGCGCACGCTCGTTCGCGCGTGCAGGTGAGCCTGTTCAGCACCGATGCCGGTGTGGAGTTAGCCATAGAGGACGATGGGCCCGGCATTGATTTGGCAGAACGCCAGCGGGTCTTCGGCAGATTCACTCGGCTTGATTCGTCGCGGTCTTCTGCGGCTGGCGGGGCTGGCCTCGGGTTGGCGATCACAGCGGACATCGTGACCCGTCACAAGGGAACGATCGCGTTCGTCGACCCGGTCGCTCTGACAGGTGCCAGGGTTGTGACCCGGTTTCCGGCGGCGAGCAGCGAACTGATAGGACGGCTGGCATGACAGCTGCTCAACCCTGGCAAGGCGACGCCTGCTCGCTCGTCGACGCGTTTCGAACCGGCTCGCATGATCCTGCGGACGAACTGCGAGCCGTGTTAGGTGCCATCGCGCACGACCACCTCAACGCGTTCTCGCACGTTGACCCCGAGCAAGCATCGACTGAAGCGAATCGCGCTGATGTGTCGCTTCCGTTCGGTGGTGTCCCCATGGGGGTGAAGGAACTGGACCGGGTGCAGCACTGGCCGTATACGGACGCATCTGTTCCCCTTTCGGACAGGGTCTCGGACGTGTCCTCGACCCAGGTCGATCGTCTACGCCAGTCCGGTGCCGTGCTGGTTGGGCTCACGACCGCTTCGGAGTTTGGGGGCGTCAACCTCACCCGCACGGTATTGAACGGGGCGACGCTGAACCCGTGGGACCTGGCCCGGACGCCGGGTGGATCCTCCGGTGGGTCTGCAGCTGCCGTAGCCGGTGGACTGGTGACCCTGGCCACCGCGGGCGATGGCGGCGGGTCAATTCGAATCCCGGCTGGCTTTTGCGGGCTGGTCGGATTGAAGTGCACCTACGGCCGCATCCCGAAAGGGCCAAGCGCTCCCATGGGCAACTTCACAGCGGTCAAAGGGTGTGTGAGCCGGTCGGTGCGAGACACGGCCCGTTGGCTCGACGTCACCAACGGGCACGATGCCCACGACATGTTCAGCCTTCCGCGTGTTGAAGGGTGGGAACGGAACCTTGGTACGTACACAGATGATCTGGCCGGGCTTCGTGTTGCGGTCGTGATGGACTTCGGTGCGGCCTACGTGGCTCCGGAAGCCGAGCAGCAGATCCGTATAGCCGCCGATGCGGTTGTGAATGGGCTGGGCCTGCGACTGGTCGATGTCGATGCCACCCTGCCCAGCATGGGTATGGCCTGGAGCCTGTCGGGCCTCATCGACATCTATGCCGAGCTTGGCGAACGCTGGCCAGCCTGCGCAGACGACCTCACCCCAGAGATCCGGTTCGGGTTGCAGTGGGCAGATGGGAAGTACACGATGACCAGCCGTATCCAGATGGAACAGCGCCGGGTAGCACTCAACAACGCAATGGCCAAGCTCTTCTCCGAGGTTGACGTCATCCTCACCGCCTCGAACCCCGATGTGGCCTTCGGTGCCAACGGTCCGCTCCCGACGATTTTCGGCGGCAAGGAGGTCGGGGGATGGAACAACGGCCGGCTGACAGCGCCATCGAACTTGTACGGCAACCCGGCAATTGCGATTCCGGCGGGGACGGTCGGTGGGTTACCGGTCAGCCTGCAGGCGATCGCTGCGCACCATCGTGAAGCGTTGCTGCTGGACATTGCGCTGCACGTCGAGCGCACGATGCCATGGGCGCTGACGGCTCCGGCGCGCTGAGGTCGTGCCCGTCTCGGGCGAGGTGTGAACCGAAGCGGTATCAGTGGGGGGTGTGAGCTTCTGGCGGGGGAGTCGAGCCGGGTTCGCGCAGCTCGGCCATCGCCGCCCACAGGTCCGTTGCGCTCACTGGCCCCACGAATGCTTTGAGGACCTCGCCTGATTTACCTGTGAGGAGCGTGGTGGGAACCGAGTCGATTTCGTAGCGTTCGTGCAGCGTCTTGTCAGTCTGGAAGTACGCCACCTGCACGGCCACGTCCACTGATGCGAGCATCTCGACCTTTGGAATGACGGCCTCGCAGGTGTGGCACGTCTCGGATACGAACAGCACAGCCAACCACGGCGCTTCGGGACGTCGAAAATCGGCACGATCGAGTTGCTGGGGAGGCCCGCTGCGCGCCTGAGTCGGCGGTTCTGGTCGGCGCGCCCTCAGCGTCACAGCCACCAGCGTGACCAGTGCGGCGATGAGTGCGGCGATGGAGACCGACTGCATGTCAGTGCGTCGGCACTTCGGACTGTTGCAGGAGCGACTCAGCGATGATTTCCGCCATCTCGGGGATGCGTTCGAACATGCCGAAGTGCGACCGGCCAGGAAGGCCAAGATGCTCTCCGTAGGGTAATCGCTGGGCCAGCATCGGCCCGTACGTGGCGAACACAGGTGCCGTATGCTCGGCAACGGCCACGGTAGTGGGTGTCATGATCTGCTCGGTTGGTTCCCAGAGGTCTGTGAACGAATGCAGGAACAGGTCGGCCTCGTCGTCGGGTTTGCACTTCAGCTGCACGGTTCCATCAGGCTGCTCGTTGAACCCCCAGTACACATAGGAACTGACCAAGTCGGGGTCACTTGCGGCGAATGGACCTTTCACCGCGAAGTTGGCCGCAGCAGCCGTCCACGAATCGAACGCAGGACGGCGCTTGCGAGCCGCAATTGCCATGAAGTTGTCTTGCTCCTTGCGATCAGGGCCCGGTCCGCTTCCGCCCATCGAAGGAAAGATCACCGGTTCGTAGAGGAAGAGCGATCGGAACGTGCCGGAACGCCGCCGCTCGACCTCCAACACCGCAAAGCCACCCTGCGAATGCCCGACCCCGTAGACATCGTCCCGACCGAACAGGTCGAGGGCTCCCATGGTGATTTCGACGTCATCGGCAATCCCGTCCCAGCTGAGCGTTCCGACCGTTGGACCGTTGGTGTCACCTTGGGCGCGTTGGTCCAGGGCGACGCAACGAAACCGACCTTCCAGCGCCCGGACCAACGGGACCCAGCAATGGCCGTGAAGGCCCGTTGCATGCGACAGCAGCAACACCGGAAGGTGATCTGTCTCTGGGGTCCCCCAGTCGGTCACCGCAACGTCGACCCCGCGGGTGGAAGCAACCCGGAAGGAGCGTTCCGGGATGCGGAGGTGATGGGGGAGAACGTCTTCGCGTGACACGGCCATTGATCGTAGGGCTCCGACGTGGTCCAGCCGTCAGCGAAGGCGCAAGCAGTTAGGTTCGCGCTCGGCCCGAGTGGTGAACGGAGAGATCGGAGTTGAACCCTAAGGGGAGCAACCAATTCGAACCGGGACCACGTCGAGTCGGGTTCTCGGGTGCCGGTACGGTGGTCCGTGATGACACCCCAGGCGCTGCCGTTGCCGCTCTCTGCGGCCGACCCTGTGGCCGGGCCTGGGCACGTGCTTGGTTCCCTGCTGACGGTGGAGGACGCCCAGGTACGCGTCGGGACGTGTTCGTGGGCCGACGCAACGCTGACGAAAGAGTCTGATTGGTATCCGCGACGCTCCATGAAAGCAGCCGAACGGCTCGCCTACTACGCCTCACGATTCAGTGTCGTGGAGGTTGACTCCACGTACTACTTCCCACCCACGCCGGAGCTGAGCCAAAGTTGGGTTGATCGGTCGCCGGACGGGTTCGTCTTCGACGTCAAAGCCTGGAGTCTGCTCACCGGGCACCCCACCTTCCCTCATAGCCTGTTCCCTGACATGAGCGACGCCATCAAGCCAGAGTTCAGGGACAAGCGAAACCTGTACGACAAGCACCTGGCTCCAGAGGCTCGGGACGAGTGCTGGGAACGGTTTCGGCACGCCTTGGAACCGTTGTATCTCGGCGGTCGGCTCGGGGGAGTGCTGCTGCAATACCCAGAATGGATGGGGCCGAAAGAATCCAGCCGTCGCCGAATTCGTGAAGCCGTTGAGATGCTGCATCCGTACCCGTGCTTCATCGAGTTCCGCAACCGCCGCTGGTTGGAAGGCGAAGAACGCGAACCTACGCTGGAGTTCCTCGAAGACCAGGGCCTTCCGTTCGTCTGTGTGGATGAACCACAGGGCTTCGAGTCGTCGGTTCCCCCAATTGTTGCGGCCACCAGCCCGCTGGCCATCATTCGCTTCCACGGCCACAACACGGAGAACTGGACCAAGCGGGGGATAACGGCTGCGGAGCGGTTCCGGTACAACTACAGCGATACGGAGCTGCACGAGTGGTCTGCGCGCGTACGAACATTGGCGAGCAACACCGACGAAGTGCACGTACTGTTCAACAACTGTTGGCAGGATTACGCGGTGCGCAACGCTGCCACAATGCAGGACCTGCTGGGCGCGCCTACGGTTGACTGATGGCAAGCACCCCCGCCTTCGAAAACCTGCCTGTTCGCCCGCCGCTGCTACCCATGCTCGCGAAGCAGGACGCGTTGCCAACCGGGCCTGGGTGGATCTACGAACCAAAGTGGGACGGGTTCCGCTCTGTCGTGTTTCGCAGCGGCGACGAGATCATGCTTGGCAGCCGCAACGACAAGCCACTCACTCGTTATTTCCCCGACGTTGCCCGGGCGCTGCTTCAAGTTCTTCCAGACCGATGCGTTGTCGACACAGAGATTGTGATCGTCGGTCCTGACGGTGCGCTGGACTTCGACGGTCTTCAGCAGCGCATACATCCAGCTGACTCCCGGGTGAAGATGTTGGCCGAGACGACCCCGGCCAGCATTGTGCTCTTCGATGTGTTGGCGATCGACGATGAGAACTTGTTGGCGGCGCCGTTCGGGGAACGACGTGAGCGGCTCACCAAGCTCCTGGTCGGCGGACACCCGTTGGTGTTCATCACACCTGCAACCACAGACGAAGTCGTTGCTGCTCGGTGGTTCGACGAGTTCGAAGGCGCTGGCTGCGACGGGCTCATCGCGAAACGCACCGCGCTGCCATACACGCCAGACAAACGATTGATGGTGAAAGTGAAGCACCAGCGCACCGCTGACTGTGTGGTTGCTGGTTTCCGGTTTCACAAGAACTCCACCGACGACAAGCCGCTCGTTGGTTCGTTGCTGCTAGGCATCTTCGATGCTGAGGGTCATTTGAACCACGTCGGAGTAACGGCTAGCTTCACCGACAAACGCCGCCGAGAGTTGGTTGAGGAACTTCATCCGTACATCGCAACCGAGGCAGACCTGGCGCACCATCCTTGGGGCGAGTGGATCCTTGCAGAGCAAGCGGCCGCAGCTTCAGGCCAGAGACTGACGACTGGCGGCAGCCGGTGGTCGGTGGGCAAAGACTTGTCATTCGTGCCGCTGCGTGCTGAGCTGGTTTGTGAAGTCAAGTATGCGCACTTACAGGGCGACCGTATCCGACACGCCGCGACCTTTGGAAGATGGCGCCCGGATCGCACGCCCGAAAGCTGCACCTACGAACAGCTGGAAACAGCCGAGCCGAACACGTTTGTCAACGTGATGAAGTCACCCAGTTCGAGATGACCGCGTCTCGGGTGCGCAGCCAGGCATGCTCGAGTTGTCCCAAGCTGGTGGAGGGTGCACCGTCGGTCCACGGCCACAGCTCGTCGGAGATTGCCCGCCAGTTGGCGGTGCCCTCTAACCCCGCTAGTACCGCGTTGAGCCCCCATTGGATGCGGTTCAGAACCACAAACGCGGGAGGCAGGTTGAACCACTTCATCTTTTCGGTGTGCTCGCCATTCGGGTCGAACGTGCGCTTGAGCGCTTCCCGTGCGTACTCGGTGGTGTACGTGAACAGCTTGTGTTCCATGACCGGGTGGTAGAAGTAGCCGAAGTAGTCCATCAGTTCTTCGGTGGTGAACGGCGCGCCAGGGACCAGCAGCCCCGCCCGCTCAACCGATGCCCGGTAGGCAACAGGATTTGGTTCAGTGACCTGGTACCGGATCATGGTCCAGAACGTGTTCATCTCTTCGTCCGTGAACTCTTTCACCAGGCCGAAATCCAAGAAGACCACCCGAATACCCAGCGGCCCGCCTAGTTCAAACAAGTAGTTGCCAGGGTGCGGGTCACCGTTGAACAGATGGTGGCGGTTAAAGCTACGGAACACGAAGCGATAAATGGTCTCTGCTGCGAGATTGCGTTGGGCCTGGGTCCACGACGCGGTCTGGTCGAAGCGGATGCCTGTGCTGAGTTCGGTGGTGAGCACCCGTGCGGTTGAGAACTCGTCGATGACGGCCGGCACCACGATGGTTGGATGATCTGCGTACAGAGCATGAAATCGTCGTTGGCGTGCTGCCTCTAGCTCGTAATCCAGTTCTTCAGAGACACGTGCTTTGAGTTCGGTGACGAAAGGACCGATTTCGAGCCCTTTGAACACCAACCCGAGCATCTGCGTGAGCAGCGCAGTATTGGAAAGATCGGCAGAGATGGCTTTCTCGACGCCGGGGTACTGCACCTTGACCGCCACGCGTCGACCATCGTGCAGTGTCGCTGCATGCACCTGGCCGATAGAAGCTGACGCAAGTGGAACCGGATCCCACTGCGCGAACACGACAGTGGGATGAGCGCCGAGTTCTGCCTCGACGACACCCGCCGCGAGCTCGGCGCTCATTGGTGGCGCATCGCTTTGCAACGTGGCCAGCTGCGCGCGCATGTGTTCCGGAAAGCCCTCGTTGACGAAACTGGCCATCTGGCCAAGCTTCATCAACACGCCCTTCATGTTGCCGAGCGCCTGAGTGACCTGCTCGGCTGACTTCAGTTCGTAAGCCTTGTCCAGTTCGACTTTCTTCTCATCCGAAGCCATGGACCGCCGCACTTGATGCACGGCGTAGCCGGCGCCCGTTTCAGCGCCGACACGGACCAACTCGGCAGTTCGAGTAGCTCGGTGTGTGTTGGGTAAAACACCCGTTGCGCCAGGCCCGCCGCGACGGAACAACCGACCCGTGGACACCCACCGCCCAAGCGCGGCAGCGATGACCGTGAGCGCAAGCGCTCGGGTCTGTCGGCTTGAAGGGGTTGGGACGTCCATGCCCGCCTGACGACAGCGTTATCCGTGAGCCGGTTTCGGTCAGGCCGACTTAGGCCTGGAAGGCCTTCATCAAGGCGCTGAGCTCATCGCCAGGGCCGCGGGGGATGGTGTAACCCTCGGGGTTGCGGATCTGCTCGAAATGGTCCCTCACGTCCTCAAGTGACAGTTCTGGGTTGAAGTAGCCCTCGGTCATGCCGATGAAGAACCTCGCGACGCGCCCGCCGGCGGCTGAGTAGACCTCGCCGCTGACGGGGCAGTCCTCGTGAGCAAGCCACGCCACAACCGGAGAAACAAATTTCGGGTCCAACTTCTCTGCGGCAGCCCCGAGCAGGTCCTCGGTCATACGTGTGCGTGCGATTGGGGCGAGCGCGTTGACCTTGATGTTGTACTTCGCGCCTTCTGCTGCAAGCACCCTGCTGAACCCGACGAGACCCATTTTGGCTGCGCCGTAGTTGGCCTGACCGAAGTTGCCGAGGATGCCCGAGTTGGACGACGTGTTGATCACGCGGCCATAACCCTGCTCTCGCATGGTTGGCCAGACTGCCCGGGTGACGTTGAAGGCTCCCTTGAGATGAACGTCGAGAACCGCATCGACCATGTCTGGAGTCATGTTGTGGAACGTCTTGTCCCGCAGGATGCCAGCGTTGTTGATGACAATGTCGACCCGGCCGAACGCGTCGAGCGCCGTTTGGATGATGCCCTGGCCGCCCTCTGGAGTCGAGACCGTGTGGGCGTCTGCCACTGCGACGCCGCCGGCATCGGTGATCTCTTTGACAACCTTTGCTGCAGGGCCGTCGGATGCGCCGCTGCCGTCGACTGACCCTCCGAGGTCGTTGATGACAATCTGGGCTCCGCGCGATGCAAGCAGCAACGCGTGCTCGCGGCCAAGGCCACCGCCTGCTCCGGTGATGACAGCAACGCGGTTTTCGAACGACAGCTGGGACACAGCAGCTCCTGAGTGATCTCGGAAAGGGGAACACGAAACACTACGTGGCGCCCGGCCACATCACGAAAGCGCACAGACAGATGACGACGGGTTCAGTCAGCGGTGGGCGCTTAAGCGGGCCTCGCTGATGTCCGATGAACCAAACTCAGATGGCTTCGCTGAACCCTCTCGTGTCGCAACGCGCCCCAGCAGGGACGCAGGAGCTCACTGGCGCGCTCTTCGAAGTACGCGAACTTGCACCGGTCGAGCTGTTTGTGGTCATCCCGATGTATAACGAGGCAGGTCGACTCGCATCGACACTGAGTGTTCTTGCCCGATCGCCCTTGAATCGACCAGATGTTCAACTGCTGTTCGTCGATGACGGGTCATCGGATGGTTCGGCTGAGACGGCACTATCGCAGGCAAGAACCTTCGGGTTCGCCCGCCCGATCGAGGTAGCTGTCGACCGTCAGAACCGCGGGAAGGGCGCGGCGGTGCGCCGCGGCATGCTCCTTGCCGCAGACCGAAACCCCCGTTACATAGCGTTTCTCGACGCCGACCTGTCCCTAGACCCCGCGATACTCGACGCGGCAATCGAGTTGCTTGTTGCTCAAGAGGCCTCGATCGTTGTCGGTAATCGAATTGTCGATCGTTCCCATCAGCCCCCTGTTCGTCGCGCCGTGAGCCTCGCTTTCAAACGACTGACCAGCTGGATCGCACCCACCGGAGTTGCCGACACCCAGTGCGCATGCAAGGTATTCACCCGCGAAGCGTGTGAGCAGATATTCGAACCTCTGCAGACTTCCGGGTTTGCGTTCGATGTGGAGATCTTGCTCCGAGCTCGCAAAGACCAACTGTCCATCGTCGAGATGGATGTGCAGTGGCGTCATACCCAGGGCTCTCGCGTGAACCCTGCCACCGAGTCGTTCCGGATGACCCGAGACGTCATCAGGATTCGCCGATCGCTCTGATAGGCCCGATAGTTGTGGGCCATGTTGCGCAAGGCGCTACGTCGCCCACGACTTCCGCCGGAAAACCGCCGGCAACTCCGGCCCGTGGCAGAGTTGAGAGATGGTCGTAGATCCGCCGGGCCACCCACTGGCGTTTCCCGAGACCCAAGAGCCCGGCGAAGGACCTGGCGGGGCTACCCCGTCGCACGATCCGTTCCTCGAATTGCTCCGCAACGTCTCCGTTCTTCGAGTCGTGCTGTTGCACCTCGTTCTCCGGCCACCGTTCATGTACCTGCCGTGGATTCAGTGGGTGTACCCGGGCATGCCCGAGATCTTCTTCGTCTCCGGGGCGTTGGCGGCAGTGTCGACCCGACGACGTGGCGCGGCGCAGGTGATGTTGCGGCGAACACGTCGGGTCCTCTTGCCTTATGCGACTTACGCATGTGTCGCCGTTGTTGCCATGTGGGTCACCGATCGGCGCTCGACGGCGCCGGGTGCGACGTTCACGGCCCGCGATGCGTTGTCATTCGCACTGCCGCTCACCCAGCCCATGGGCTCAGCTACGAGGGCAATCCTGTGGAGCCATCTGTGGTTCGTGACGGTGTTCTTGTGGTTGGTGCTGTTGACGCCGTTGTTGCTGCGGATTGCGGCCCGTGTGGGCGCAACGGTGCTGGTGTTTCCGTTGGCGGCCGTTGCCTTTTCGGTGTTCGGACGACAGAAGATGCAGTGGGATTTACCGTCAGAGATTGGCCTCATCGGTCAATTCGGCACTTATTTCGTGCTCGGTCTTCTCTCGGCGAAGGGCATGCTCGGGTGGCTGCAAACCGGACGCAAACGAGCGGCAGCAGATCCGCGTCGGTTGCGTTGGAGCGCTTCGTCTGGATGGATGATCGTTGCCACGCTCTGTGCAGCTGCGGGGGTCGTGGTCGGCACGGTGATCGAGCCGATCAGCGCAAAACGTCCACCCGAGTTGTACAGCAGCCGCACCGCTTACCTGCTCATCGGGCTCGCCTGGCTAGCGCTCGCTCTCGCGTTCCACAGACCGCTGGCCGACTGGACCCGGCGGCACCCAATTCGCTGGCTGCAAACCTGTACTCAACGCACGTTCACGTTGTACTTGTGGGGTCTTCCAGCGGATTCGATCGGTGTTGCCGTTGCGAAGCGATTCCTACCGAACCGATGGGTGGCCGTCCCGCTCTATGTCGTTGTGTCGCTGGCCGCCCTAGTTGGAGCGGTGCTGGTTTTCGGATGGATCGAGGATATGAGCGCCGGACGCAGGGCGCGACTACTCCCGACGGATAGAACCCATTAGGCCGGCCTGGTCCCGGCGAATCCGCTTCCCTCGGAACTCCGCACCCACCTTCAGCCGTCTGACTGAAGGCGCCGTCACCGTGACGACCCTCAGTGAACATATTTCACCTGTCCGCGTGGAGCACTGATGAAAACCCTAAAGGTAGGGTGCCTGATGACTAGTTTTCCGGATTTCACGAACGATCGGCTGTATCGTTCTGTCGGTCGAAACCCGCTCCGAATCTCACGCCGAATCTCACGCCGAATCACGCGGCAAATCGCAACTGTTGCCGTTGCGACGCTCGCCTGCCTGAGCGGAGTGGTCCCTGCAGCCTCGGCTGCCCCAGGGGTGCCTCGCTTCATTCCGGCGAAGATACCGGCGGGCTACACATACTCGGACTTCATCGACCGCACGACGCCCTCTGCCACCATCCGCTACATGCGCTATCTGCGCAACGGCGCCAATACCGCTGCGGCAATGGTGGTTGCCGAGCCGGGGCAAAAGGCTGACTGGGATTCGTTCGCCAGGGTGCTGAAGAACGCGAGCTACAAGACCACCAAGGTCAAGACCTTCGTGGCCTACACGTCAACCACCGATGGGGTTCGCACGTATTACTGGTTCGAAAAGAACCGCATCATGACTTCCCGCTCGATCAACATGCCCGTGGCTGCCCACGCCGCACTGAACGCAAGCGTCGTTGTCAGCAAGTTGCCAGATGCTTCGTTCACGCTGAAGAGAGAGCCGGCGGGCTTCGGCACCGTGTACAGCGGGTCTTCAGCTGCGTTGGTGGGGAGCTATTCACGCATCTACTGGGAGGACCAGCAAGGCAATGAACTCACGCTTGATGTGTCGTCGGTCGACCGTCGAGCATTCGAGGTGTACCTCTTATCACCGTTCGTCACCTATGGCACAACAACCATCAAAGGTAAGCCTGCTTACGTTATTGAGGAGTCCAGCTATGTCGAGGTCTGGTGGGAGGAACAGCCCGGGCTGCTGGTGGAACTGGCGGCAGACGATCTGACTGCTTCTGCGCTGGTCGAAATTGCCGACAGCCTGGCTCCAACTGACGAGGCCACATGGCAGGCCTTCGTCAACACTCCGACGGCATCGGGCAGCGGGTCCTCAGGCACCGGCCTGGGAGGAGCATCCGACGCCATCGTCGGTGCCGGCATGGCTGACGGCATTCCGTGGACAGCGGCCGTCGGTGCTTCTGCGAGCTGCTTGGTCTTCACCATCTCGGCCCAACCGGCGCAGGCATGCATCAAGGCGCCGAATTCGTTCGGCTGGAACACTCTGACTGTCGGCGGAAAGACGTTCGCTGTCGGTGTTACGGCTGCGAACGTGGCAACCGTTGTGGCGAAGTCCTCTGCGGGTGTGGAACTTGCCCGCACCGCTGTCGGACCTGTCTCCAACCAACCCGTGCTTCGCTTGTTCGTGATGGTCCTGCCCCCTGGAACCACGGGTGCAACCGTCTCCGGTGTCGATGCTGCCGGCGTGGAGGCGTTTCCAGCTATCGCTGCCGGAGCCTAGAAGCTGGTGCGGGTTTCTGCCCAGGTCTTGCCCTTCTCCACGTCAATGTCATGGGGAAGACCTAAGGCTCGTTCCGCAACGATGTTGCGCTGCACCGCCCAAGTGCCGCCGCCGATGGTGAGGGCGGGGGAGAACAAGAACCCGTAGTACCAAATGGGGTCCACATCGGGCATGCCGGCGTTCTTCACTTCGGTGGGGGCGCCAGTCCATGGCAGCTTGCCGACCGGCCCGGCTCCTTCGATCATCGTGTGGGTACCAGCTAATGCCTGAGCTGTCTCCATCACGTGCTGACCGTGTTCGTCGGCGTACAGCTTCTGCACGCTCGCCTCGGCTCCTGGCTCTCGGCCGGCGAGCCGCGAGGTGAGGGTTCGCAGCCGCATGAGGCGGAGCGTCTCTGCCTCGATGTACAACCTTGCCAGCCGGTCCCGCATGTGCGGGTCTGCGATCCCGCCGTTGGCTTTCACGAGGTCGATCAGGTCGTGGGCCGATGGACCGGTGCCCCACAGCGAACCGGCGCCGGACAGGCTCACCCGCTCGTTGCCAAGGGTGACCTTGGCCAACCTCCATCCATCGTTCTCCGTCCCAACGAGATTCTCCGCGGGAAGATGAACGTCGTCGAAGAACACCTGGTTGAAGCTGTGTGCCTTGGTCATGTCGATGACCGGCTGCATGGTGATGCCTGGCAGGTCCATCTGGCAGATGAAGTAGCTGATACCGCGATGCTTCGACGCATCGGTATTGGTACGCGCGATGAGTATTCCGTACTTCGAATGGTGCCCACCCGAAGTCCAGATCTTGGAGCCGTTGACGACATAGTTGTCCCCGTCGCGTACGGCTCGGGTGGACAAGCTGGCAAGGTCGGAGCCCGAGTCGGGTTCGGAAAACAGCTGACACCAGAAGTCTTCGCCCGAAAGAATGCGCAGCAGGTACTTGTCTTTTTGCTCCTGGGTCCCTCCCATCAAAATGGTCGGCCCGGCCCACCCAATGCCGATTGCATTGGAGGGCCGACGCACCTGCGCTCGGCTGAGCTCGTCATCGATGATGAGCTGGTGGATGGGGTCTGCTGAGAGCCCCCACGGTTGCGGCCAGTGTGGAGCGACGTAGC
>JAYSSK010000032.1:0-14491 GCA_043720595.1 Acidimicrobiia bacterium
CCGCGTGCCGTGTTGATGAGGTACGCGTCTGGCCGCATCAAGGCCAGCTGCGCCGTGCTGATGAGGTGATGCGTCTCCGGCGAGTACGGGCAGTGAACGGACACGATGTCGCTGGTGGACAGCAACTCGTCCATGGACAAGCGGACGGCGCCCAACTCTGCGGCAAGGTCTGGGTGTGCCTCGCGGCGGTTGGAGTACACGATCTCCATCCCGAACGCCTTGGCACGGCGTGCAGTGGCAGCACCGATGGCACCCATGCCGACGATGCCGAGACGGCGGCCCTGGATGCTCTTGCCGAGCATCATGAACATGCCCCACTGCCACGGTTCGCCGGAACGGATGAGCCGTTCGCCTTCGCCAAGGCGACGGGTCGACATGAGGATGAGCGCCATTGCGATGTCGGCCGTGGCATCGGTCAACACGCCCGGGGTGTTGGTAGCAACAGCGCCGCGACTCTTGATGGTGGGCACATCGAGGTTGTTGTACCCGACAGCCACGTTCGACACGACCTGCAACTGCGTGCCGGCAGCGTCGAGCAATTCAGCATCGACCTTTTCGGTGAGCAGTGACACGATTGCATGCGCGCCTGCGACACGCCCCAGCAATTCATCGCGCGAGATCGGCGATGCTTCGTTCCACGTGGTCACGTTGTGACCGGCGGCAGTTAGCACGTCGATTCCGGGTTGAGGGATGCGGCCGGTGACGACCACCTTCTTCGCGCTCATGCGCTCATCCAATCACGCAGCTTGCCAAGACCGTCGCGAATGTCTTCGGCACTGATGCCCGAGTAGGCCAAGCGGATGTACTGCTCCACCTCGCCGGGTTGTGGGCGACCAAAGTGTCTGCGAGTACAGAACGAAACCCCGGTGTTGTGCAAGGCGGCGGTGGCGAACTCGGCGATGTCTGCGCATCCCTTTGCGCGCATAGCTTCGGTCGCGTTGACAAACAGGTAGAACGTGGCGTCGGGCCGAGCGGTGTGAAGACCGGGCACCAGGTTTGCGGCGTCCACAGCAGCGTCGCGGCGTTCACGCAACACATCGAGCATCGCCAGGCACTCGGTCTGATCTCCGGTGATGCCGGCCAGCCCGCCCCACTGGACGAAGTGCGTGGTGCACGACTCGTCGTTGGTGTTGAGCTTCGTGATCATCTCGGCGATTGGTTTGGGCGCAATTGCAGCGCCCAGCCGCCAGCCGGTCATCGCGAACTTCTTCGAGAACGTGTACAAAATGCACGTACGTTCCTGCATGCCGGGCAACGATGCGATGCTGATGCTGGTGCCTGCGTAACGCATCTCGAAGTAGGCCTCGTCTGACAACACATAGAGGTTGTGCTTGATAGCCAGCTCGGCAACCGCCGCCATTTCTTCAGGCGAACTCTCGGAAGACAATGGGTTCTGTAGGTCGTTGTAGATGAGCGCCTTGGTGCGCGGAGTGATGAGCGCCGCCAGGTAGTCGAGGTCGAGTGCGAACCCGGTTGGCGTTTCTATATACCTATATGGAACCGCCGTGCCGCCGTAGTACTCGATCATGCTTTCGTAGATGGGGTACCCAGGGTTTGGGTAGAGGACCTCGTCGGCTGGTTCCATCACGGTCTGGATGAACTTGCCGATAACCGGCTTGCCTCCAGGTTGTACCACCACGTTCGTTGCGTCGTAGGAGAGGCCGCGGCGCGTGCCGACGTCGTGCGCCAACGCCTCGCGTAGCGGCGCAATGCCGGCGGCTGGGCAGTAGCCGGTTTTGCCGTCAGCGATGGCCTGATCGCTGGCGATGCGAACGGTGCTGGGGGTGGCCAGGTTGAGGTCGCCCAGGTGAAACGGATAGATCCGGTTTCCCTTGGCGCCCCATTCAGCGGCCGCCTGTGAGACAGCGAACGCTGTTTCCGTGCCGAGCCGATCAAGTCTTGAGGCGAGCAGATGGGTTGTCACGCCCGCCAGGGTAATTGACAAACCGTAAAACTGGCGAGCCACTTCTGAACGATTTGTGTCGGTTCCACAATGCGGAACTCAATCATGAGGAATTGCAGGAGGTTGTTCCGTCAGACGGAACGCAAGCTCGGCGCTCGGAGGCTCACGAGCCCACTGACGAACTGAGATGTAAGCCGCATTCGGTTTTTTCCGAGCCTGCCCACCGGCCCGACCGCGGATCCGCGCCAGGAGCGACTGGGTTGGTGCATGGCCAGCAACCAATTGATGGGTAACCCTTGGAGGTCAGCGGGTGCTCTGGCAAGTCGTACTTCCGAAGATACGCGGCGGCCTCATCGTCGGTGACATTTGCCAGCGGGTTGATCTTCACCAAGTTGCGGAACGGGTCGAACATCGCAACGGGAGCATTTGCCCGTGCAGCGGATTCGGAGCGGCGAAGCCCGCTCACCCAGGCAGCGCGCCCAGCCAGAGCCCGTTGCAGCGGCTCGACTTTGCGGACGAAACAGCACTGGTCGATGTTTTCCTGCCACAGGTCGTCTGGCACCACGTTTGGCTTGGGTTCAACAACCGTGAGGTTGAGGCCGAGGTCTGAAGCCAGCTTGGTGGCGAACCACTTGGTCTCCGCGAACAGATACTGAGTGTCGAGGAGCACGACCTGCGCCTGCGGTGCGCCGACGCTGACGACGTGCGGAAGCAGAGCGTCGCCGAAACTGCACGTGGCCACCATCTGGTCACCGAACGTGTCCCATGCCCACCGAACGATGTCGGCCGGAGATGCGGCCTCGAGCCAGGCCGGAGCGGTGAAGGACGTGTGGTCGAGGGTGGCGCTTGGTGCGTTCATGTTCGTTGCTCGCTTGGATTCGGTGTGGATATCTGTGCGGGTTGGTGACTGGGTTTGCCGGTTGAGGTCGTTAGAGGACGTTCACGAGCTTGAGGCCCGAGCCGATGAGCACCGTGGCAATAGCGGGGCGCACCCACGTCTCGGCAACTCTTGAGGACAACACGCCGCCAACGATGACGCCGGGAATGGCACCTGCGACCAGCGGAAAGACCAGGGCAGTGTTGACGTCGCCGAGGAACAGGTGGGCAACGGCAGCAGCGGCAACCAGCGGCACTGCTTGAGCGAGGTCTGTGCCAACCAGATGCGAAGCACGCAGCATCGGATACAGGCCAAGGAGCAACGCCATGATGAGCGAGCCCGAACCGACTGACGTGGCGCCCACGAAGATGCCTCCGACAAATCCGACCGCCGTGGTTGGCAGTGGCCGCACGATGATCGGGCGCGTCCGAGCGGTGAACGGAGGGATCGGAGTTGAATCCTCGGTCGAGCAACCCATCAGAGGTGGGGCAACGTCTTGCTGCGTGCGGTGAGCGTCGCCACGGCGCAGCAGACGCCGGACCATCAAACCCCCGGCTACCAACAGAGTGACGCCGATGGCAACCCGCAGTGCGCCGTCGTGACCCGACAGAAAAGAGTGGGCGAGCGCAGTGCCAGCCAATGCCCCGGGGATGGAACCGGTGGTGAGCCAGCGCACGATGCCCCAGTGAATAGTGCCAGCCTTGCGGTGAACCGCAGCGCCGAACGGCTTGATCAGCAATGACACCACGACGTCGCTCGAGACCGCTGCGGCAGGGCTGACGCCAAACATGAGGACCATGACCGGGGTGAGCAATGCCCCTCCGCCCATGCCGGTGAGGCCGATGACGAGGCCAATGACGAGACCGGCGCCGACCAATGCGGCGACGGCTGGATGCTCGGCCGGAAGAGTGGCCAAGGCGTTTGCGAGCGTGGCTGCGGCGATCACGGAGTGCACCGTAACACGAATGACGACAATTCCGATCGGTTTATAGGAATTAGGTCAAAAGTCGCATCTCAGGACGAAAACCAGCCCGTCCGACTTGTCCGGTCGGAGAAGAAATGTCTGTGCTTGCCGACCGGTTCAGGTGACGGTGATGGTCCGTGAAACGGACACCACGATTGGCACCCCACCGACGTATCGGGTCCATCTCGCGACGACCGTGACCGACCCCCGGGCCCAGAGTGCATTCGAAATCGAAGCGGTTCCGTTGGACTGAACCAGCCCCGTGCCGATCGGAATTCCGTTGGCCGAGAAGTCGACCACCCCGGCGGCAGGCAACGCACCGCTGGCACTGAAGGTCACCGTTTGGCCGACTGCGGCGGTTGCGGGCACCGAGATTGCGAATGCTCCCGCCGGGGTCGTTGTCGTCGGGCGGGTCGTTGGACTCGTTGTGGTTGGACTCGTTGTGGTTGGACTCGCTGTCGTCGGAGGACCGGTTGTCGTTGGGACGGTGGTCGTTTGCACTCGTGTCGTTGTGACGGTGGTCGTGACTGGTGTGGTTGTCGACGGAAGCACGGCGCCGCCAAGGTCTGTGACGCGGAGGCCGTCGATGCCGAAGTCGGCGGCACCTGTCACGCCGAACAGCAGCCGGGCTGCTCCAGCCGGAAGGTCGACCGTGGTGGCGCTGACAGACCGCTGGAACCCGATATTGGTCGGTGTGAAGGTGAGATTCTGCGAGCGCAACAGTTGCCAGTTCGCGTCGTAGATCTGCAGCTGTGCCGACGGCCCGGCAATGACGGTGAGGTTCACTTCGAGCTTCGGACCGCGGCCAGCGACATCGACGACGGTCTTCACTGCCCTGGTTCCTGTTGGAGCGGTGACGTGAAGGCCCTGACGCCCTCCGGTGAAATAGCCGTCGATGGTCGACGTCGCAGATCCGTACCACGTTGTCCATGAGGACCCATTGCCAAAAGTGTCCAGCACAATGTCGGCTGGAACTGGTTGGTCGTAATCGAAAGCGTACGTAACAACTGTTTTCGACCCAGCGCCTCCGACGGTAAAGCTAAACGAGTTCGCCGCAAGGTCGCTAGCCGACAATTCGGTCGTCACCCCGTTGACTGTGCGACGAAGAGCAACCCGTCCGGTCCGTGAGTGGATAGCAGTAAGGGACACGACGTTGAAACGGCACGTCACGTTTGGCTGAACGGAGAACGATTTCAGCGTGCCGAAGGCGAACGTAACGATGGTCGGAAACGGCGAGCCGGCCAGAAGACAGGTGAACTCTGGGTATGCCTGGGCCGCCTCGTTGGTGTTCCATGCCATGCGAAGGTCTGCGCGGAACTCAAGGAGTGTCTCGGAGCCCGTTGGCCTGGTTAGCGACAGAGCCCGGTTGTCGGGAGCGACGACGGTGACACTTGGGTCGTTGAACAGCGGGACTGATCTGTTTCCGTCCACGTAACTCCACGCCGCAAGCGCCGGACCAGAGACAACCGTGCCCTGATAGTTGATGGACGTCACCACTCCGGTACATGCCCGAAGTGGTGAAGTGCCACCCGGAAACGTTCCCCACGTGCATCGTGTGAGAGCGAACGTGACCGCTGCAGTTTCGCTGGACCCGGTGATGGGCACACTGAGGGTTGGGCGGTCAGGCAGGGAGCCCGCTTCGGAAGCGGAGATGGTGCTCACTCGCACCGCGACCCCGAGGTTGTCACGCAGGTCGTAGTAGGCGGAAGTCTGGTCGCCAGAAAGGTACGTCGAGCCAACGTTGGCCGCCGCAGCCGGACGGATCGAATACGCCCAATGTGCCAGGTCGTACAGACCTGGGAACGGCGGCACCGCAACGGGTGGATCGGTGACGGTCGTAGACAGGATGCAGGGCCCGGTCGGCGGCGAATCAAAAGTCAGCACCTGCGTTCGTGTTCCGGACAACGTCATCCGGGGCGAATAGCTAGAGGCCAGGGGGCATTCCACCGAGACGTTCTGGCCGCCAGTCAATGCGACTTCGAACGTCCGCAAGAACAACCCGTTTGGCACAGTGGTGCTGGAGCCCGGCGTCGTTGTGGTTGTGGCGATTGGCGTGGTTGTGGGGCTGAGGGTTGTGGGGCTGAGGGTTGTGGTTGTTGCCGTTGGTGCGTTCTGCAGCAGTCGTACGTTGTCGATCGTGAACGCATACTGGGCATACGAACCAATCAGTAGGTATGCGGTTCCCTCTGGTGCGTTGACCACGAACGGTCGGCCGTCCAGCGGCGGGTTCACGTCGGTGAGGTCGGCACCGATTCGCGTCCAGTTCGTGTCGAAGAACTGCAGTCCGGTGGAGGTGGCTGGCACGGACGACATCGATAGCGTGAACTGAGGAACGCGCCCAGCCACAGGTACAACGAGGCGTGCCGTGGCGTTGCCATCAGTTCCGGGTGTCACTCTTAAGAGGCCGCCCGATGATGCGACGGCGGACGTTCCGAACCAGGTGGCCCAGCCGCCGGTGTCCGCGGTGGAGAACGTCTGATCGACGATCACCGTGGACAGGGGAACGGACTGTGCTGCAGCGGTTCTTGTGAGAGCAACTGCGCCTCCGAACGCTGTAGCCGTAGCAAGCAACGCAGCCGCGGCGCGGTTGGAAAGTCGACGCATTTGAAACCTGCCTGTTCAGTCGAAGGCTGAACTTAGATTCATAACTGTTCGCGTGCAAACGCGTACGGTGACGGGGCCCGAATCAGCTCGTGATATCTGCGAACACAAAGCGGTTGACGCTGACGAACTCTTCTTCTTCAGCGGGAACCTTTTCGCCGGGGAAGATGGCATCCACCGGGCACTCGCTGACGCAGGCATCACAAGCCGTGCACTCGTCGGGGTTGATGTAAAGCATCCGGTTCCCGTACAGGTGTTGCAGGTCAGCATGCGCTTCGTGAGTATTCACGACGGTGGTTCCGTCGGAGTCCCGTCCCAGCAGCTTGCCGTCGACCAATTCGTAGATGCACTGCACCGGACACACCGCGACACATGCGGTGTCTGTGACGTCGAGGCAGGGTGAGGTGATGACGTACGGAAGAGCCATACGCACTTCTACCCAGGTTCAGCGCACGTGAAACCTCTGATCAGCCGGCCGAGGTGTCGACTAGTGGCTGCAGTGGTTTGAGTTTTTAGGATGCTTAGGGATGCTCGGACGGGCCGAGCAGCCGCCACGTTCCACTTGGCAGAGCACCCAACCGCACGGCTCCGATGCGTACCCGTTTCAAGGCAACCACGTCGAGCCCTACCAACTCGCACATTCTGCGGATCTGACGTTTGCGGCCTTCGCGCAGCACGAAACGCAGCCGATCGTGGTCCACCCATTCCACGATGGCCGGCCGGAGTTGGCGCCCGTCGAGCTCCAAGCCATGTCGAAGCAAGGACAGGCCCTCGCGGCCGAGCGGCCCCTCGACGCGGACGATGTATTCCTTCTCAACCCCGCCACCTCCGTCGATCACGCTGCGCGCTACACGCCCATCGGCTGTGAGCAGCAACAGCCCGGTGGAATCAATGTCCAGCCGGCCAGCCACGGCGAGCCCTCGACGGTCAGCGCGGCTGAAGGGCGTGCCGTTAGGGTCTTGCTGCCAACGGAAGTCGGGGATGATCAGCTCGATCGCAGCGTGATAGCCATGCTCTGGTTGACCAGACACCACGCCCAACGGCTTGTGCAGGATCACGGTGAATTTGCTTTCCTGATCTACAGCGGCATGCCCGGCCAGCTCGATGTGCTGCGATGGAAGCACCCTGCTCCCGAGCACATCGACCACCACCCCATCGACCATCACACTGCCGGCGGCGATGAACTCATCTGCCTCTCGGCGAGAACACATACCAAGGTCTGCCATGCGCTTGGACAGGCGGATGGGTGTCCCGCCCGATTGATCGGCAGGGCCTGTGTCGTCCGGATAGTTGCCCACGCTCCATCCTGTCAGGACCCTCCTGGTAATTGTGGGCCATGTTGCGCTGGGCGCTACGTGCGCCACAACTTCTAGCCGAACGATGGGGTGATCGCGGCGGTATCGTGAGCCGATGGACCCAGAGCCACCCGCCGACGCGAGCGCTCTGCTGGACCCAGATGCTCTGCGCGCAGAGCTTCGCGGCGTGTTCAGCGGTCGACTGTTTCATGAAGCCGATGACGTCGAGCCGTTCGTCGTTGACTGGAGGCGCCAATGGCGAGGCGACTGTCTTGCTGTTGTTCAACCGGACACGCCACAAGACGTGGCGGCGGTCCTGCGATGGTGCGCACAGCGTTGCGTTCCAGTTGTGCCGCAGGGTGGCAACACCGGCCTCTCTGGTGGGGCGACGCCAGCGAAAGGTGGTGGAGCGGTGGTGGTTTCGACCACCCGCTTGAACCAGGTTCGGTCGGTGGATCCGCTCAACAACACCATCACCGTTGATGCCGGGTGTCTCCTGTCGACAGTCCAACAGGCCGCAACTGCAGTTCGACGGCTGTTCCCCCTCAGCCTCGCAGCGGAAGGCACCTGCACCATCGGCGGCAACTTGGCAACCAACGCGGGCGGCACTGCCGTGCTTCGATACGGCAGCGCCCGCGATCTGTGCCTCGGGCTAGAGGTGGTCACTGCGTCGGGCGAGCTGTGGGACGGGCTTCGGGGTCTTCGTAAGGACAACACCGGCTACGCCTTACGAGACCTGTTCATCGGCTCGGAAGGCACGTTGGGCATCATCACCGGGGCCGTCATGAAGCTGCATCCGGTGCCGGTCACCCGGGCGGTCGCCCTCGTCGCTTTGCCGTCACTTTGGCAGGCGGTGTCGTTGTTCCAACACCTTTCCGACGGTCTCGGTCAGTCTCTTGTCGCTTGCGAAGTGCTCAACGCCACATGCGTCGAATTGGTACAGGCACACTCCAGCCCCCAGGGGAAGGCCCGTAGTCCGTTCCCCGTCGGCACACCTTGGGTGGTGCTGGTCGAGGTGATCGGCATGCGTCTTCAAGACCCTGCACGCGACGCACTCGAAGAGCTGCTTTGGGTGGCACCGCCATCGTGCGCAGTCACCGACGCCGTGATCGCGGAATCACATGCTCAAGAGCAGGCGTTCTGGGCACTCCGAGAGGACGTGAGCGAATCGCAAGGTGCTGCGGGGCCGACCATCAAGCACGACATTTCGGTGCCAATTTCGTCGATTGCAGCGTTTGTGCAAGACGCCGACGCCCGCGTGCGACTGCTGCATCCGCACATTCGGTTCGTAACGTTCGGGCACCTGGGCGATGGCAACTTGCACTACAACTTCTCGCCAGCTCCCGGTGCGGACAAGGCTGCGTTCATCAGCGCGCAGGACAGTATCAACATTGTTGTTCATGACACTGTGCGCGAGTACGCAGGATCCATCTCTGCTGAACATGGGCTTGGCGTGCTGCGCCGGGATGAAGCAGACCGGTATCGCTCGCCGGTCGAACGCAACCTGCAACGGGCAGTGAAACAGGCCTTGGATCCGCAGGGGCTGATGAACCCCGGCAAGTTCCTCCCGGCCTGAACCGGTCGACACACCAGAAACTATGTGCGCTTAGTGCGCCGGCCGTTTGCCGAAGAGAATCTCTTCCACTTCTTTCAGTCCCGGTGAATCTTTCCAGTCATGTTCGGGCACAACGAGCGAGATCTTGGAACGGCGCCGGAGAAAGTCTTCCGTTCGGGTGATCATTTCGGTGTGCGCAGCATGATGCAGTTCGACGCGCAAATAGTCAGCGGAGTCCATGACGTCGGCACCCATGGCGGGGTCTTCGCGGATGGTCTCGAGCATCGTGAACGCTCGACGTCCGTAACGCCGCCACAGGCGGTTTGACAACCGCTCGACATCGGGCCGTTCACGCAACTCGTCGAGGTGCATCAACCCGGCTTGGCGGAAGAACTCGAGCCGGCTTGCCTCGTCGGGCTCGCCGTACCAATCGTGGCGGTCCTTCGACAACCGCACGCCGAGCCTGCCGACCTCGACGGCCACTTCTTCGCCCACGTTCAGACAGTCGGTCAGCTTGCCGCCGAAGATGGAAACAACGGACCGATCTGTATCGGTCTCGATCTCGTGTTTGCGCGACAACGAGGTCCAGTCGGTTTCCTTCTGATCCGTGCCGCCTGTTTTGACGACGAGCGGCCGGACGCCGCACCGTTCGCTGATGATGTCTGCGGGTTTCAGGGGTTCGGTGAGGCTGAGCCGCGCGTTGATTTGGTCCAGTAGGAACGTGCGGTCCTCGTCGGTGACCGAAGTGTGCGGGTCGTCCACCCGGGTGTCTGTGGTTCCGATCACCGAACGGCGACCCATCGGAAGAACGAAGAACAGGCGCTTGGTGTCGTCGAAAAAGGCAAGGACGCGGTGATTCGGCGTGATCTGCGGCACGACGAGGTGAACACCCTTGGAGTACACGATGCGGTGCTGGGTGCCGATGCCGATGCCTGCGTTGAGCCCGTCGATGAAGGGACCGGCGGCATTGACAATCACTTTTGATGTGCACGAGATCTCGGCGCCGGACTCCACGTCTCGCAGCACGCTGTGCCAACGCCCACCGCTTCGGGCCGCCGAAACAAGCTCCACATAGTTAGCGGCAGTTGCGCCAGAGTCCAATGCTGAACGAACGAAGCCGAACACAAACCGGGCGTCGTTGTCTCGCAGCAGCGCATCCCAGTACTCGATGCCACCGCGCACGGTCGAGGTGTCGATGACCGGCTCGTCGGCCTTGATGCGTGCGGCGCTGAGGTAGCGCGGTCGCGGAGTGCCGAAGTTGCCGATACCCCAATAGCCGACTGAGCCAAGCGCTGCGAGCCCCGGGGAGAACGGCGAAGTTTTGTCGAGTGCGGCCAGGAACCCAGTCGGCGCGATGTTTGCCGGGTACGCCTTGATGAGCCGGTTGCGAGACATACAGAGCTTGCGCACAAGCCGCATCTCGTAGTTCTCCAGGTACTTGAAGCCGCCCCACACCATGTTGGACGACTCTTGGCTGGTGAAACCACCGAAGTCCCCCCGGTCGACCAGAGCAACCGACGCGCCGCGCGCAGAGAGCGCGGCAGCGGACACTGCGCCGTTGATGCCGCCACCCACGATGAGCACATCGAACGATCCGCCGTCGAGCCGGTCGATGTTGGCAGTGCGGAGAGCCATCCTGCAACGCTAAACCAGTTGAGAGCCGTACCCCGAAGGAAC
Source organism: Acidimicrobiia bacterium (assembly GCA_043720595.1). Lineage (GTDB taxonomy): Bacteria > Actinomycetota > Acidimicrobiia > Acidimicrobiales > JANYDT01 > JANNBN01. Next base: position 10,873 of record JAYSSK010000032.1, read on the forward strand.
CCGCCGAGAACTCGTCGAATGTTGCGGCGACTGGACAGAATGGAGCATGAGCCTCCCAGCAGAGCCACAACCCGATCCTGCGTTGGACCCAGAATCAGCACCACAGGTGCAGCCGATCGGTGACTTCGTGGCCATCGAGCGTGGGCTGGGACCTGGCGGACGGTTGGCCATCGTCAGCTTCGACCGAGGGGACCGCCTGAATGCCCTGTCGATGCAGGCAATGGCGGAACTGAGAGACGCGGCCCGATCGTTCGAAGACGACACCACAACCTCGGTTGTTGTCCTGCAGGGTCGCTCTGATGGGTTCTCCGCAGGGTTCGACCTGAACGACAGAACCGGCTACCACAATGAAACCATGGGCCTCGGCGAGCGCCGATCGATGCTGCGTATGGGGCCTTCGATGTGCGATGCATGGGAGCGGATGGAGCAGGTCACCATTGCAGCAATCGAAGGGCATTGCATCGGCGGCGGCGCTGCACTGGTTGTGTCACTCGACTTTCGGACATGTGGTCGATCCGCTCATTTTCGAATCCCCGAGATCGGCCTCGGCATGAACATGAGCTGGGGTTCGCTTCCTCGCCTTGTGCACCTGATCGGCCCGGCTCGAGCCAAGCAAGCTGTCATCCTTGCCAACGAACGGGTCGGCGCGGACTCTGCGTTTGCGTGGGGCCTGGTTGAAAACGTGGTCGATGATGGAACCGCCTTCGATGCTGCCCGCGCGTTTGGTGAGCGCATCGCTGCGCAGCCGCCAGTGCCGGTGCGGATGACCAAGCAATCCATCAATGCACTCACCACTGCGTTGGACCGGGTGGCGTCTCATATGGACGTCGACCAGTACGCGCTCACCTATGCCTCAGAGGATTTCCGCGAAGGCGTTGCAGCGTTCAAGCAGCGGCGCCAGCCAGAGTTCCGCGGACGTTAAGCGCGCAGGCAGATCCGCGTCAGGTTGCTTCGAGCCGTTCGAGCACGCTCGACAGCTTGAGCGACCCAATGGCGATGCTTTGGTCGTTCACCCCGAACGGCACGATGAGGTTGTCTCGATTCAACATCGCCCCACACGAGTACACGACGTTGGGTACATACCCTCCGCCGTGCCCGGGGCGCGGACGGATCAGCGGTTCGCGGGTACGACCGATGACCTTGGCGGGGTCATCGAGATCGAGCAGTATCGCACCCATAGAGTATGTGCGCATAGCACCGACCCCGTGAGTGAGCACGAGCCAACCCTCGGGCAGCTCGATGGGAGAGCCGCAGTTGCCCAGTTGCAAGATCTCCCAGGTCTCGGTTGGGGACTGCAGCGGCGTCGAGGTGTCCCAGCAGGTGAGGTCTTCAGACGATGCAAGCGAGTTGGTTTCCCGGTCGGCGCGCGAAAGCCCGTAGTACCGGCCGCGAATGCGGCGGGGGAATATCGCAAGCCCCTTGCCAACGGCGGCCAAGCCGGTGATGGGGGTCATCTGGAACTCGAGAAAGTCCTTCGTCTCGAGGAGTTGCATGGAGATGTTTGTCCCGTCGAACGCTGTATACGAGGCGTAGTAAACCACCGACCCGTCGTCGTGGGTGAACTGCACGAAGCGTGCATCTTCCATGCCCTGATGCTCGATGGCGATTCGCGGCCAAAGCACCCGTTGGGTGAGGTTGATGGACGGATCAAAGCGCACGCCGTAACTGGACGCCGCGACGAAGTGGGCAAGGGCGATGGTTTCGCCGGTTCCGCGCCGGGTGGCCGCCTGACCAGCAAGGTGTGCCAATTGACTATCGAGTTCGTCGGTGGAGAATTGAGCGTCGAGGTGATTGAAGATGAACTCGATGTTCTCCTCGTCGGCCCCGAGGTTTTCGATCAACCGCCGAAATGCCCGGCGATGATGCACCCCAGGCTTCGGATGCCCGTTTTCCACGAGGCCGGTGCTGGGTTCGAGAGTGACTACTCCTGCAGCGTCCACCGTTCCGCAGCGGAAACCGATCGATGATCGGTGTCCTTCGCCGATGCCTCGAACACTCATGACGAATGCGGTGCTGCCATCCGACGGTTGCTCGGGGGCCAGCACCATCGACGGGTTACAGACCGACGCGCCTTCGACAGCGAACTGGTGCGTGAAAGCCGCGCCGATGAGACGTTGGCGAAAGATGTCGAGCTTGTCGTAACCATCGACACGCGAATGAACCAGGTCTAGGTGGTGTGTTGCGGCTGACCACACACTCTCGTGTTCCGGGAACTGAAGGTCGATCTCGTCGATTGCTCTGCTGACCTCCTTGTCGTCGAGCGCCATCAGCCGGTCGATGACCAGCCCGGCGCGAGACGAGCCAGGCCCGACATCCTCGACACCGGGAACGAAAAAGCGCAGCAGAAGTCGATCGGGATCCGGCGCCAGCCGAAGCAGATCAGGCCATGAGAGAACGGTTGGGTCGATCATGAAGGGCCACTCCGACTACGGCCAGAACTCGCTGGATCGTGGATACGAAGGCCAGCGTAGATTCGGCTCCCTGGTTAATGTTCACGCGGTCGCGGTGAAGGCCGTCGTAGCCGCCGCCGGTGTTGGCGTCCCACATGGTCAGCCCGACGTCGTTCTTACCGTTGAACCAGTCATGGGCAAGCCGCACGCCATCGGCCCATTTCCGGTGTCCAGTGATGGTCCAGGCCCGGAAGCAGGCATCTGCGAGAGCGGCAACCTCGATTGATTGCTGGTCGAATTGGGGAAGTTGCGGATCGTGGGAGCGCGTACGTCCTTTGGCCCCGACCACCGAGAGGTGGTCATTTTGGGACTGTATGCGCACGAGCCAATCCAACATCGCCAGTCCTGAGTCCAGCGCGTCGTTGCGCTGCAACGCGTGCCCGGCGGCAATCAACGCCTCGGCAAGCGCGGCATTTGCATACCTCAGGCTTGGTTCGGGCCACGTCCATGCCGCAGAACGGATGGGTGGCAACAGGCCGATGACGTTGATTGAGTCCGTCATGAGCTCGACGGCCTGACGGTGTTGTTCATGTGTTGCCACTACTTCGGCCGCGCCAAGCGTGGCGAACGCCATGGCGCGCGACCACCGTGATCGTTGGCCAGCTCCTAGCTCGAAAGCTGCGAGCGCAACGCGGCCGGTGTCCGTGTTGGGTTCGCTGCCCGCGACGGCGCCCAGGCCCCACAGGGCACGCCCCCAGCAGTCATCTGTGGATGGTTTGTCTGTCCACTTCCCAGTGATGTCCATGCGGTTCTTCACCGCGCCCGACGGGCTGACCGAGTCGAGCACGAAGTCCAACGAGACCTTGAGCAGGTCCGCTTGGGCATCGTCGGGTTCGCGGCTGCACGCCACGAGCAGCCGGGCATTGTCGTCGGTGCAGTAGCCGTGTTCTGGCCGTGGTGCGCTGCCTTTGGCATGCTCGAACAGCCCGTTGTTGTCGGTGAGATGGCGAAGGTGACGAAAGTCTGCGGCTTCGATCGTGAGCCGGGAACTCATCAACTGACCCACTGTTTGATTTCCCGCAAGCCTGCGCCCACGGTGACATACCGTTGGGCGACAGCAGTCCAGCTGAGCGAAGGTGATATCGCCCTTGCGGCGGTGGTCATCCTTGCGAGGGAATCTGGTTGACAAACTTTTCGGATTGCGTCGGCCAGAGCGTCTGGGTCTTGGT
>JAYSSK010000033.1:0-5159 GCA_043720595.1 Acidimicrobiia bacterium
CTGGCAGCAGCAGCGGCTCTCGCCCACGCACCGGGGTTGGCAGCGGCGTGTGCCCAAGCTAACCCCGAGCGTGCTGTCAGCGCTGCAACAACAGAGCTAGGTGAGGAACGGGCCAAACTCGTGAGCCGCTACCTCGCCCGATTGGCACCCTCCGCGTGACGAAGCGTCGATGAACCACTGGGTTGCCGCTGGTACTCTGCGCGCGCCCAACGGGTTGCTCACCTCGGATTCACTCCGATCCCTCCGCTCACCACTCAGCCGCGCCCTGCTGCGACCAGTTGCCGAACAACGTCACAACGCCTTCCGTCTCGTGGACAACCGCCGGTAGAACATCGAACCGGAAACCTTCGAACCACCAGTCGTATGTGTGCGTGAAGTGTTCGTCTTGAATTGCTGCCGACAGGTCGTAGGTGCCGGTCAGCAGGGGGAGCTGCTTGATGGTGTAGTCGTAGTGGCCCTTACCGGTGAGCTCACGTGGCACGAGCTTCTGTTCGTTGGTGTTGACACCGGTGATGAGCACGCCGTCCAGACGGTGCACCCCGAAACCGACACCGGGTCGTTTCACCGTTAGGCCTGGTTCCACCTCGTAGTGGATGCGAAGGATGACGTCGTCGCCGGTGTGCACCTTGTCGGTGGCTTTGCCGCCTCGGTCGATCAGCTGGATAGCAGAGATCGTGGCCTCGCCGCTCCCCCATCGTTTTGAGACACCGTCGTGCCCGGGCAACCGTGACACGTTGACGGTGCCGAGGTACTCGTCGATGACGTCCTTAGTTGGGCCGATTCCGGCTAGGCGGCCGTTGCGCATCCAGGCAAGGCGGTCGCACATCGAGCGCAGCTGACCAAGGCCGTGGCTAACCACCACAATGGTCTTTCCCTCGCGCTGCATCTCGGTGAACTTCTCTGCGCAGCGACGTTGGAACGTCTCGTCGCCGACGGACAGAACCTCGTCGACCAGGAGCACGTCGGGGTCAACGTTGATTGCGACGCTGAAACCTAGGCGTACATACATACCAGAGGAATAGTTCTTGACCGGGGTATCGATGAACCGCTCGAGTCCTGCGAATTCGACGATGTCGTCGAAACGCGAATCGATCTCTTTCTTGGAGAGCCCGAGAATGGAACCGTTGAGATACACGTTGTCGCGGCCGGACAGTTCCTGGTGGAAGCCGGCGCCGAGTTCCAGCAACGCGCTGAGCTTGCCAGCCACGGCAACCGAGCCAGTCTCTGGCCGCAAGATGCGAGCCATGCACTTGAGCAGAGTCGACTTCCCGGACCCGTTCTCGCCCACGATGCCGAATGTTTCGCCCTGGTTGACGGTGAAGCTGACATCGTTGACGGCCCAGAATTCTTCGAACTCTGCGCGCTTGCCGCGCATCACGCTGGCCTTCAGGCTGGAGTTGCGCTCGTGATAGATACGGAAGCGTTTCGACACACCATCGACGATGACCGCCGGTTCGGAACCCACAGTGCGATGCGGTACGGAGAACGAAGAGCCAGGCTCGTGATCGATGAGCTGGTCCTCGGCGGCCGACTGGCTTGTGGGGTTCACAGTTGCAGCGTACCGGTGGACATGAAGACCTCGAGCCCTTCGGCCGCTACCCGCAAATGCGGACGCAGGGCTCGACGACGGCGAAGTGCATACGGGATCATCGCCAAACCCGCGACGCGGCCTCGCAGCAATTGTGGGATGACGTCGCGCTGACCTGTCGCTCTGAGGTGATTCAAGGCGCCTCGATCATGACGAATGATTTTCGGAAGCGCAGCCACGATCATGCGAAGCGGGAAGTTCGTCAACCACAGAATGGGCTGGTTGCGCATGGTTTGGCGCAACGCAAACCCGTTTGCACGTTGCTTGGTCGAAGCCGAACCGAGGTGACGCGCCACCGGCCCGGCAACCGTCCAGTTCTCCCAGCCCATCATGAAAGCCCTGGCTGAAAGATCAACGTCTTCGAGGTACATCCACATCCGCTCGTCCAGAACATCGGCGAATGGTTGGGCATCGAGAAACGCGACGTTGTACAGGGCAGCGGCAGCATTGACGCCAAACACGCGCTGTGTTCGATGACCGGCCCCAACCGGCTGCCCGTAGGAGTTCTGAGACGCCTGGAATGACCGGTCGAAAACCAGGTGCCTACTGTCCACCCGGTCCGGGTGGACACCGTCGACGGTCAGCGACTGGAAGCACGCGCCGCGGCGGCGGCTCTGTGCGAAGGAAACCATTGACGACACCCAGTCCCGAGACAGCGTTGCATCGCTGTTCAGCAGCACAACATAAGACACAGGGTGATCAGCTCGCGCTCGCCGGATACCGGCGTTGTTGGCGATCGCGAACCCACTGTTCCAACCCAGCTCGAGCAGTGTTGCCTGAGGCATCGTGTCCGCAACGACTAGCTGTGAACCGTCGGTCGAACCATTGTCCACAACATATGTATGCAGACGATCTGCTGGGTACCGCTGGGCCATGACTGATTGCAGGCAGTCAGAAATGATCGATCCGTTGTTCCAACACACAACCACGACCGCTACGTGTGGACGGTCGGCATCGGATGATGGCTGCGTCACCAGACTCCTTCACCTGCGCGGCCAGGTTCAGGCCGATGCGGGGTCACGCCGGGGTCGAACCAAGACCGCAGCCGGCCGCTGGACCACGCAAGCATCGGCGAATCGGTTGACCGCGCAGCGATGCCACGATTCAACACCCATCGCTGATGCGCCCACACCAAGCAGCATCGCCCCTGTTGTTCTGCGGCGGCGGCGAGCGCTGGGGTGATTCCCGTTGCAGAGTTTCGGCCGCTGAGCGGTAGAAAATCTGGGTAGCGAATGGCCATCGCCCGGCCAGAGAGCGAGTGAACTTGACGACACCGTTCCAGCTCGAACGGGGCAAGGTCGCACCGGCCGGACCGTGCAGCAAGCCCGTCGGACCCGCAATTCACGCCGCCGTCGAACACCACGCCGCTTGGGGCAAGGACAAGGGGCGAAACCGCGAACACGTGCGGCTGTTGGAGAACGCCGACGAGATCGCCCAACCAGCCGGCTTCTTGCGGGCTGAGCCCACCGTCGATGATCAGCACTACGTCGGCTTCCGGAAGCTGGCCCATGGTCTCACCTGTTGTCCACGACCTGGTGTGCAGTACCTCGACCTGAGTGCCAGCCGTCTTCATGAGCATTGCCAGATGGCGTTGTGCTGCCACGGGGTCGGTGAGCGGGTCTCTCACGACGACAACAGCGGTTGTTCCCGGTGTCACGCCATGACGAACCCGAGTACCCCCGTTACGGCGAGACGACGCTGCGGCGTTGGGCGAAGGGGCCGGCAGCAACAAGGTCGATGCTCTGGCGCGCGGACCGACCAGCCGATGCAACAACACCGCGTTGACATGCGGGGTTCGGCTCGCATCCAACTGACCGGGGATACCAGCGTTTCGCGCATCTATTCGGCGCGCCACACAACCCGAGCCAAGGTCGAACTGCTGTGCAAGATCGGGTTCCCAGTGTCCGACGGATGCGGGCGCGGTTCGCCTTCCGCTGAACGGGTCGATCATATCGAACTCCGCCGAAATCATGGTGGCAGCCGGATGACGGTCTGCTGCGGCTGCCAACCGGGTAAGTGCGGTTGGGGCAAGCGCGTCGCCCAGGCTGATCTCCAACCTGAACACCTGTGCGGTAGGCGAGGCGTCGCTTCCTGGCCGGGTGGTGAAACGTGCCTCGCCCTGCATCGCGTCTGCCAGCACCCGCTTCGACGAAGCTAATGCGATGCCAGTGGAGTCCGGAAGGCGCGCTACCCAGTGTGCATATGACTGGTTGACAAGCGACACCAGTGTCCGCGTGATCGCAGCAGGGTTGGTAGTACCGGGGTGAACGACAATGTCGAACTGGACGTCGGACCGCACAGGGCTTGGCGGGCTGCCACCTGAGATGGCAGCTTCTGTGAGCGGTTCATCTGCGTCTGATTCGAACGAGCTGATCCATCGCTGATACGACGACTCTGGGGCAGCAGGCACGACACCCGCCTTACGGGCAACCGAAACGAGGGCATCGCGGCGCGCTGACCCAACGGGTAACGCGGCGCGTAAGAGACCGGCGATCAAGCTCATGGCAGAGAGTCTGACCTGATCTGACGCCGCGTCGGCGGTTGGTCAGATGCTCTGGTCCGGTCAGGTGCTCTGGTCCGGTCAGATGCTCTGGTCCGGTAAGGGTGAGTCAGTTGCCCAGTACGCCGTCAGCGGCGTCGGCCATCAGCGCAGCGAACGGTTCTTCATCTACGGCCACTGCGTCTTGGTCACCAATCTGCTGCGGCGAAGCTGGGATAACCGTTGTCTTCAGCGATGTGGGGTCCATTGCGCGCGACACCTGAGCAAGGTACATCCAGTCACCTGGCTTCACGTTGCTGACCGTGTTCTTGCGGCCGACGTAGACCCAGTTGAGCAATGCTCGCACGTTGTCGGTTGACTCACGCAGACGCTGCAGTGATGCGACCAGCATCTTGTTCTGGTTGGCGGAACGATCGAAGTCACCGTTAGTGAGCGTCTTGCGAGCACGGGTGAACGCGAGTGCAGCCCGGCCATTCATCTGAAACCAGCCCTGCTGGAACTGCGCAGCCGACGCCTTATCGTTCATTGCAGGCTTCACTTCGACATTGATGCCACCGACGCCGTCGACCATTGCCTTGAAGCCGTCGAAGCCGGCGATGACGTAACGGGTGACGGAAAGCCCCGTGAGATCGTTGAACGTCTTCAGCAGCGTATCGGGCCCCGAAACGGAAAGGACCTCGTTGATCTTGCGGCTGTCGCCTGACGGGGTCTTGACCCACGTGTCACGAGGGAAGCCAATGATGAGACCCTTCTTCAACGTTGGATTGTACGCAAACAGATGAACGGCATCGGCGCGTGAGCGGTCGACCTTTTCGCCCGTGCGAGCGTCGGAACCAACCAACAGCACCATGAACGGTTTGCCGTCTGCTTGGACTTTGGCAAATGCTTCAGTTTCGTTCTTTGCGCTGGGGTAATTCTTGTCGCCCGATGGCGGGTTTGGATCGAAGTTCAGCGGAATTGCGGGCGGGCGGCCGTTGGGCGCCCATTGGCCAGCCTTCAACTTCGACGCCTTGGCCGGCGCCGGTGCTTTGCGCCTCTTGGTTGTGGTGACTTTGGCTTTCGCTTTCGCTT
>JAYSSK010000034.1:0-14308 GCA_043720595.1 Acidimicrobiia bacterium
CAGTAAAAGGCCTTGGTCGCGTCCCAACTGCGGATCGAAATCCCGAGGTCGACGGCTGGTTTGTTCTCATCGAGCTGAAGCATGACGGTGACCGTAGCGGATCAAAGGTGTCTGGGCGGCGTGTGACGAACCCATCAAGGTCGAGCGGTGGCCTGCCGATGTCTCACCTATGAGCATGACCGCTGCCGCTTCCCATTCCCCTTCGCAGGACACCCTCGAGCAGCGCATACGGCGCGCCAAGCGCACTGTTACCGCGAGCGGTATGCGGGTGGGCCGGTCCGGTGCGATGGTCTCGTCGGCAGGAGCTGCCCTCATTGCGGCGTCGTTCATGGCACCCTCATCGCTGCAGTTGCTGATGCGAGTCATCGGCGGAGCCGCCATTTTGTTCGGCCTCGTGCCGTTCTCGCTGGGTTGGAAACAGTCCAAGCAAGGGTCACCATTCCTGCGTGCGCTGAGCGACCCAACTGAGGTCGAGGCCCTGCTGATGGAAGAGAAGCCCCTCGCCGGAGACCGTCGGTCGTTGAGCGTGCTGTTGGGTGACGGCACCTCGCAGAGCGTCGCACTGGCAGCCGACGAAGCCGGTGAACTGTTCACCCTCGTGCAGGAACTGAACCCCAAGGCTCAGTGCCAGGTGACGCTCGGCGCGCAGCGTCAGCTCGCTGCCCTGAAGCCATAGCCTTCAGCGGTACGCGGCGAACAACGCAACGGCGATGGCCAGCACGCCGACCGCCGCAAGGACAGCAAGGTCTTGATGGTCACGTTGGGACTTGGTGCCGATGAGCGACCGGCGCCCCATGAGCACCGAACCTGCTAACGCTCCTGCGGCAGCGCCTCCGAGGTGCCCACCGATGGAGATGCCGGGGATGGCCACGGTGAACAAGAGGTTCATCAGCAACGTTGGACCCCATCCGGACGCACCAAACGGGATGTTGCGGGCGCGCGAGCCCATGAACCCAGCGGCAAACAGACCGAAGAGGCCACCCGATGCTCCGGCGGTGAGAGCGTTCGGTTCCAGGAGCAGCGCTCCGGCAGAGCCACCTAGCACGGACACCAGGAACAGGCCGGTGAATCGCCAGCGACCAAGACCGCGTTCCAGCGCCTGCCCCACGTTCCACATCGCCCATCCGTTGAACAACAGGTGGATGACACCGAAATGCAGGAACCCGGAGGTGATCAGCCGCCACCACTCGCCGTTGCGGACATCTGGTCCGTCGATGGCGAACTGCCGGTGCAGCTCAGACACCTGGCCAGACATGCCGCGGGGTCCGCTCAGCACGAAGATCGCCAGGAAACTCGCCAGGAGGACCTGCGTCACCAGCGTTGGCTGGCGAAGGTTCGCCTTCATCTGCTGCGTGGTGGTGGGGCGAGAAGCCCGGACACAAGACCGGCACTGCGCACCGACAGGAGCGTCAATTAGACAGTCGTGGCAAGCGGGGTTACCGCATCGGCTACAGGATCGGTAGGTTTCGCGGTCAGGGTGGTAAGTGCACATCGCCATGATGTCTCCACTATTACGCGTGGGAACCATGATGAAGTGCGCCGGCGGGCCGATGGGGCGGAGGAAGTTCAGCCAATTCGCCATTGTTCGAGCTGCTCGAAGTTCGGCTCGACTCCCAGCCCGGGTCCTGCCGGCGGGCGCACGGTGCCATCAGGCGCGATCGCTATCGGTTCCGGCAACAGCCAGTCTCGGCGCCCCGGCAACCACGACGGGTCATCGTAAGGCACCTCCACGAACGGAACGCTGGACAGCGCAAGCGCGGCGTGAAGGTTGGCGACCAACCCGTAGCCGTTCGACCATGTGTGGGGAGACCAACTTCTTCCGTGAAGTTCGGCAAGGGCGGCAATACGGCGAGCCCCGAGAAACCCTCCGGTGAGCACGACGTCAGGCTGCAACACATCAATGCCTCCACGCAGGACCAGGTCTCGTGCCTCGTGCAGGTTGCGCACCATCTCTCCACCTGCAAGACGCAGCGTCGTGGCGTTGCGGAGCGTTTTCCAGCCGGTGTAGTTCCACGTGTCCAGGGGTTCCTCCAGCCAGTACACCCCAACGCGTTCAAGGGCGCGGGCACACTGCACGGCCGTTGACACATCCCACCGCTCGGTAGCGTCGCCGGGCATCCGCCAACCCTGGTTCGCGTCCACCATGATCTCGAAGCGCGCACCGACCGCGTCGCGGACCTGTTCGACCACCGCCAGGTCGTCCCGCCAATCCGCATGGTGAAAGCGGATCTTGACGGCATGCACCCCCGCTGCTTGCAAGGCGACGACGCGTTGAACCCGCTCATCAGCGGTCAGTAGTTCGCCGCTTGATGCATAGGCCAGCAGCGATTCGTTTCGCCCTCCCAACAGTTTCCACAACGGCTGGTTGACGGCGCGGCCGACAACATCCCAGATGGCAACTTCACAGGTCCAGGGTCGAGACCCGTGGAAGTCGACTGTCTCGATAATGCGATGCACCAGCTCGGAACGCATCGGGTCAATCCCAACGAGGAAGCGTTTCAGGGCTTCGACGTCAGGAAGCATGTCTCCGCTGGCGTGCCCGATGACCCCTTCATCGGTGTGCACGCTCACGACCTCGGCGACTTGGCTGGTTCGTGGGACCGGATCCCATGCCGCTCGGAACGGTGGATCAAGCGGATACCGATATCTGCGCGTGGTGATGTCGGTGATGATCATCTTCCGATCATGCCTGGTCCAGACAAACAGAGCGGGGCGAGGAGCTAGACAGTTCGGGTGACTGAATCAGAAGTTTCCGGACGTCGTCGGACAAGGGCAGAGGGCCGCGGTGAACCTCGCAGCAAGCTCCCGCAACAACGGCCAAGCACGCAACCCCGTCTGCGCTACGCACCGACCGAGGTGGTGTCAGCAGACGAGTTGGAACACATCCACAATTCGTCGTTGCAGGTGCTCGAAGACATCGGGATGGACGTGCTCAACACCGAGGCTCGGGCACTGTTCGTGAAGGCCGGTGCCACGGCCGACGGCGAGCGAATCAGAATCGGCCGCGACGCAATCATGGCTGCCATGGCCACAGCGCCAGCGCAGTTCACGCTCCACTCGGCCAACCCCCAGCGTGCACTGCAAATCGGTGGCGACTGGATTGCCTACGGCTCGGTGGCCAGCGCACCCAACGTGCACGACCGCGATGGAGGCCGGCGCATCGGCAACCGTGCCGACTACCAGAACCTCATTCGCCTGGGCCAGATGCTCAACTCGGTGCACTTCTTCGGTGGGTATCCAGTTGAGCCGATCGATCTGCATGCGTCCATTCGGCACCTCGACGCCACCTACGACGCGCTGACCTTGGCAGACAAGCCAATTCACGCGTACTCACTCGGCGCCGAACGCAATCGAGATGTCATCGAGATGGTGCGAATTGCGCGCGGCGTCAGCCACGAGCAGCTCGAACAAGAGCCGTCGTTGTTCACCATCATCAACACGTCGTCACCGCTTCGCCTCGACCTCCCGATGGCAACCGGCATCATCGAAATGTCCAGCCGCAACCAGGTTGTTTGCGTCACCCCGTTCACCTTGGCCGGCGCCATGGCGCCGGTGACCGTGGCGGGCGCAGTCGTGCAGCAGAACGCAGAGGCGCTGTTGGGCATGAGCCTCACTCAGCTGGTGCGAGCCGGAAGTCCAGTTGTGTACGGCGGGTTCACGTCGAACGTGGACATGCAGTCCGGCGCGCCTGCCTTCGGCACGCCAGAGTTCATGAAGGCAGCCATGATCGGCGGCCAGCTCGCCCGGCGCTACTGCGTTCCGTATCGCTCATCCAACGTATGCGCAGCCAACACCATGGATGCTCAGTCCGCATACGAATCTGTGTTTTCCCTGTGGGGCGCAATCATGGGCGGGGTCAACATGCTCATGCACGGTGCGGGGTGGATGGAAGGTGGCTTGCATGCCAGCTTCGAAAAGATGATCCTCGACGCAGACTTGTTGGGGATGGTCGCGGCGTTCCTCGAGCCACCGGTGGTTACCGACGACGAGATCGGCATCGACGCCATGAAAGACGTCGGCCCTGGCGGTCACTTCTTCGGAACCGCACACACCCAGGCGCGTTATCGCACGGCGTTCCACAAGCCGATTCTGTCGGACTGGCGCAACTGGGAAACATGGGTGGAAGCAGGTTCGCCAACCGCCTACGACAAGGCCAACCGCACCTACAAAGAACTGCTTGCAGCGTACGAGCCTCCAACACTGGACGAGGCCCGCCGCGCCGAGCTCGCGGCGTTCGTCGAGCGCCGCCACGCCGAGGGCGGCGTGGAAACCGACTTCTAGGGGAGAGAGGTTGCCCCCAAATATGCAGGCAATCCACCTCCGGACGGCATTGCGAGGTGGATTGCAGCGGCCGCTGCCGCGGCAGAGCCCTACCATGCGCGCGTCACCCCCCATGTCTTTTCGACTCTCGCGCCGTGCGCTGCTGATCGGCGCAACGACGTCAGTGCTCGCGGCGTGCAGCAAGGACCTGCAGCGTGACGGTCTCGTCGCCATCGCAGGGGCCGACCGGCAACCAGACGAACCGCTCTGGTCTGCGTTGACGAACTCTTTCGTGATTGCAGTCACGGCCGAAGGGAGGCGCGAACTGCACGCGATGGGTTCTGCATATGCCGATCTCGGGTCGAACGGGTTGATTGCGCTGGCTAACGAGTGCACGTTCTCAACGGCTCATCTCGGAAGGCTTGCGTGGTGTCGCCCGCGCTTGATGGGTGACTCCACGTCGGGTTCGACTCCGATCCCTTCGTTCACAGCTCGGCCGCGCCCAGCCTCCGTGTTCGTGTGCCTGCAATGCGCAAGCAGGTGGAGTCAGTTCGGTTCTGTGATTACCGGACCTTCCACTCAAGGCCTCACATTTCTCACCGTATCGATCAACGGCGAAGACGACGTGGTGATCGACAAGGCGTCGCGCACGCCTGGTCTGCTTGCAATTCCCGACTCGACCCAAGCCGACATTGCATGTGATCAGACCTTCGCGGCTCCGACCTGAGCCATCCCCGCACGGCCCCGGTCGCCACGCAGTAACAGCAGCACTGCGGCACCGCTGCAGCCACAGACGAACGCCAGCAGCGTCGATGCGGTGTACCCGCCCGTGCGGTCCACCAGCCACGAACACACCGTTGGGCCGGAGAGCGCTCCAAGGCCCGCAGCGGTGTAGTTCACTCCGGCCAGGCCGCCAAGCTGCTCTGGGCCGAACAGTTCAGCCAACGCGATAGGGCCAAGGGCGATCAGCCCGCCGTATGCGACCCCGAAGATGGCTGCGAACATGGCAAGCACCCAGTAGCGCCCGTCAGCAACCAGCCAGATGAGCTGCGTTACGCCCATCACCGTCACCGACCCAGAGAACGTTGCGACGGCTCCGCTGCGTTGGGCCACCCACGCGAGCGCGTTGCGACCGAGTACCGATGCGCCACCCAGGATGCTGAGCAGCGTCGCGGCACGAACTTTGGCAATGCCGGACTCTTCGGCGTACGGAACGATGTTGACGAAGAGGTTGAACAGCGCAACAGATACCAGCAGCAATGCCACGTACATCACCGCAAAGGTACGTGTGCGTACGGCCTGGCCAAGTGTGATCGGTCCAGCGGTCCCGAACGATGGCGGCTTGCGGACAAACATAGCAACGATTGCCATCAACACAGCCGTCGCGATGGCCAGGTTGCGGTACGCCTCTCGCCACCCGTACGCCTTGATCAGCCGTGCGGCGAGCGGTGCCCCAATCAGGCTCGAAAGGCCGATGCCCGAGACCGCTATTCCGATGGCCAGCGGTCGTCGCTTTTGGAACCAACCTCCTACAACCGCAACCATCGGCACGTACCCGCACGCCACGCCGATTCCTACGCCGACGCCGTAGGACAGGTACGCCTGCCACAACGCGTTGGCCCGCGAAGTGAGCAACATGCCGATCACCTGGACCGTTGCCCCGAACAGGATCATCGGGCGTGGGCCGGTTCGCTGGACCAATGGACCAGTAATGGCACCAAGCCCGAAGTACAAGAACGCCGTGACTGCGAACACGATTGACGTGGCACCACGGCCGGCATTGAACTCTGCAGCCATCGGACGCACGAATGTTCCGAACGAATAGGCGGTGGCAAAGACCGTGAACATGGACAAGCCGGCCAAGGCCATGTCGAGCCACGCACGACCACGATCAAGCACCTGCTCGTGAGTGGTCGTTGCGCGCCGTTGATTGGTGGTTTGGCTCACCGACAGAACCGTATCCGACGGCCCCTTCAGGTTCGCAGTTGAGCAGCCTGCGAAACCCGTGCAACTCGTTCAGCCGCAATCGCGACGTTGGCGGCCAGGTCTGGCGGCATCCGTAGCACTTTGCCATCTCGCACAACGCATGACCCGCCGACCAACACGGTGCGCACCTCGGCCCGGGTGGTGGCATACGCCAGCGTGCCGAGCGGATCGAACGATGGCATCGAGAACGGCGACGCTGGGTCAAGAACAACAACATCTGCGCGCTTACCAACTTCGATCGACCCAAGTTGCGCGTCGACCCCCAACGCCTTTGCCCCGTTGATGGTGGCCATCCGGACGAGTTCACGAGCCGAGATGCTGGCGGGGCTGTCGTTGACGATGCTGGGCAGGAAACCCGCGAGCCGGATTGAATTCCACAAGTCGATGTCGTTCGCTGACGCTGCGCCGTCAGTGCCCAATGCGACGTTGACCCCGGCGTCCAGCAGGTCCCGTACCCGGCACAGACCGCTGCCCAGTTTGGCGTTCGAAGCCGGGTTGTGGCTCACGTGCGCTCCAGCGCCGGCGATAAGCGCGATGTCCGCATCGGTGAGATGGACTGCGTGGGCGAGGATCGTGCGGTTGTGCAGCAACCCCACATCGGCAAGTACTTGGATGGGAGTTCGACCATCGAACAGCTCGGCAACCTGCTGCACCTCAGCACGGGTCTCGGCTGCATGGACGTGCACTCGCACGCCCGTGTCTTCCACCAGCGCAGCGAGCTCACGCAACTGCGGTTCGGTCACCAGGTAGGTCGAATGCGGCTGCGCCCAGCGGGTTGACCCTCGGCTGGCGGGCGGGCGTAGAAACCATTCGTGAGCCCACGTCATGCGATCCGACCATGGCCGTGCGTCGACGCCGGGGAACTGGATGAACACCGGCCCGGTGTGCAACCGCAGCCCGAGTGCGTCGCACGCGTCGAGCGCAGCCTCGGGGAAGAAGTACATGTCGAGGGCCGAAGTAATGCCAGAACGGAGACATTCCGCAGCGGCCAGCTGCGTGCCCACGCTCACGAAGTCTGCATCGAGCAGCGCGCCTTCTAGCGGCAAGACGATGTCGAGAAATCCGTTGAGGTCGGTGCCGTCGGCGACGCCACGCAGCAACGACATGGCCAGGTGCGCATGGGCGTTGACCATGCCGGGCATGACGATCGCACCGCCGGCGTCGATGACCTCGCCGGGCTGTTCGGAGACCGATCCAACACTGGGCGCTGGGGCTTCGGCAGTCGGAGTTACTGCAGTGATCACACCGTGTTCGATGCGAAGATCGCCGCGGATCACCCGGTCGGCGGTGTCGACGGTGACGATGGTTGCGTTCGTGATGGTCACCAACGCGGGAACAGGCTGCGTGGGCAGGGTCATGAGTTGGTGCCGGCGGGTGCGGTTGCGTCTGCCTGGCCAGCAGTGCCGAGGTGGCCGAGAGTGCCGAGGTGGCCGAGGGATCCGAGGCGGTCGATCGTCTCGGCCAGCAGGGCGCCCACATCTTTGGCAGCGGATTTGCCTGCGGCGATGACGTCGTCGGCATCGAGCTTCACGGCACTTAACCCTGCAGCCGGGTTGGTGGCCAACGACACTCCCAGCACACGCATGCCCATATGACGGGCGGCGATTGCTTCTAGAACCGTTGACATGCCGACAAGTTCGGCCCCCAAGCTATGAAAGGCGCGGATTTCGGCTGGGGTCTCGAAGTGCGGACCTGGTAAGCCCACATACGTTCCTTCGGCAACATTGGGGCGGATTTCACGAACAATATCGCGCAGTTCCTTTTCGTACAGATCTGTGAGATCGCAGAACCGCGATGCATACGGTGCCGGTGGGTTGGCGCCGGTCAGCGGCGAGCGGCCGGTGAGGTTGATGTGATCGGCGATGAGTACTGCGTCGCCGACCGACCATGACTGGTTCATGTACCCGCAACCATTGGTGAGCAAGGCAACCTGGCACCCAGTCACGGCTGCGGTCCGGACCGCATGGACCACAGCGTTGGGCTCGTGACCTTCGTACAGGTGCACCCGCCCAAGAAACGCAAGCACCCGGAAGCCGTTGCGGTCGATGCTGCGAATGGTGGCCTGATGCCCAAGCGCCGACGGGGTGGCGAACCCCGGCACGTCGGCGGCGTTGAACGAGGCGACCGGGCTGCCCAGCGCATCGGCGGCGTCACCCCATCCGCTGCCCAGCACAACCATCAAGTGGTGCCGATCCACGCCGGTTCGTTCGGCAATATCCGCTGCAGCGACCTCGGCCAGCTCATAAGGGTTCACCGCCCGATCATCCCAGACCCGGGCGCGGCCGAGCGGTGAACGGAGGGATCGCAGTGAACCCGAGGTTGAGCAACCCATCACACACAGGCGCGCCCGATGCTCCCGCCCGTCGCGCGCCCCCATGAATCACGTCGCGTCCCCCACGCGCCTTCGCGTCCCACCAGTGACGACCCTCCGGGGACGCGAAGGCTCACCCAGGACGCGACGTCACCTGCGCTGGCGAGTGGCAGGCCGGGCCAAAGCAGGCAACAGGCCCCGGGTAACCCAGCCCGGCCCGGCGCTGGTTACAGGCCGGCTCGGGCGCGAAGCAGTGTGGTGACGGCCTTGCCGTCGGCCTTGCCGCCGCTGGCCTTCATTGCTGCCCCAACGAAGAAGCCGGCAACCTTTCCGTCGCCGCTGCGGAGACGCTCGAACTCGGCTGGGTGCGCTGCGATGAGCTGATCAACCAAACCTTCGATGACACCGGAATCCACCGCCTCGAACCCACGGGCAGCAGCGATGGCGGCGGGGTCACCACCGGATTCCATCATCTCGGCCAACACCTGCTTGGCCTGCGTGCCCGTGATGGCACCACTCGACTCCATGCCCAACAGCGCAGCGAACGACTTGTCGGTCAACTTCGCAGCGTTCTCGGGAGTGACGATCTCGTTGGCCGTGCGGTTGATGGCCTTGCGAGCGTCGCCACCCGCAGCAATCGTGGCCAACACGAACGCATCGAGGCCCTGGTCGACGATGGTGACAATCGGATCTGCACCGGGAGCAAAGTCGCCACCCGTTGCAGCAGAAAGCGCAGCGCGCCGGTCGGCCGGCATTGGGGGCAAAGCCGCCCGTACGGACTGCACCCACTCGGCCGAAGGCGCAAGCGGGACGAGGTCTGGCTCGGGGAAGTAGCGGTAGTCCATCGCTTCTTCCTTCGACCGCATCGACGATGTGCGACCATCGGCCTCGTTCCAGTGGCGGGTCTCCTGCACGATGCGCTCGCCGTTGCCAATGGCGTCGACCTGCCGGTTGGCCTCGTACTCGATGGCACGCACCAACGACCGCAGCGAGTTGACGTTCTTGATCTCGCAGCGGGTGCCGAGAGGATCGCCAGGACGACGCACGCTCACGTTGGCATCGACACGCATCGAACCTTCTTCGAGCTTGCCGTCTGCACCGCCGGTTGCGACCACGATGGCCCGCATCTCGGCCACGTACGCCTTGGCGTGTTCGGCCGAACGGATGTCTGGCCGGCTGACGATTTCCAGCAGCGGAACGCCGGCACGGTTGTAATCGACCAGCGAATAGTCGGCTCCGTGGATACGACCGCTGGTTCCCATGTGCTGCGTCTTGCCGGTGTCTTCCTCGAGGTGAGCGCGCTCGATACCGACGCGGGTGCCGTCGGGAAGGTCGAGGAAGCCGTCGGTATTGATGGGCTGGTCGTACTGGCTGACCTGATAGTCCTTCGGCATGTCTGGGTAGAAGTAGTTCTTGCGATGGAAGATGGACGGCTGCACGGTGCAGTGCAACGCCTGACCAATTCGCATGGCGTATTCCACTGCCTGGCGGTTGAGCACGGGCAAACTGCCAGGCAACCCGAGGCACACCGGGCACACGTTGGTGTTCGGCTCGTCTCCGAACGAGTTGGCACAGCTGCAGAAAATCTTGGTGGCGGTAGCCAGCTCGCAGTGGACCTCGAGGCCAACGACCAGCTCCCACCCTTCGGCGATTGCCATATCAGTTGCCTTTCTCGATGACAGCTGCTGCCCTGAACAGCGTCGCTTCGGACAGCACCGGGCCCATGAGTTGCACCCCGATGGGCATGCCATCGACGCCGTTGCCGCACGGAACGCTGATAGCAGGCTCGCCGGACAGGTTGGACGGAATGGTGCAGACGTCGTTGTAATACATGGCGAGCGGATCGGCTGTCTTGTCGCCGAAACGGAACGCCGTGGTGGGCGACGTGGGGCTAAGCAGAACGTCGAACTGCTGATACGCAGCGGCAAAGTCGGCGATGGTAAGCGTACGAAGCTTCTGAGCCTGCCCGTAGTAGGCGTCGTAGTAACCCGCCGACAAAGCGTAGGTACCAAGCATGATGCGCCGCTTGACCTCGGGCCCGAAGCCCGCGGCACGAGTTGCAGCCATCATCTCTGCCACGTTGGCGGTGCCTTCGGTGACACGCAGCCCGTAGCGGATGCCGTCGTAACGCGCCAGGTTGGACGACGCCTCGGCTGGAGCGATGAGATAGTAAGCGGACAGACCGTACTGAGCAGCTGGAACCGACGCAGTTCCGACGGTAGCGCCGGCCGCTTCGAGACGGCGGGCCGCCTCTTCCACCCGCTGCTTCACATCGTCGGCGATACCTTCGCCCAGCAACTCGGCGACGATACCGACCCGGAGGCCGACGACACCGTCGGCACGGCCCGAGCGGGCAGCGTCGACCAAACCGCCGCCAAACCCCTGAACCAGCGACGTGGAGTCGAGCGGGTCGTGACCCGAGATGACCTCGGTGAGCAACGCTGCGTCTTCGACCGTGTGGGTGAACGGCCCGATCTGATCGAGCGACGACGCGAACGCGATGAGCCCGTAACGAGACACCACACCGTAGGTTGGTTTCAGCCCGACCAGCCCGCACAGCGAGGCCGGCTGGCGGATGGAACCACCCGTATCGGAACCGAGCGACACCGCTGCGAACCCTGCTGCCACCGAGGCCGCGGACCCGCCCGACGAACCACCAGGGACACGGTCAAGGTCGTACGGATTACGCGTCGGCCCGAAGGCAGAGTTTTCCGTGGAGGACCCCATGGCGAACTCGTCGAGGTTGGTCTTGCCAACACTGACGGCACCGGCCGCTGCGAGACGAGACACCACGGTGGCCGTGTACGGCGGCTTCCATCCTTCCAGGATGCGCGACGAGCACGTGGTGGGCACACCCTGTGTGCACATATTGTCTTTCAGCGCCAAAGGTACACCGGCTAGTGGACCGGGATCGCGACCGGCGGCAACGGCAGCGTCGACCGAATCGGCTGCCGCAACGGCTTGCAGCCGGGTGACGATGTTGAACGCGTGAACTGCTGTTTCCGACGCAGCGATGCGGGCAAGGTGCTCGTCGAGGACCTGGCGGGCGCTGCGACGGCCGGAACGGACATCGGCGGCGATTACCGCTGCGGTGTCTTGATGACCGGCTGAGAGCGGGCGTGCATGAGACGTCATGTTCGTTCTATTCCTCGCCCAGGATCTTGGGGACCCGGAAGCGGTTGTCTTCTGCGGCCGGCGCACACGCAAGCAGCTCATCGCGGTCGACGCCAGGACGGACGATGTCGTCACGAAGCACGTTGACCAGTTCGAGTGGGTGAGCCGTGGGGGCGACACCGGCCATATCGAGTGCGGCAATGGCATCAAAGGTTCCGAGAATGGCACCCAGCTCATTGGTCATCGTGTCGAGCTCGGCCTCGGTGAGTGCAAGGCGGGCCAGTTTGGCCACGTGCACGACCTCGGCTCGGGAGAGGCGTTCAGACATGGGGGTAGATGCTACGGGACCCCGGGCACACGTCTGGCAGGGATTCAGGCAGTGATACAACCAGGGATACAACCAGGGATTCAGGCAGGGGACCTGGGAAGGGGTAGGCGGACGGGGGCGGATACGCTCGCGCTGTGGCTGCCAAGCGATTTCCGTTCCTATCCGACGAGTGGATCGCCGCGGCGCGACGAATCCGCGACACACATCTCGGCGATGCTGAATCGCTTGCAACTTCTGTGCTGCCCAATGGCACCTCTGTCCGCATGAACCAAATCATCACGGATGTGCCCTTCGGCGACGGGGTCATAGACGCGCATATTGATTCGACCTCTGGCAGCCTCAGTTTGGACCTTGGCCACCTCGACAGCCCTGATCTCACCATCACGGTTGACTACGTCACGGCCCAGGCAATCTTCGTGGAGCAAGACACCACACAGGCCATGCAGGCGTTCATGACGGGCCGAATCCGCATTGACGGTGACCTTACGAAGCTGCTCGCACTACAGGCGGCCGCAGGCAATCAGCTTCCCGATGGGACGCGTAGTCGTGCCGAAGCGGTAGCAGCTGAGCTGAAGGCCATCACGGCCGAATAGCCCTCGGATAGTCCCGAAAAGCCGCAAATTCGGGGTTCTGCGTAGGTCTTTCGACCTGTTTCATCCCGTTTTGGGGCATGTCGAGGACTTCTGCGGACAAATCGCTCAAGCGGTTCATCAGCAATGACGATGACGTGGGGGACTTCGGAGCACGACCGCTCCACCCGCACAAAGGACCCGTCATGGCGGCTGAATACACACTCAACGATCGACAGACTTCCACCCTGGACAAGCCGGTTTCCGGTACCCAGAACGCGTTTCGGGCGGCACCGCCTGAAATCGTTGCGCCGCTGAATGTCGCGGTGCTCACCGGGCGTCCGCTTATCGTCGAGTTGATCTTCGAGGGCCTCAATGCCCAAGGCGTTCGCGTCAACCGCTGTGGCCGCAACGAGGAGCTGGCGCTGGCACTTCGCACCGCTGCCAACGGTGGCGTGATCATCCTCGACGGAGCATCGAACCCAGATCTCCACGATCGGCTCAACCTCGTGTCGCGCTGTCGTGAGCTGGGCGGCGAGGTATTGGTTGTCATGGTCGAGGACAACAGCGTCTCGGCCGGGGAGTGGGTCGAGGCAGGTGCAAGCGGTGTGTTGCTGAACACCGCCTCGATGCATGACCTGCACGAAACCGTGCTGCGTCTGTCCCGCCACGAGATCGTGCTCGGCGTTGCCGTTCGTGAAGGCATCCTGTCGAAGCTCCGTGCGCACCGCCAGGCAACCTCAGAGCGTCAGGCAGCGTTCATGCAGCTCACCCGCCGTGAGGCCCAGGTCCTACGTGAGCTTGCAACCGGAGCCAACCCAGAAGAAGTGGCACGGATCAGCTTCGTGTCGCTGAACACCGTCCGCAGCCAAATCCGTTCGGTGCTCGCAAAGCTGGGTGTGAACTCCGTTGTTGCTGCAGTCGCTCTCGCCTACCGCTCGGGTTGGCTGGACACAGACCCAGGTCGCAACGGCCGCTGACCACGGGCCGCACGGCTCCTAGGTCGATTGAACCAACAGCTGACGGATCTGGTGATCCGGTTGCACCATTCCGCTGCGTTGCTCCCAAGTTTCCATCAGATCTGACGAGCCACCCGCTGCGCTGAGCGAGGAGAGTGGCACCGCAAGAGCACCCGCAAGACCACCGTACGAAGCGTCACCACGTACAACAGGCACCCATCAGCACTCAGCCGCACCGTTGTTCCCACCACACCCCGGACCGAGGACCCCGACCATGCAGATCAACCCCGACCAGCCAGGCCGACTCAATCGCATTTCAACCTCTGTGGAGGATGCAACCCTGAGCATCGCCGCCGCAGTGCAGGTTGCACTCAGCGATCGGCGCGAACGTGGCGCAACAGCTGTCGAGTACGCGCTGCTGCTCGGCTTGATGACGATTGCGATCATCGGTGGAGTGTCAGTGTTCCGGACGAAGTTGTCCACCGCGTTCAACACGTATACGAACACGATTCCGTAGGTACGAAACGCACGGACCGGCAGGTCCAGCGCCGGGGTTCGACCCGGCCTACAACTAACCGAACCTCTCGGACCGCTGCGGCGGTCCGTTTCGCGTTCCGCTTGGTTGCCGTGCGGGTTGGCCCACTTGATGAACTCACGGTCCATTGGTGAGCCCAACCGTTCTTACCTCAGGTTCAGCTCAAGAAATGGGACCTGAAGTTCGCTCTTCCCCTCAAGCGCTGGCGTGCGGCGGTCGAAGAGACACCAACAAGCTTTCGGCCCC
>JAYSSK010000035.1:0-2098 GCA_043720595.1 Acidimicrobiia bacterium
CGAAGCAGACGCCGTCTCGGCTCGGATCGCGCGTCTCGCTGGCGGTTGCTGCGGCCACAACCCTGTCGTTGTTCGGACTCGGAGTGACCACCGTCGGGGCAGTCGGCCCCACCCTTCCCTCAAAACCGGCAACGACGAAGGCCGCCAGTTCGGGCTCATCGTCAGGTGCGACGGCGAAGACCACCAAGAAGAGCACGTCGAAATCGACAACGAAGACCACGGTCAAAAAGAGCACGAAATCCACACCGGGTTTCTCGCTCGTCTCCAACCCAACCAGGCGCCGCATCGGCCCTGGCGACGGAACCAAATTGCAGGTCGATCTTCGTCGGGCAAGCGGTTTCACGGGGGTAGTCGCCATCAGCGCGTCCGGCATCCCGAAGGGCGTGCAGCTTTCGTTCCCGAAGTCGATCCGGCAGTTCGCCCCCGTCACCGTGACTACCGATGCGGACATGAAGCAAGGCAGCTATCGCATCACGTTCACAGGGACAAGCGGCTCGAAACGCGCCAGCACCGTGTTCAACCTGGTCGTTAACGACATCTACCTCACCCCTGGCAGCGAAGAAGAAACTCCAGCGAACGAGGAAGACACCCTTCCGCCAGCCGAAGGAGCAACCACAATTGCGGGAGCTGCTATTCCCGATGCCGGCTCGACAACTACGTCCGCCGCTCTGTCGTCGACCACGACCACTACGACTGCCGGGCTTGTCCGTTCGCTCAGCTCCACCACCCTCGGCGGACCTACAGCGCCGACCACGCTTGGTCCCGGCGATTTCACTGCATCGTTCGCAACCAGCCGCGTCGTTCTGCCGATCGGTGGGGCGTCTGCAGTCAACGTGACCATCGTCGGTACCAATGGCGTCGTCCCGAACCCGGTGGTGGTCGTTTCCGGACTCCCAGCTGGCGTTACCTCGTCGGTTGGAGCAAATACAAGCGGAACGTTCCGAGTAGGTCTCAATGCTGCAACGAACCAGCCGGCCGGAAGTTTCACCATCACAGCTACTGCCACTGAAGGCGGCCGCGTCAAGACAGCCACCACTGAGGTTGTCATCACGTCCGACATGGGAATCTGGCTGAACCCGAGCAACCTGACCGCTGCACCGGGCGCGTCAACTCAGACCACCATCACGGTCTCGAACGTGTCGACGTTCGCGGCACCGGTTGCACTGAGCATTTCTGGTCTGCCGGCCGGCGTTGCTCCCACCGTCGGAGCTCAAAGCCTGAACAACACCAGCACGACGCTCACGCTGAGCGTCGCCGCGAATGTTGTTGCTGGCACGTATCCGTTCACCATCTCGGGTACGGGTGGCGGTGTTTCCAAAGCAGCCAACGGCACATTGACCGTTGCCGCCGCTGTGGCACCAACCACCACAGCAACGGTCGGGGTGGCCACTACCGTTCCCGGAGCGACCACCGTCGTTGCTGGCAACAATGCCGAATTGACGCTTACAGTTGTGCCTCAGAGCGCCTCGATCCCGGCGAACGGTGGCGTCATGCGCTACACCATCACCGTCACCGGCACACTGCTTGCGACGGCCCCTGCAATCATTACCGTCGGTGGCCTACCGGCAAACACCACGACGTCGATTACTCCGAACCCAACCACAAGCACCTCGACGCTCACCATCACATCGGCGTTGCCCGCGACGTTCGGCGCCTACCCGATCACCATTTCGGCCACTGCCGGAACCCAGACACGGACACAAAGCGTTTCGCTCACACTGACCTGAGGTGCCCTGGCGCAGACCCGGGGGTAGCCACGGAACCCTGAAACTTCAGGCGAGCACCAGACCGAGCGCAAGGGCTGCACCGACGAGCAACTGCAGCCGACCCGTATCGCCAAGGACAGGGATCAACTCCTTGCCTTTGGCGCCGCCCATGACTGTTCGCATAGGGGGAACAGCCGCCGGCACCAGAATCAACGTTCCGAGAAGGGTCCACAGACTCCACGCCGACGCTGCTGCAACGACGCCTGCGAACGCAACAGCAAGACATCCGCAATACAGGCGACGTGTAAGCGCGTCGCCGATGCGGACCGCCAAGGTCATCTTTCCCGCAACGGTGTCGCCGGGTATGTCACGAAGATTGTTGATGACCAAGA
>JAYSSK010000036.1:0-5100 GCA_043720595.1 Acidimicrobiia bacterium
CGTCAAGTGGCACGTCAAACGAACCCGACACCGCGACTGGCCACAACCCACCGGCGCATCCATCGCCACCATCCGACCACCTAACTGAACGGTATTGGGGCTAATGGAAGTCATGCCCCACGCCACGCCCACTAACCGCCCGCTGCTGGCCGGTGTCAGGTCAGTTTGCATTGGTTCGATCCGATGCGGTAGACCTACCGGGCGTTGGTAACGGCTTGATCAATCCGACTTCGTATCTTTCAACCACGAGCGCCACGATTCATCCGCATCATGATCACGAAAAGGCAACAACTATGCTCCGAAGTCGCTTTATGGTGCCCGCAACAGGTTCATGCTCGGCTCAGACTAGAAGCCGATTTGGTGGGTTGCTCGCTGTTGGAGCAATGCTCGCGACTGTGACCGTCCTCGTGCCGGTAACGGAGGTGGAGCGTGTCGATGCGACGCATTGTGGCGCAGTCACGCCAAATGATTCAGGACTAGTCAATCTTCCGTCAGCGTGCCGCAACTTCATCGTCGACCTAGCACCTGGCACCCTGTTAGACCGTCAGCGGTTGCTGCAGTCCTCGGCTGCTTACTTAGGCAACGGATTCACCGAGAACTTCCTGTGGTACTCCCGGCAGGAGGCGGTGACGATTACCGATTCGACCCAACAGTGGTCATCGTGCAACGTATTCCCCTCCTCGACTGGCGGCGTTTGCCCCTCGAATCAGTTTCATTTCACCCCGATTCTGAATCTGTTCCACACTTCCTCGGTGACACTTTCCGCGTTCAGATCTGGTGGGTCCATGATCTTTCTGGGATGCGGAAACACATCCAGTACCGAAATCGTAGTCTCCAAACCGGTTCCAACGATTCGGTCGGCGAAATTTCACGACGTGAACCGCAACGGGGTACGAGATGTAGACGAGGCGGGACTTGCGGGATGGAGGTTTGACCTGGTCCGGATGTCGTCCGAAGCGGGAGTGAACCAGCCACCCGGCCACGTGGCCTCAACGATTTCGACGGGCACGGGAGAAGTTGTATTCGCCCTCGACGGAATCGGTCCGGGCATCTACGAGGTCGTCGAGATCGGCCAACCGGGGTGGCGACCGACAACACCAGCGTCGATCGTTACCTACGTCGGATTCGGAATCGGAAACACTCGGATCGACGTACCGGCATTTGGGAACACAGAAACGCAGGCTGACATCGCGAAATCGAGCTTCAGTGTGGTAAACCCGCCGATCGGTTTCGATGTGCGTACGCCCACGGAACTCACGGTCGAAGTCACTCTCGAAAATCTCGGTCCGGCCCTCGAAGTCGATGCTTCCGACGAAATCTTGGCGATTCTCCCGCCGGACTGTGTGGTTAACAATCCTCGCCGCACCATTTTGACACGTCTTCGCCGCGGCCAGCCGGTGACTCGGCGCGTTAGTTATATGGTCACTTGCGAACGGCCCTCGTTTCATGAGCTACGTTTCGACGACGTGTTGACTCTCGCCGAGTCCACTGTGGTCGAAATCAACCTCGCCAACAACACCGCCACAGCCAGCGTCACAATACCGGTCACAGCGCGCACGGACCTTAGCACTACGGCCCAACTTTCATGCGCGACGCCGACCAACGTTGGAGTCACGGCCGTCTGCGTTGCCACGATCGGAGTGACCAATAACGGCTTCGGGTCCGTTGACGCCACCTCGGAGACACGGCTCGCCACCCCAGCAGACTGCGTCGCCCAACCTAAACTCGGAACTTTATCAATATCGAGCATCGGCGACGGTGAGACGAGATCGAATACCCTGTTGTTTAACGTCACCTGCAGCCGCCGATCGTTCCACGAATTTGATGTCTCCACTGCCGTGAAAGCCAACGACATCCATGTGATCGACACCAATAACGTGAACAATATTGCTGGCGCTGGACCTTCGACGATCGAGGTCTTCCAGGCGGCGAACCTTCAACCCACACGAGCACACCTGAGCTGTAGTGAAACTCTCGGCGCCACCAGCTTCTCATGTACGGCTAGCATCGACGTCATTAACCACGGGCCGGCTCCCGACGTTCACACCGTAGCTTACGCCGTCCTCTCGCGCTCAGCGGAATGCGTCGTGATGGCAAGCAGACGTCTTGAACAGGATATTACGCTAGCTATTGACATCCCCCGGACGCTTCTGTTCACATGGAATATTTCCTGCCCCGCTTCAGCTGTTCTCCACCCCTTTAAAGTCACGACTGATCTGTATCCTGCCGCCGACGAGCCACATGTCGTCGACATCGCCTCGCCGATCAGTGATGAATGGGTCGTGCCGTACTGCGTCGCAACAGTCAACCCACACGGGCAACGCGAGCCACAAGCCCCGGGCTCGGGAATGAACGAAGACGGCTTCTACATCTTCGGCACACTCCCGAACGAGCTCGGCGAATCTGTGTACATCCGTGACAACGGAAGCGGGGTCGTTTTCGGACCCTTCCAAAACGGAACCCGCGTGAAGTACGTCGAAGCGAATGGTTCGATCCCAACCATCCGCCGAATGGCAGGTAATAACGGAAACGGTCAAGGCCAGGCAACCGCCGTTTACTACGAGATTCGGGGACGGGGGGACGCCGAAGCTCTATTTGTAGACGAGACCGGCATCCAAGTCATTGTCACCTGCCTTGTTCCACCATTTCCGAAGTAGACGTCTTTCAAAGATTTGATTGAGGACCGCCAAATCGGTCATCGAAAGGCCCGATCTGGCGCCGTAATGGCCCGAAGAGCAGTGGTCCACCACTTGAGGATCTGGAGGCCCGTAGCTCGCGATGCAATCAACGGGCCTCCTGTACTCGTCGCGAGCGTGGTGAGCGAACCACCGTGAACCGCTGATAGCGTTGTCGAGAATTGTGGAGGTTCTACGGTGGACAGACGAGAAGCACTCAAGAAGTTGGCGGTCGGCGGAGCTACCGCAGCAGGGGTAACGGCGGTGATGAGAAGTACGACCTTTGCTGATGGCGGCACAGTCTCGTGTCAACCGACCGCACTTCCCACGCCTTCCCCAGCACTCTCCCTAACCGCATTCGTCACGGACACAGGTGGGGGTGGCCTCGGCAAGAACGCTGTGCGGATCACCAGCAACACGACGACCTTAGCTAATGCCGTGTGTGGTGTGTGTCACGGCGTCACGCCGACCCAAGCCGTTCAGTACCGTTGGACAGTCGATACATTCCCGGCTGGAGCCTTAGTTTCCATCTTCAACGCGGCAACGGGCACCGGGAACATCAGCGGTGCATTTCAGACTCCGATGACACATCCGGTGTACCTTCGCAATAGTTCGGGGAGTGGAAACCTTCCCGTAGGACCTTATTCGATTCGGCTAACCGTTCGGTGGGTGTGTACGAGCGGGGCGAGGAAAGCCTGGGCCTGCAGACATTGGATAGGCACTTTTACATACTCTGGTTCGGGGTCGAATGGCGCTGTGACGGCGACCGCGACCGTACCCGGCAGCGGCGACAGCGCTGCCTGCGATTCCCCTGCGCCCTGAGCCACATGGGTCCGACGACGAGGGTAATTTCTCCCTGCCAACATGGCTTCGATGTTCCAAGTCGACGATTCTCTGGCCTGATCCGGTCATCTTCCCGAACGACGCACCACCATCCACCGGGAGCTGCAAGACCGGCATCGGGTCATCTCCGCTGTAGTGTAAAGCGCAGTCATGAGGTCGGAGGTGGTCGCTACGACACCGACGGCACTCGTTCGTTATAACGCCGCGAGCGGAAAAACGGGGTCATCGAGAATCGTCGATCGTCGCGGCCGAGTCGTCCTACGGTTGGGTCGCACGAGCCGGAACCGGGCTCGGCCACACTCGCCTCGGCGCGGCCGAACC
The DNA here is from genome assembly GCA_043720595.1 of Acidimicrobiia bacterium. Taxonomy (GTDB): domain Bacteria; phylum Actinomycetota; class Acidimicrobiia; order Acidimicrobiales; family JANYDT01; genus JANNBN01. Next base: position 3,840 of record JAYSSK010000036.1, read on the forward strand.
AACTGAGTCACATAGATCGTACCGTCATCTGGGTCCACCCTCATCGCGCGCAGTTGCGCGGTAGCCGACGGGTGCCAACCGAGCGGCGATCCGCCCGTATATCTCGCAGTGGGCGACAGCCACGTCATCAAGCGTCCACGTGCTTGAGTGCTCGGCCGCGCTCGCTGCGAGGCGCGACCGCAGCATCGGGTCCGCTGCCAGTTCCGCCATTGCTGCACCGAGAGCCTCGGGATCGCCGGGAGGAACCATTCGCCCGACCGACGGGTTGACCAGCTCTGGCACGCGACCCACAGCCGTCGCGACCACCGGCACACCGAGCGCGAGTGCTTCCATCACCACCAACGGTTGGCCCTCGTAGTCGCTCGCGACCACCAGGAAATCGGCGCTGGCGATGACCCCAAGGATGTCCGGTTCGGGCGGAACGAACGTGATGGCCCCGTCGATGCCGAGCTGCCGGGCCAGCGCCGTGTGGTGCTCGAGGTCGGGACCGTCGCCGATGGCGATCAACCGCACCGGCATTCCCCGATCGAGCGCAACCCGTAGCGCGCGCAGCAAGTTCGGGTAGTTCTTCGCATCACGGTGGCTTGCCACGGTGACGGCTACCACTTCACCCGCCTCGCGCTGGCTTGTCTTCGCTCCGACCCGCGCGCGTTGGATCGCCTCCATGTCGACACCGTGGGGGATGACCATCACATCGGCGGCCACCCGGCGGGGCGTCGACGTCGCCACCACTGCGGACACTGCGATCGTTGCGGCATCTGCTCTCGATGTGAGCCGCCACAGCACTCGGGTGGGACGACGTAGCGCACTCATCGGTGTGTGCGACGTCGTTACCAGCGGGCGCCGGCCAGGCACCAGCCTGGCCGCGATCGACGGCAGCGGACCGTGTACGTGCACGACGTCGAAGCGATCGTCGCGCACCAACCTCGCCAATCGAATGGCGGCACGAAAGCCGATCAAATCGCTTCCACCGAGCCGGTGAAGCGTGATCCCTGATGGGTCGAGCTGGCTGACCAGACCATCGCGACGGTCGTTGATCACAGCTACATGCACATCGACACCGGTACGGGCGAGCACGTTGGCGAGATCGACGACCATCCGCTCGATTCCGCCGATGTCAAGGCCCTTGGTGACGAGCAGGATTCGCGAAACGGTCACGATTGCACCTGCATGTTCGCCGACCCGCGGCGGACATGCTGCAGCCACGTGCGGTGGCGGGCCCGCAGGCTCGCTCGCGACGGGAACGCCAGACCGGCGACGA
>JAYSSK010000037.1:0-46815 GCA_043720595.1 Acidimicrobiia bacterium
CCATCAACAACGGCTCCGCCGTCGTGGTGCGTCTCGTCGGATTGCTATCGCGTTGCTCACCGGCGTCGTGTGGTGATGCTTTTGGTCGACGGGGCCCCAACCCCATCGACCACCCTCGGCGGCTACTCCGGTATCAACCCACGTTGAATGTGCCCTGCCCGGCGCTATAGGCGCAGAGCACGGCTGTGCTCACGCCGACCACGCACACCCCGACCAAGACAGGCCGGCTGAGCCGAAGGGAACGTCGGGCAAGCCACCCTGCAACGGGATACATCGGCATGAGATACCGAGCGGCGCCAATGGTGAAGGCCGGAAACTGCCGCGCCATGGTGAGGTGCATGAGCAACATCACGGCAATCGAAATGCGCCACTCGAGGGGTTCGTGGCGGGCGCAGATGAACGCTGCTCCCACCCCGATGGCGAACAGGCTGGTGATTGAGCCCAGCTGATAGCCGCCCACGCCGGTGAGGTCATGCCAGATAGGGACCCACGGCCACGAGCGGGACCGACCGAATTGGGCTTGAGCGCCAATGCCACCACCGATTTGACCTAACCACACGAGCACGGCACCCGAAGCCAGCAGCGCTGCGGCCCCCGCCAGCAACTCACCGTTCCAAACCGGCCGACGGCGGCGGAGCAAGGGCAAACCGAGGTGGACTGCGAGCAGACCAAGACCGATTGGGATTCCGATAGAGCGGGTTGTGCCAAGGGCGGTTGCAGCAATGACTGCAGTCACCACGCGTTGGCGCTTCAGTGCACCCCACAACACTGCGAGCAACAGGAGCGCGAGGGACTCCGTATATACGGCCTGCCACGTCAGGGCGAAGGGAAGGAACGCGAGCACCACAGCGGTTCGGTCAGCGATCGTGCGGCCCTGAGCGGCTGCAGTTTCGCGGTGGATCATCACGAGAGCGAGGACGAAGGCGAGCGTCGAAATCGCAATCCCGCTGATTGCCGTCGCGACATCGTCGTCGGTGCCCGTGAGGAATCCGACCAACGGTGCGAGAAGCCGCATGAGTGTCGGCAAGAGCGGAAAGAACGCTGTCGTCGGCGCCTGGTCATAACCCGAACGGGCTATCGAGACATACCAATTCGCGTCGTAGCTGGTCCAGGCCACCATCCAACTCGGGCCGATTCCACCAACTCCTTCGTTGGTTCCAGCGACCCGAGAACCGGAACCAAGTATGGCGGCGAGGCTCAGCACCACTCGTGAGCCGACCACGGACAGAGCAACACGCGATGGTCGCACCCTTGACACCGATGAGGCCCGGATCGCGGCCGTCATGCGGCTAGCCGAAGCGATTGGCCGCGCATCGACCGGAACACCAACATCGCAACTGTGACCGCCACGCCGAACTGCACTGCCACAGTGAAGTTGTCGGTGCCGGCAAGCAGGACCAGTCCGACTCCGGCTGCCCAAGCGGCTGCACCACTCCCGGCTTTGGTGACCGGAAGGACGAGCAGCGGAATGCACAGCAGCAGATCTTGTGGGTTGGCGTGTGGCGCCGTGAGGGGGACAAGTGCCGCGCCGAGCATGCACGCCATGGAGACCGATGGCCTCGATCGGGCCACCCACACGAGCAAGCAGGCGACGGTGGCGATATACCCGAGCCACACGATTCCGAGAGGTGGTGACCACCCTCCTCGCGTGAGAATGCCCTCAAGGTTCGGCGACGTCCGCGGCACGCGGCACATAAGGTCGCCTTCTGACGAGCGGGAGAATTTTCCGAGGAAGGCGAACCACGAGGCCCAGATGCCCGGCCCCAGCAACACCGTCGGTGCGAGAAAGACGACCGGGGCTGAAGCCGCCAACGTGACAAATGTTCGGCGAGTGGCGAGCAACAGACAAATGGCAGCCAGGACCACCGCGAGGTGGGGTTTGGTGGCGACGGCGATCCACCCGATAGCGCCAAGCACCGTCCATCTGGTGCCGCACCGATGCACCGCAACAATTGCGGCGATCGCTCCGGCAGCCGCAATTGGAAGGATGGAGCCGGTAAGGAGTGAAACGGCGACCGGCGGAGACGAAAGCACCGCGATCGTGACAGCGGTGTGGTACCGAAGCATCCGCGCCCACGTCACGATGAGGGCTACGAGCATCACGGCCGAGACGGCCAGCCACGCAGTCAACACGCCGTCGTAGCTCATGGGCGGAAGCAACCGACCGACGGCAGCGAGGTGTGGCGGATAGTTGAACGGACACGCGGGGACAGCTGACGCTTTCCCGAGCACCGTACCTGCCACGGCACGTTGCGCGTCGAGGTTGTAGAGCTGACCCGGGGACCTCGCTAGCCGCCAGCCAACCAGATAGGCAGGAAGGTCGCCAGCCCAGAGCCCCGTTTTGAACACCGCAACCGTTGTCTGTAGCGCAGCGACGAGGGCCGCCATCGTCAACATGACCCATCCGGCGGTCCCTGCCAGCCCGCTCCTGGTGGAAGCCTGCGAGGGCCCCGCAGCGTTTGGATGCGATGGACTCACGTTGGGTGCATCGGCACGATAATGAACAGGATGAAGTGATTCGCTGACCGTTTCGGCGGCACACTCGGTAGTGTTCGGGACACAGCCACCCTTTGCTTCACCGGGCGAAAGGCACACAAATGCGACTGACCACCACAGCGAATCGCAGCGCCGCACCGAAATGGACCAGCGCAACCGGCGTCGTCGCCAACCGGCAACGCCGACGCGGATCTGCGGTAGGCACCGTTGTTGCCTTGCTGGTCGGCTTTGGCCTGGTCGGTGTTGGTCCGGCTTCGGCAGTCTCTTCGCGCGATTTTGCTGTCCGGATCAGTCCGTCCTCGGTCACGCTTGCTCCAGGCTCGTCAGCCAGCCTTCGGGTGTCGGTAGTGCGTGGCCGGCGTTTCCGTAGCGCGTTGACCTACCGGGTCACGTCAACCTTGCCGAGCGTGGGAACCTCAATCAGCTTGGCTTCGGGCGGTGCGAACGTGGCTCTTGCAGTCGCTCCAGGTGCCAACAGTGCTACCGGTCAGGTGATTGTGCGGGCCACCGGCGGAAGACGCACCCGAACCGTCATCGGCACCGTCCGGATTGTCGCGCCTCCCGCTCCAACGACCACCCCGCCCCCGGTATTGCCGCCTCCGACGGCTGCCCCTGTTCCAACGGGAGATTTCACTATCAGCGTTGACCAGCCATTGGTCGCGATGGTCACCGGTGGGTCTGCTGTGGTTGGCGTGTTTGTCAATCCACTTGGCGGATACAGCGGCTCACCGCGTTTCGAGGTATCAGGACTTCCGACCGGTGTAACGGGAGCGTTTGTCAGCCCATCGTCTCGCACGGGCACGAACCTGGTGCTCTCGGCATCGCTTGGGTCGGCTCGGGGCGATCTTCCAATCGTGATTCGAGGAATCGACGGAGAAAAAGTCCGGCAGGTCCCAGTTCTGCTGCGCATCAGCCCGGTTGGTCCCTTTGCGTTGTCGGCAGCGTTTGACCCACCGCGGTCGGCGCCTGGCGGATCGGCCACGCTGAAGGTTCAGTTGGTCAGTGCGGGCGGTTTTCCGATCCCCGAGGTCGAACTGACCGTGACCGGTCTGCCGAACGGCGCGACGCTCACTCCGCCCGCAGTCCGTACCAATACGTCTGCAACGTTTCTGCTGACGTTCGCATCCACCACTCCGTCGGGCGACTACTCGGTTTCGGTTCGCGGGGTAAGTGGGACCTTCATCCAGGGTCTTTCGCCGGTGATCACCATTTCGGCGAAGCCGCTCGTCACGCTGGCAACCTTCGACACGGCGGTAACACCCGGAGGCGTCGCCAACTACCAAATCATTTACTCGCCAGTTGGCGGTATTCCGACGCCGTCGTACACCGTCACGGGCACTCCGGCCGGTGCGTCGAACACGGTACTAACCGCTGTTGATGGGCGCATGTTCGTTGTCGTTACCACCACAGCTTCAACTCCGAAGGGCGTCTACAACATGGCCCTCAACGCGCAGAGCGGAACGCAGATCACACAAGTTCCGTTCATCCTGCGGGTCGTTTAGCTGCGTGCGCCGGTGCATGCGCCGGTGCACGCGGGCACACCAGGCCCAACAGGGCGAAACGTCAGGCCAAGCTGTGGTGGGCCAGCAGCCACCGATGCACGACGGTCATGGTGAGCCCTACAACGGTGTGCGCGTTTCCGTCGATACGGTCAACCAGCACAGCTCCGATTCCCTGTAGGCCATAACTGCCAGCCTTGTCGAGCGGCTCCCCGGTGCCGACGTACCAACGGATGGTTTCTGCGTCGGCCGCGCACATGAACACTTGCGTGGTATCGACGAGGTGCTCGAGCACATGACCCGTTGACCCATCGACCAGCGCCATGCCGGTGTGAACCTGGTGCGGCCGTCCGACAAGCCGCGTCAGCATCGCAATGGCATCTTCAGGGTCCACGGGCTTGCCGAGAATCTCGCCGTCCAACGCGACCGTTGTGTCTGCTGCGAGAACGAGTTCACCGGGGCGCGCAACCGCCCGAGCCTTTTCTACGGCGAGTCTGCCCACATACAGGTCGCCGGGTTCGGCGGGATGCGGGGTCTCGTCGAGATCAGCAGGCCGGACCGCAAATGCCACCCCAAGCGCGCCCAAGAGGTCGAGGCGTCGAGGTGATGCCGACGCGAGGACCAGTGTGCGAAGAGGCGCGCGTGCGGGAAAACACCTCGAAGACGCATTGGGAGGTGGTTTGCCCCCAACGCTGGGGGCAACCTCTCTCGCGGCGCTCACCCGCCGGAGACGATCTCGTCGGCTTCGGGTGATGGTGGGGTTGCGTCGTCGGGGTGGTCCAACCAGCCGTGTGGCAGGTGAACCGGTCGCGGTGGGGTGGTGTGACCTCGGGGAATGGTTCGCCCCTCCGGGAGGGCTGCCGCAGGGTCGATGGTTGCAACGATGTCGTCGAGTTCGGCGAGCGAGTTGACGTTGGCCAGCTGGCGGCGCACATCTGTTCCCACCGGGTACCCGGTGAGGTACCAGCCCGGATGCTTACGAAAATCCCTGATGCCCTGCGGTCCTGACCATTCGACAAGGCGACGAGCGTGGTCGACCATGACGGGGATGACTTCGCCTGCGGTCGGGGCTGCTGGGATGGGCCGGCCGTTGAAGGCTGCAACGAGATCACGGAAAAGCCACGGCCTGCCCAAGCATCCACGGCCGACCACGACCCCATCGCAACCGGTCTTGCGCATCATGTCGAGCGCATCCTGTGCATCCCAGATGTCACCGTTGCCCAGCACCGGGATGCTGCGGACGTGTTGCTTCAGCTCGGCAATGGCCTCCCATTGGGCGTGTCCGCTATACCGCTGTTCAGCGGTTCTGGCGTGCAGCGCAATGGCGGCGACGCCTTCGTCTTCGCCGATCCTGCCCGTGGTGAGCATGGTGGTGAGCGAGTCGTCGATACCGATGCGGAACTTGATGGTGACTGGAATGCCGTACGGCTGGGCGGCCTGAACGGCAGCTCGGACAATGGCACGCAACAGACCGGGCCGTGCCGGTACCGCCGAACCGCCACCCTTGCGGGTGACCTTGGGCGCCGGGCAGCCAAAGTTCATGTCGATGTGGTCGACCATGTTGTTGGCGCACAGCATGCGTACCGCTTCGCCAACGACCGACGCGTCGGTTCCGTAGAGCTGCATTGAGCGCGGCGACTCGTCCGGAGCAAAAGCGGCACGTTGCCAGCTGCGTAACCCGTCTCGGTTGAGTAACGCCCGCGCCATCATCATCTCGGACACGTAAAGCCCTGCGCCGTACTCGCGGCAGATGGAACGAAACGCCGCGTTGGTCACGCCGGCCATAGGGGCCAGCACCACGGGGACGTCGAGCGTCAGCGGGCCGATTCGCAAGGACATCTCACTAGCCTACGGGTGCAAGGCTGGCGTCGTGACAGCAGTTACGCCAGAGGGAGCCCCGGGACGTCCGCCCACACGCCCGGAGATGGGTCCCGAAGCGGAAATGCCGGGAACGCAGGGACACTTCCAGGGCCTGAACCGCTGGAACGGTCGGTTTGCCCCGTCGCCAACCGGGTCCCTTCACGTTGGGAATTTGCGGACGGCGCTCGTTGCTTGGCTGCTGCCTCGGTCTCGCGGTGCCGGGTTCGTCGTCCGAATGGAAGATCTGGACTCGGCCGTTTCTCGGCGCAAACACGCCGACACGCAGCTGCGGGACATGGCTGCCCTGGGGATGGATTGGGACGGCCCGGTGGTCTTTCAGTCCGCTCGCCATCACCTCTACGCCGACGCTTCGGCGCAGTTGCGCAATCGTGGGCTGGTCTACCAATGCTTCTGCACGCGCAAGGAGATTCAGTCGGCTGTACAAGCTCCGAATGGGCCGCAGCTGGAAGGCCGCTATCCGGGCACCTGTGCCTCACTCACGAGCAGAGAACTGTCCGAGCGAATACGTTCCGGCCGACCGCCGGCGCTTCGACTCCGTGCCCAGACCGAGAGCGCCGAAGTCAACGATTTAGTGGTCGGAGTACGTCGGTTCGCTGTCGATGACTTTGTCCTCCGACGCAACGATGGTATGTGGGCATATAACCTAGCTGTGGTTGTCGACGATGCAGACCAAAAGGTTGGCACTGTAGTGCGCGCCGATGATCTGTTGTCATCCAGTCCGCGCCAGGCTCACCTTGCCGCCCTGCTCGGGTTGCCCATCCCTCAGTATGCACACGTGCCACTGGTGGTCAATCAGTCAGGCCAGCGATTGGCGAAGCGAGACGGTGCGGTGACCCTCGAACAGCTGGCCGAAACGGGAGTCGATTCGCGCGGTCTTCTCGGGTTGTTGGCAGCAAGCCTGGGGCTCAGACCGACCGCTGAACCGGTAGACAGCGCCGGTGACTTGGTGGAGGGATTCTCGTTGGAACGCTTCGGGCACGAGCCGTGGGTGTTCCCGTCGTCGGGCCTCTAGGCATACGACCCACCTGCTCAACTGTTCACTTCCTCGAGCGCCGCCCGCTCCCTCCGGTGCCGCACCCACTCGAACGTGTCGACCGCTGACGCCGGGGCGACGGAACTGGTGGCAAACGTATTCGGGTCGGGCGCCGAGCAGGGGCGTACCCGAGAGTTGCTCGCCTCGCTGCTGTAGCAAACTGTTTCGTCGGCTAGCGGTCGTCGAACTGCTGCTGCGCCGGGTGCAGCAACCGAACTTCCGAAGCCCGCCTGAACGCGGTCTCTGCCTTTGCGATGACTTCACGCACCGGCACACCCGTCTTCGCTGCCACGGCTGCGGCATCGTCAAAGTCTGCCTTGGCTCGGCCAGGGCCGACCTTGATACGAACCGGGTATCCCTCGATGTCGACTTCGGCGAACGTCCGGTCAGCTTGCCACCGGTCAACCGACGAGCTGCGCACACCTAACGAACCCGTCTCGGCCATCAGGATGGCCCCCAGGTTTTCCGCCATAGCCGGGTTGCACAGTGCGCTGACAACATGCATCGGCCGCCCGCGTTTTCCGGTCCCACCGGTGATCCACGCGTCGATGGCCCCAGCGTCGATGAGCTGCTCGACGGTGTGAGCTAGCACTTCGCCGGTGGCATCTTCGACGTTGGTCTCGATGATCGTCAGGCGACGACCGCGACGATCAACCGGGGATCGGTCGCCGATTGAAACCTGCACCACGTTCGGCATGCCGTCGAACGACTTGAGCCCAGCGCCGTATCCGATGGCTGATGTGGTCATGGATGGCATCGGCCCGAACCGTGCACTCAACGCGCTGATGAGCGCTGCGCCTGTCGGTGTGGTGAGGTGTTCGGCGATGTCTCGCCCGGTCGTCGGCACGTTGCGAGCCGTGAGCAGGGCCATGACCAACGGGCTGGGAACCGGTTCGAATCCGCCATCGGCCACGGCGGCAACCCCGTTGCCCTGCGCCAGCGGTGTGGACTCGACGTCGTCGATCTCTAGCACTTCGAGCGCCGCAACCGCAGCGATGATGGTGACGATGGAGCGGAGGTCGCAGGTCTCTTGAAATGTGAGTTGTTGCGCGCGGGCAAGGTGGCTCTGCGCTTCGGCGAAGGCGGCGAACACCTGCATGCAACGCGCTGTGACCCGGTCGGGCAATGTTGCCTGTTCCAGCAGCCCGACAATGTGGGTGTAGGTGCGCACGACTGAGGTGTCGTCCGCTGTGAACATCAGAACGTTGGTGGCACCAAGCCCAGCACGTTGAACCGGCTCCAGCGAGAGGTCCCACCCCGAAACCGGAAGCGAGTCCAGCATGTCCTCGATGTCTTCGAGCGGCGCGCCGGCGTCGATGAGTGCCGCCAGCGCCATGTCGGCGCTGATTCCGGAAAAGCAGTTGAACCACGCGACCCGACTCACAAGAGCACCATTATCCAACAACGACAAGCGGTGTACGGGGTGACCACGGGAATGTTGCGACAAGCCGAGCCCCGGGGGTGCCGGCTGGCACCCGGCTGGCGTCGGTTGAAATCAACAGCGTGCGCCCAGACGGACCACGCAGCACCTCGTCGTAGCGCGGCTCGGTAGTGAGTGGTAGCCGCCCTGCCATTTCTGGTTCGATAATCCACACCGTACGCAGCAACGCATCGGCACGCGCTGGTTCGTCGAACATTGATTGCATTCCGAGCACCAAAAATCGGGTGAGGGCACCAGCGAGGTTTCCGACGCTTGACCGAGCGGTGACCAACCCGAAGTCCGCTTGCATGCCCGTCGCGGCAAGCGCAACGCCGTGTTGGGTGTCTGCAACGCGTCTGCATGCCTCGGCTGTCGACGCGCAGATCACTTGTTGAAATTTCATTGCCGCGACGAACGTAGAACACTGGCGGAACACCTGTGGATGCGTGTACGCGACGGACCCTTCGACGAGATCGTTGCCGGGTGCGACGTAGGCGTCTATTCGGACCGGGACGTCGACGACGCCACCGGCGACGACGGAGTTGTCAGCTCGGCTGAGAACCTCTGCCGCGAGGTCGACCAGCCCGCTGGAAGAGTTGGTGATGGGGAGCACAGCAAGGTCGATGGATCCCTGTGCGACGGCCTCGACCAGACTCCCGAAATCGGCGAATTCCGCACGTACGGCATCGGCTGAATTGACGAGCCGAGCAAGCTGCCGTGCTCCAACGTCGGAGAACGTTCCGGCAGGCCCGAGAAACCCGATTGTGCGCGCTTGACGTGTGAGTGGAAGCACCACGCCGTCGGGCCAGACAAATGTCTCGTCGACGCGTTGCTGAATGGTCCGTTCGATCTCGTCTAGGTCCCTGTCGATTCGTGCCTCGTAGCGCACGACGCATTCGCGCTGACCGATGCGAACTTCTTCAGTGACCAAGCTGGCACCGACGACCTGGGTGATTCCGGCTACCACCCGCACAGCAGACGCGCCGCTGATCGATTCAGGGATAAGCACTTTGCAGCCGCGAGTGACAGTTGCGAGCCACGTGTCGAGGTTCGCTTCCAACTCTGCCGGGGACAAGACTTCGACCCGACCGAGACGGAACTCCGTCTGCTTGATGCGCCCGGTAATGCCACTACGACGGGCATTCTCGGTGGCGGTGCCATCGACGAGCAAAGCGCTGCGACCGGGTATGCCGACGAGGAGATTCTCAAGTGTGAATGAGGTAGGGGTGGTTGCGACAATGCGACCAACATGGAGCTTGTCGGAACCAATAGTACGTATGCCTACTAGTTCCCCTGCGCGCCGATGATCCGCGATCCGTGCCCGGGATGCCTGCACAGCCGAAGTGGCGAGGGTGCCGGCTTGCGAGATCTTGGCAAACAGACCACCGCTGAACGGCTCTCTGAGCGCTGCGAGGTGGGTCACAACGGACGACTCGCCCCCGGTTCGCGCGTCCCGCAGACGACCGAGCGCTTCATGCAACGCGTCTGTCTGTTGTTGCGCACCATGCGCGAGCTGGATGGATGCTGTTCCGGCATCTTGGCCCGGTTGAAGCACGCGGACGGCGAGCGCCATCAGCAACTCGAAGACTGGTGTGCGGTTGGCCCACAGGTCTTCTTCAAGATCCAACCCGCTTCGCCCGACAACGTCGGCGAATGCCAACAGGGCCTGGTGGGTGGCGTTCTGGACGACCTGCATGACCTCGTCGTGGCGAGCGCCGTTGAGCACGTTGACGGTTCCACCTGGCCCCTCGACCACATCCAGCAGCCATTGCGGAGGGGTTTCACCCAGTGGCGGGCAGAGTACGAATGTCTGGCCCGCGGCGGATTGATCCGACAGACCGAATAGTGGGTGGAGTCCGAGTGTGACAACGGTTCCCCATGTCGCTTCCGCACGGGCTCGGTCGTGGGACGTGTCGATGACAACGCATCCGGCACCAAGCAGGGGCGTGAGCCACGTCGCAACCTCGGCGAGGTGTGTGAGCGGCACGGCCACCACGACGAGCGCATCGGTGAGCTGGCCGATCGTTGTTGGGGCGTCTCCCGGGTTGACCAGCTGAAGGAGCCGAGCGCCTTGTGGGTAGGGATGGTCCAGGCGGACGATGGAATCCGAGGCGTCGATGAGCAATGTGTCCGACCAGGGCAGGCCGCTGAAGAGATGGTCTCCCATCCAGCGCCCGATTCCGGCGGCGGCACCCACAACAACGAGACGTGGAGGCCGGGTGCTCGCGAGTGGTGATAGTGGGCTCGGACCATCCATGGTTCGGAGCTTTGCTCAGCCTTTCAGCGCGGCGAGCGTCTCAGCCTTGGTGGGGGGATCTGCGCCTGGACGGGTGCACGTGATGGCTGCGGCGGTGGTTGCGAACCGAAGTGCCTCGGCCCAACTGATTGCGTCGAGCCGCATCAGCGCATCGGGCGAGTCCACCCCGTTGTCAATGAGCCACGAAAGCAGCGACCCCGCAAGGGTGTCGCCTGCGCCGACCGTGTCGACCACGGTCACCGATGGTGCGGGAACAGATACTTCTTGGCCGTCTGGCAGACCCAGCAACACTGCACCGTCGCCACCCTTGGTGAAGATGACCAGGCGGCCGGGGGCAACGAGCGCACGGGCAGCGGCGAGGGGATCGATGCCAGGAAACACGAACTCGAGGTCTTGGTCGGATGCCTTGATGATGTGCGCCAGCGGTGCGAAGTCATCCAGGATTGTGCGCCACACACCGGGGTCTCCGTTGAGCATCGGACGAACGGTGGGATCTAGCAATATGACAGCACGGTCTCGGTGTGATTCGAGGACATCGAAACACGAAGCTGCGGCCGTCGGCGCCAAGCACGTGAGCATGGACAACTGGATAGCTCGAAGCGAGTCCGGCAGGATCGGACGTGGCTGTGGGTCCCACAGCGTGTCGGCTGAACCGCTGCCGCGGAAGCTGAACACAGCGCCCTGTGGCGACGATGTGACGATGGCCATGGCGCACGGGGCATCGGAGAACTGCGCCCACTGTGTGGAAACTCCGTTGGCGTGCAGCCAACTCACGATGGCGGTTCCGAACTGATCGTTCGAAAACTGCGTCAACGCCGCAACCGACTGACCCTGGCGGGCGGCCGCAACACCGGTGTTGAGGGGCGAACCTCCCGGATGACCGTGCAGCTCTAGCGGTGCATCGGCGGTGGAGGTGAAGTCGAGAATTGCTTCACCCAGAACAGCGATGGTTGGGCGGTCGCCCGACGTTGTCACCCGGCTACTTTTCCACGAAGCGGGGCAGAGGTCCGACGCACGACCAGTTCGGTGTCCATCACTTCGTGCGGAACGTCGGTCCCGCCGGTCAGGGCTTGCAGCAAGAACTCGCCAGCGAGTTGGCCCGATTCCACTACCGGCTGTTGCACCGTGGTGAGCTCCATCACGTCGGCAAGCTCGTGGCCGTCGAATCCGACGATGGACACGTCGTCTGGCACGGACAAACCATGGTCTCGGACCGCCTTGATCGCTCCCATCGCCATTTCGTCGGACATGGCGAACACTGCTGTGGGGCGTTGGCGGACGGCTAGCAGTTGGGTCATGGCACGGTGGCCGCCGTCAACGGTGAAGCGCCCAGAGACTTCAAGGTCGGCGCGTGGTTCGATGCCTGCTTCAGTAAGTGCTTCGAACCACCCGGCGCGGCGGTCAGATGGAACGGAGAATGGCAGCGGTCCGGGTGCATCGCCGATGAGTCCGATGTCTCGGTGCCCCAAGTTCAGTAAGTGTTGCACCGCGATGTGGGCGCCGCTCCGGTTGTCGACCGTGACGGACGGGAACCCTTCGTAGCGATCACCAACGGATGTAACTGTGGTGCCGGCGTTGCGGACCGCGTCGAGTTCGTCCGGGTCGAGGCGTAGGTCGACCAGCAGCAGCCCATCGACGCGCTTGTCGAGGACGCCCCACTCGTGCACGAAACGGCCGCGTTCTTCGCCCGAGCCGACCCCGAAGAGCAGGAGGTCATATCCGGCAGCTGCGAACGCATTGCGGGCCCCGGCTACAACCTGCGAGAAGTACCAGCGACCGAGCCATGGCACCGCCATCCCAACGGCATGGGTGCGGCCGGCAGCAAGACGGCTGGCATGCGGGTCCGGCCGGTAGCTCAGCGCTTTTGCAACGGCCAGGACGTTGTTGCGAGTGGATTCGGCCACGTTTGGCAGTCCTCGGAGCGCGCGGCTAACCGTGGCCATGGACACGCCGGCTCCGGCAGCCACGTCTTCAATGGTGGCTGAAGTCTGACCGGAACGGTTGTTTCCGTGATTGCGAATCGACATGGTGGCGTGCCTTCCCTGATTCTGGTTGGAGTTCAGGTGGGGTTTCTGGTGGATTTTTTTGCGAGTTTGGATTGTGCCGCGTTGTGCGGGTGCAAACGATTGCGAACCTGCCGCAACCTTATGCAACCTTATGCAACACGCTGCAAACAGTTTGCAAGTGAAGGCGGTGGTGGTGTGAACTGAGCGCGGCTTGTAACCGCTTCCAGGTCAGCTGTTACATTCTGACAGCAACGCCATGCGCTCGATCCCTCCCGCCGGCCAAGTGCCTCCACTTGATCAACAAACGTTGGTTCGGCGCGCCCGCGCAGAGCTGCAAACGGAACTGAAAGCGCTCACGGATGCGGAACAATCCCGCTTCTGGGACCGGGCTCACGATCAGCTTCCGCAGCTCATCGCGACTCTTCGCGCGCTCTACGGATCGTTCGACCTCGACGTCGTGGTGACCGAAGCGCTTCGTGTCGCTGCCACAACTGCCGGTGAACGCCCAGACGAGTTACGTCTCCTAGACCTCCACCGATCCGCACAACCCGATTGGTTTCAGCGCCCCGACATGATTGGGTACGTCGCGTACTGCAAACAGTTCGCCGGAACCATCAGCGGCGTCCAACAGCGAATCGGTTACCTCCAGGAACTGGGTGTTCGGTACCTCCACCTCATGTCCGTCATTCGGCCACGCGAAGGCGCCAACGACGGTGGCTTCGCAGTGTTGGACTATTGCGATGTCGACCCGGCTCTCGGCACCTTGGCCGACTTCACCGACCTAGCGGCGCACCTTCGCGCTGCGGACATCAGCCTCTGCATCGACTTCGTGATGAACCACACGGCGGCTGAACACGAATGGGCGCGCCGAGCAATCCAGGGTGACAAGCACTACCAGAACTACTACATCACCTACCCGGATCGCACCCAGCCCGATCAATACGAGCTCAGTCTCCCCGAGGTGTTCCCCGAAATCGCACCCGGCAACTTCACGTGGTCCGAACCGCTTGGCCGTTGGGTGTGGACCACGTTCAATTCGTACCAATGGGATTTGAACTGGGCCAACCCGTGCGTGTTGGTCGAGATGGCTGCAGTGATGGGCTTTCTGGCCAATGCGGGCGTTGAGATCCTCCGCCTCGACGCCGTTGCGTTCACGTGGAAGCGGCTTGGTACCGATTGTCAGAACCAACCCGAAGCTCACCTCATCGCACAAGCACTGCGGTGCATTCTTGCGATTGGTGCACCGGCCACCATCTTGAAGGCCGAAGCGATTGTGGGGCCCGACCAACTGGTCCCGTATCTTGGTACCCATCACGTTGAGGGCGTCCGCGTCGAACGCCAGGAGTGCGAACTCGCCTATCACAACCAGTTGATGGTGATGCTGTGGAGCTCGATCGCCAGTCGCAAAGCGGACTTAGTTACCCATTCGCACCTGCGCATGCAGTCGGCACCGGCCAACACTGCGTGGTGCACGTACGTGCGGTGTCACGACGACATCGGGTGGGCCGTCACCGACCGCGACGCAGGGTCGGCAATGGTGTCCGGCGCTGCGCACCGAGGGTTTCTCGCTCAATTCTTCCGAGGCAACTTCCCAACGAGCTTCGCCCAGGGGGTGGCTTTCTCGACCAACCCCGAAACCGGTGACGAGCGCACGTGCGGGACGGCTGCGGCACTCTGTGGCATCGATGCCGCCAGGGCTTCTCACGACACCGTGGCGATACAAGCCGGAATAGATCGCCTCCTCATGATGTACGGCGTCATTCTCGGTTTCGGCGGGATCCCACTGATCTACATGGGCGACGAACTGGCCCTGCCCAACGACCACAGTTATGTCGGTGTCCCAGCGCACGCCGACGACAGCAGATGGATCCATCGGCCGGACATGCCTTGGACAACGGCTGCGGCATTGCGCGCCGACCCCGCGTCGGTCGAGGGCACCGTGTTCGCCCGCTTTGCCAAACTCATCAACGTGCGTCGTACGATCCCCGCGATTCACGCCAGCGGGTCGGTCCAGTGGTTCTGGACCGGTCATCCGTCGGTTCTCGGCTTTGTGCGGCGACACCCCTCGAAGGGGGCGCTCATGGTGCTCGCCAACGTGTCAGACGAATCTGCTCCGCTCGATCCTCATTTGCCGCAGCGGATGGGCTTCTTGAAACCCGACGATCGGTTGGCTCCTGGCACGGTTGTGACGAACGGATTGCTCCACATGAAGCCGCTCAGCGTGCGATGGATCTCTGACACCGCGCTCGACGATGTGGTGCCCATCCCGCTGCATCCATAGAAGGCGCTCGTTGGCTCGATCCGCCGACCATCGCTTGACTGCGTTCTGGTTTGACACCCGGCTTGCCCGACTGCCGGACCGACTGCAATTTCGCAAGATTCGCATCCGTCACGTGTCGAATCTCGCCGGTTCGGGTCAGCGGGTTTCGTCAGTGTCGGATTGCTTTCGTGTCACGTGACGAATCTCGCCGGTTCGGGTCAGCGGGTTTTCGTCAGTGTCGGATTGGTTTCGTGTCACGTGTCGAATCGCAGTCTGAGGGGTTTGCGGCCTGAGCCGGACAGCGCGGGTTTCGTCACGTGACAATCGGCATTCGGCGAAATTCGGGTGACCTTCCGCTCGGGATGTTCGCTCGGCTTGCAGCCCGGCGTCCTCGGCTTGCGACTTGACGTCGTCGACGTTCACGACGTTCACGACGTTCACGACGTTCGCCCAGGCGCTCGAAATCAATCGAGTTGCAGCCGCAGGGCGCCCACGATCGAGGTTTGCCGGTTGCTGTCCTGCCATGCCTGGGCGACGGACTCATGGTCCACCATGCCAAATTGGGCAGCCGCAATTCCGAGCACGCCCTCGCCGATCTGAGCAAGCAGCGTTGGTTCCAAAGGACCTTCGTCGTCGAACGCGACGAATGCTTCAAGGCCTTCCCACAGTTCGTTGAATGGCACCGGTGGTTGCTCCCCGGTCGCGAGTGCAAGTGCGACGCTTGAGAACACTTCATCTGTACGCATACCATCGGGTCGCTGGTAGCCAGCAACAGGGTGAAGGCGGTATTCGATCGTGACGTCGTTGGGAGCATCGGGACGTAACCACACCTGCGACCCGTTGACGTAGGCATCAATTGGTTCCCCGAAGGTCTCGTCCAATGCAACGATGAGTTGTGATGTCAGGGTCCACAGAGCAGTGGCGACAAGTTGGGGGGCCATGGCCCTCCAACACTAAACCCCGAGTTGTATGGCTCCGGCTGCCCGCTGTGGTGCTCGGGATGGCTGCGGCGCTGCTTTGGGCGGGTTCCGTCGACTCACGAGTGGCTGCAAACCCCATTCCACTGGATGGGTGCACTTTCCCCGTCTCTGCACCTGCAACGGATCGACCCAGGTATCAAGTGACGGTCAATGTCGACGCGCAGAGCGGGCAAGTCAGCGGCACTTTGAGCGTCACGTTCACCCCGGATGCGCCAATCGACCGGGTGGTGCTGCGGCTCTGGCCAAACGGCGGACCCCGCGGGGTTACGGCTCCCCGGGCGGTGCTGACCCAAAGCTTTGTTTCGGTTGGCCGATCGCAAGAGTCAAGGGTGGCGGCGACGCTCCTGACTCCGACGGCGGTCCAACTGCCAGTACAAGCCGCAGCGGGCGAGAGCATCTCGGTTCGCGCGGCATTTTCGGTTGCCATCCCCGGCGAGCACAACGATCGGATCTCCATCACGCGGGGTCCGCAACGATCGTTCGTCGCAGCTCGGCTCGGCTCATTCATCCCGGTGCTCGCGTGGGAGCCGGGGGTGGGTTGGAATCTCACTCCGCCGACGCGAAGCGGTGCTGAATCGTCGATGACCGCTGCGGCGGATTGGGATGTTCGTGTTGACGTGTCCCATCCAGACCTGACGGTTCTCGGCAGCGGCGAGGAAGTCGAACCTGGCCACTGGATCTCCGCTGGTCAACGTGACTGGGCGATGTCTGTGGGGCGATTTGGCAGCGCCGACGGGTCGCTCGTTTCGTCGGCGGTCTCGCTAGGCCCTGGTCGTCGAACCGTACGGGTAACGGTTGGGGTGGCTGCACCGTTACGAGAATCCGCTTCTGCGTATCGAGCCCGGGTCGTGCGCGCTATTCGGGTGCTGTCCGACCTCTACGGCGACTATCCGTGGCCCACGTACACCTTGGCGATCACCCCGGGCCTGAAGGGTGGCATCGAGTTCCCGTCGCATGTCATGCAAGGACCGGGCTCGACGGGACGCACCACTACTCACGAAGTGGCGCACCAATGGTTCTACGGATTGGTCGGCAACGATCAAGGCCGAGATCCGTGGATCGACGAGGGTCTGGCTACGTGGGCAGAAGCGCGGGCAGATGGAACACTCGCTGCGTTTGCCTCGAAGGCCATTCCGGGCGATGGTGCAGGTCGGGCCGGGCGGGCCATGACCTACTGGGATGCCCACCGATCTAGCTATTACCGCAGTGTGTACGTGCAGACGCTGCAAGCGCTCAACGCGCTCGGCGACGAATTGGGGGTTGATTGCGCACTCTCCCGGTTGATCGGGACAAAGGGCCACGCCATCGCCCGGCCACGTGATGTCATCGACGCGCTATCGGCACAGTTTCCTGACGCTTCGACCGTGCTCCGAACGTACGGAATCGTCAGCGACGCAAGGTGAACATGCCGCCGACAGGACGACGGCTGAAGATACTGCAGCTGTTCGCTTACTGTTCGCTTAGCCGACGGCAGGTTGTTTGGCCAACGTCGCGATGGTGTCCAGCACCAGCTGTTCGTCGGGTCCGCTGACAACCATCGTGATGCCATCGGCGTAGCGCGTTGCGTACGAAACTCCGGCTTGTCGCTCAAGCGATTCGCCCGTGCGGCGAAACCAGGTGGTTCCGCTGATGTCGGTCGGGTCCGGCTTTTCTGCAAGCGGGTCAAGCGCCCGCTTGCGGAGGTACACGTCGTTGGTTTGCCAGACACGCACATACCTGGCCGAGCCGTTGTCTGCCTGGGTGTCGCCGATCACCGTGTAGGTGGTTTCGACCGCGTACACACTGGGGCCACGGTCGTCTTCTGGAATCTGCACGATGACGCCGACCAAGCGAGCGGCGTCGGGCATCTGTTGCGGGAGACGGGCCGTAAACGGGATCTTTGCCAACGCTTCGGTGAGATCGGCGTTGGCTCGCGTGAACTGGTCGGGCCGATTTGAAGCTCGGATCAGCCCGCCGAGCACCATCACGACGACGACGGACGCAATCACCAGACAGGTGATGAGCCCTGTGTGACGACTCAGCGACGTTGGGTGGTACTCGCCCCGTCCGTCGCTTTCGCGTCGCTGCGTCGGATTTATTGGGTCGATTACCCCGGCCACGGCAGGTGACGAGGCGGGTGAATCAGTGGCGGCCATGACACCTAGGTTACCGGCGACCCCGAAATCAGGTGCACGCTGGAGGGCCGATCGCCGCCAGGGCTCCCGCCGATCGCTGGCGATGAGAATGTTTCGGTAACACCTGTAACCTGAGCAGCCCATGCAGTCGCCCGTCACGCCTTACCCGAACGGGCCCGATGCTTCGCGGTTGCGTGTTGCATGGCTCGTCTACCGGGGCAACCCGTATTCAGGCGGGCAGGGTGTCTATACGAGATACATGGCCCGCGAACTCATCGAGATGGGCCACGCAGTCGACGTGATCTGCGGCCAACCATGGCCGATTCTCGACCCCGGAGCGCGCCTGGTCAAGCTTCCATCCCTTGATCTGTTCCGGGCCGACGACCCGTGGCATATCCCGCGTCCGAATGAACTTCGTGGTCGTGCGCATCTCGATATCGACCTGTTCGAATTCGCCCACATGTGTACCAGTGGGTTTCCGGAACCGTGGACGTTCAGTCTCCGCGCCCGGCGGTATTTCAAGGAACACGGCCACGAATACGACCTTGTCCACGACAACCAGTGTTTTGGGTACGGCATTCGTCAGCTGCAAGAAGACGGCATGGCGGTAACGGCGACGCTCCACCACCCCATCACCGTCGACCGTGACCTCGAAGTTCAAGAGGCGCAGAAGCACGGTGCCACGGCCAAGCGAAAGTTCTCGCTGAATCGTTGGTATGGGTTCCTGGGTATGCAGATCGAAGTGGCGCGATCAATTCCGCGCATCGTCACCGTGTCCGAGAACTCCAAAAAAGACATCGTCGCTCAGATGAAGGTGCCGGCCGAGCAGCTGCACGTCGTTCCGGTCGGGGTCGACCATCAGCGGTTCAAGCCGTTGCCCCACGTCCAACGCGAGGAGTACCGGGTGCTTACCGCAGCCAGTGCCGACGTTCCCTTGAAGGGCTTGCGCCCGCTGCTTGAAGCAATCGCAAAGGTCCGCTCACAACGTCCGGTACTGCTCACCATTATCGGCAAGCAACGAGAAGGATCCGTCCTTCCCGAGCTGCTGAAGAAGCTCGGGCTCGAGGACATCGTCACCTTCGTAAGCGGGCTTACAGACGAGCGAATGGTCGAGCTCTACAACGAAGCAACTGTCGCCGTCGTGCCCAGCCTGTACGAAGGGTTTTCGCTGCCTGCTATCGAGTTCATGGCATGCGGTACGCCGCTCATCACCACGACGGGTGGGGCACTCCCAGAAGTTGTCGGCCCCGACGGCGTGGCTGCGATCATGGTCCCACCGAATGACCCCGATGCCCTGGCGGTTGCGATCAAGCGGATGCTCGACGACCCGGAACTACGCGCACGTATGGGTGAGGGTGGCCGGGCCCGAGTCCTGAATCGGTTCACGTGGCGTGTCGCGGCTGAAGGTACGGTTGTGCAATGGCGCCTCCTCCTTGAAGACCGAGAACGCGCCCGGCAGGAAGGCAAGCCAATGCCAGGGACTGTGGCCGCCGGTAAACGTTCCGAAGGCCGCGGCCCGTGGGCCTCATGGTCTGGGCGCGGGCCTCTTTCTCTCAGCAAGTTTTCAAGGTAATAGGTATGCTTACTGTTCGTTTCGATCGACTCGGGCTTCAACCAGGCGATCGTTTCCTCGATCTGGGCGCCGGGTTAGGACGCCACGCGTTCCAAGCACGGCGTCTCGGTGCCCAGGTCGTAGCGGTCGACCGCAGCCTCACCGACATCCGCCAGGCTGGGTCTACCTTGCTGGCAATGGAACTTGAGCCAACCGAAGCGCTGCATGCCTCCGGGCGAAGTGCGGTTGGTGTGGGCGACGCATTGTCGCTTCCTTTCGCTGACGGATCGTTTGACCGGGTGATCACCTCCGAAGTCCTGGAGCACATCACCGACGACATTGGTGCAATGCGAGAAATCGCACGGGTCACCCGGCCGGGTGGCTCAATCGCCGTCACCGTTCCCACCTACCTCCCTGAACTCGTGAACTGGGCGTTGTCATCCGAGTACCACGCACCCCTGTCCGTCGGTGGGCACGTTCGTATCTACCGGAAACGACAGGTACAGGACCGCCTTCGGTCCGTTGGGCTGGAAGTCACCGGCCATCACCACGCTCACGCGCTGCACTCGCCGTACTGGTGGCTTCGCTGCGCTGTCGGGCTGGACAGGGCCGATGACCACCGCATGGTGAAGCGATACCACGACCTACTGGTCAAAGACATGATGAGCCACCCTTGGTATACAGACATTCCCGAGCGAGTCCTGCAGCCTGTGCTGGGGAAGAGCCTGGTGGTCTACGCCCGCAAACCCGATCGACTGAGCAGTTTGTGACTCAGCTCAGCCCAGCCGAGGTGCGGCACTCGGCCCAATCGATTTTGGCCTGCCAACGCGTCGATGGGCTGATTGAGTGGTTCCCTGGCGGCCACGCTGATCCGTGGAACCACGTCGAAGCCGCGATGGCGCTCGATGTAGCTGGCTTCGCAGATGCAGCGCGCCACGCGTATAGATGGCTCGCAGCACATCAGCTTGAAACTGGCGGATGGTTCCAGTACTACGCAGGCGAGGGCATCGAAGACCGCAAGCAAGATGCCAACACCATTGCGTATTTCGGTGCCGGGTTACTGCATCATCACCTCACCAAGCCAGACCCCGACTTCTTGTCCGAAATGTGGCCGGCACTGGTCCGAGCCATCAACTTTGTCATCGGGATGCAACAGCCAGGCGGCCAGATCATCTGGTGTCGAGAACCCGATGGGTCGCTCGGGGAGTATGCGCTGCTCACCGGCTCATCTAGCATGTACCACTCAATAGCATGTGCACATGCAATCTCTGTGATCGTCGGCGACCAGCAGCCGCTGTGGGCTGCTGGCGGTCAACGGTTACGTACAGCGGTTGCTCAACACCCCGAGCGGTTCGAACCCAAACATCGGTGGGCGATGGACTGGTACTACCCGGTCCTCGCTGGCGTTGTCCGAGGTGCAGCGGCCGAAACTCGGATGCGTGTGGCGTGGGACCGTTTCGTCATCGGTGGCGAAGGAGTCCGTTGCGTCGACGACCATCCATGGGTGACCACAGGTGAAACCGCAGAGACGGCTATCGCGTGTGTGGCCGCAGGCCTTCATGAAGAAGCGGAACTACTGCTGCGTTGGGTCCGGCAGCTCCGGCATGCCGACGGCTCGTACTGGACGGGTTTGCACGTTCCGGACCGCGTGCATTTCCCCGCTGGCGAACGAACCACCTATTCAACGGCTGCCGTGTTGCTTGCCGACGATTGCTTGTACGGGTCGTCAGCTGCAAGTGGCCTGTTTCGTTGACCAGACCTGGTTCGAAGCCCAGCCTTGCGCTTCCGCTACGGTAGTTGTCTCAACCACGGAGGGCGATTCATGCATGTCGTAATAGCCGGATGCGGCCGAGTTGGTTCGGGCCTTGCAGCAGCACTTGTCGCCGAGGGCAACACGGTGTCGGTGATCGACAAAAAGGAATATGCCTTTCGGCGGCTTCCAGAAGACGAGCGGGTGACCCGCGTGCTTGGTCTCTCTTTCGACAAGGAGAATCTCATCTCCGCGGGGATCGACCGGGCGACGGCGTTCGCAGCTGTCACCAGCGGAGACAATTCGAACATCCTGTCGGCTCGTATTGCCAAGGAAACGTTCCAAGTCAACCGGGTCGTGGCGCGAATCTACGACCCGGCCCGCGCGTCGTTCTACGCCCGACTCGGCATCGGCACTGTCGCAACGGTTGCGTGGAGCACAGACCAGATCTCGCGCCGCTTGTTCGATCGTCGGGTCAGTGACTGGACCGATCAGAGCGGCACCCTGAGTCTCGTCGATCAGCCAATTCCCCTTGCATGGTGCGGGCGCCGGCTCTCTGAGCTCAGCCAGGGTGAGGGTTGGCAGGTGGTTGGTGTTTCGCGGGCTGGCCGGGCCCAACTGATCACCGATGCGCTCGTTGGACAAGAGGGCGATCATCTGCATTTGATGGTCACCTCTGGTGGATTGCTCGGCCTCGACCGAGTTCTGGCTGAAACGATGGAGATCAGTTCGTGAAGATAGCTATCGCAGGTGCCGGCGCCGTCGGAACGTTTATGGCAGAAGATTTGGCCAAGAGCGGGCACGAGGTGATCCTGCTGGAAGTGAACCCAGCAGTGGTGAGTCGGGTACAAAAGCTGTTGCCGGGGGTCAGGGTCATCAATGCTGACGCATGTGAAATCACCACGCTTTCCAAACATCATGTCGAGAAGTTCGATGTGATGGTCGCAGCAACCGGTGATGACGAAGACAACCTTGTGGTGTCGCTTCTCGCCAAGCAAGAGTTCGCTGTGCCACGTGTGGTCGCCCGGGTGAACAACCCCAAAAATCACTGGTTGTTCAACCAGACCTGGGGGGTCGACGTTGCGGTCTCCACTCCTCACCAGCTCACCGCGATGGTGGAAGAAGCGGTCACAACGGGCACGCTCGTGAAGTTGCTTTCGCTTGGCGACGGTGGAGCCGCAATCGAAGAAGTTACGCTCGCGGCCGATTCGCCTGTAGTGGGGATGGTCCTGAGCGACATCGACCTCCCCCTCGACGCCACCATCGTGGCAATCGTGCGCGATCGTGAGATTGTGGTTCCGCGCCCCGATACGCGGCTGATCGAAGGCGACGAAGTTGTGGTGCTCGCAACCAATTCGGCCGATGGCGGCATCAAGGCGCTGCTGATCGGCAGCTCGTTGGGTTCTGATTCGCCCCGTCACTGACGCTCGCCGCCCCGGACTCAGACGCCTCCTCGCTTGGCGGCGGCATGGTCTGTTACGGCAACAATTCGTACCGGGGGTTGTAGACCACTAGGGAATGCTCGCGGCGCATAGGCGCAGCGCGGCCCCATAGTGCGATTCGGCGGCCGCGTTCGACGCACGAGATAGATGTCCGACCGGTCCAGAGAGCCACCATCGAACCCGTCCCGTCGTTGATCTCGATTTCGAAAGCCACCGCTCCGTCTAGTTGCACCGTTGCGACGTGCTCGATGCGTCCAACCACTTCGACGACGTTGCGAGGCTCGAGGTCGGTGATTCGAGTCGATGACTCGTGATCCGCAATGGCGCGTCCGAGGAGTGCGGATTCGGATTCGGGGGCCGTCTGCTTTCTGAACATTCCCATGATTGATGAACGCCTAACTGTTGGTTGCGCGAACCGCGTCTAGAGGTCGACCTGGACGCCGACTTCGAACACCCGGTCTGACGGAAGCTTGAAGAACTCTGCGACGTCGGTGGTATTTCGGCTCATCTGACGCATCAAGTTCTCTCGCCAGGGTGCCATGCCGTCGTGCGCTGTTGGGCGCAGGTTCTCGCGGCCGAGGAAGTACACAGCGTCGCGCACATCAACTGCCAAGTCGCGGGCGAGATCTTCGTGCACGTTGTATTCCTCCATGAATCCGTAATGCATGACTACTTGGGAAACACCGAGCCCGAGGTCTTGTACTTCAACTCGTTTCACGGGGTGAACGGTTGGAGTGTCTTCGTTCATCACGCTGACGACGTATACACGGCTGTGCAGAATGCGGTTGTGCCGCACGTTTGCCTGCATCGCCGGCGGCACCAGGCCTGGTTCGGAGAATAGGAAGACGCCTGCACCCGGCACGCGGGCGACAGGGGTCTTGCCGCCGGTAACTGACGCGAGGTACTCCGTCAGCGGGACGGCGCCACGACGAAGCCGTTTGGCAACGATGCCTCGCCCGGTCTTCCACGTTGTGAGGAGCGTAAAGACAACCAGCCCGATGATCAGCGGGAACCAGCCACCCTGCGGAATCTTGAACATGTTCGCCGAGAGAAACACGGCGTCGATGATCAGCAGCGGAACCCCGATGAGATAGGCCTTGAACTTCGACCAGTTGAACCGGCTCTGAGCCACCTGGATGAAGATCAGCGTCGTGATGAACATGCACGCCGTCACCGCAAGGCCATACGCCGCTGCCAGCGCTGACGACGTGCGAAACCCGAGCACCAACATCACGCACGCGATCATCAGCGCCCAGTTGATCTGCGGGATGTAAATCTGGCCGCGTTCGGTGTGCGAGGTGTGGCGAATCTCGACTCGCGGGCTGTATCCCAGGTTGACCGCCTGTTGGGTGAGCGAGAAGGCGCCGGAGATCAGTGCTTGCGAAGCGATGACGGTTGCCACGGTTGCCAGGATCACCAGCGGGAGCAGGAACCAATCGGGAGCCATGCGAAAGAATGCCTCGTTGAGGTTGTTGCCCTGGTCCTCGATGATCTGTGCGCCCTGGCCGAAGTAGTTCAGCAGGAGTGCGGGCAGCACCATGCCGAACCAGCCGAACATGATGGGTTTGCGGCCGAAATGGCCCATGTCGGCGTACAGCGCTTCGCCGCCGGTGACCACAAGGAACAGCGAACCCATGGACAGGAATCCCTTGAACGGGTTGGCCTGGAAGTAGCGCAGCCCCCAGATGGGGTTCATGGCCTTCAGCACTTCTGGCGTGCCGATGATGTTCACGGTGCCGAGCACCGCAAGGGTGCCGAACCACACGATCATGATGGGGCCGAACACCTGCCCCACCTTGCCGGTGCCCCAACGCTGTACAGCGAAGATGCCGATGATGATAGCAACGGTAATTGGCAGCACGAAAGGTTTGGCAGCACTGCTGTAGATCTCGATACCCTCCACGGCAGAAAGCACGGAGATGGCTGGCGTGATCATGCCGTCTCCGTAGAGCAGTGCAGTGCCGAACAGGCCAAGCAGCAACAGCACGCTTGACCCGGCAGCCGCCGCCTTCGCGATGCCGCTGCGGGGGGTTCCATCGGGGGTTTTGTGGGGGAGCAACGCAGTGAGGGCAAGGATGCCACCCTCGCCCTGGTTGTCGGCCCGCATCACGAAGAACAGGTACTTCACCGAGATGATGAGGATCAGTGCCCAGAACACGATGGACAGTGCGCCGAACACCACCGTGGGATTGAACGGAATGACGTCGTGCCCGTTGTGAGGTTCGGTTCCAGTCACCAGGACATGGTTACCGTGCCCCAGCGCTTCCCGAATTGCGTAGATGGGGCTGGTGCCGATGTCGCCGTAGACCACGCCAAGCGAGCCAAGCGTGAGGCCGAAGAGTCGTTTTCCGGTGACGGGTCCGTGGTGGCCATGCTGCTGGTGTTGGCCGGTGGTGGCGTGGTTGCCGCTCATCTTGCTCCTGTGGCAGGGATCAGACGAATCTACCCGTCCGCAATAGGTGTCCCAGGAGACCCTTCGGCAATTGCCTCGACCAAGTATTGGGTGGAAGCTTTGAGCAGCCTTCCCGGGTAGGCAGCGGAGATGGCGTCCAGCGCTTGGTCGACACTCTCGAACGCGCAGAGTGGATACAAGATTCTCAGGTCTGCTTCGTCGACTTCACGGCCGGCTAACGCCTTCATGACAAAGAGGTACCGCGGTGAGGCAACACGCACGGATAGCGTCGGCGTCTCGAACAGCGTGGAAGCACTTGGATCTGGTCCAGGCATGAACGACTTGGCTGCGTCGTTCAACCAGTCTGCAGCCAGCCCGTACTCTCGCCGTTGACGGGCCACGTGAGCTGCGATTTCGTTGACGACTGACTTCGGCTCGAAAATTCCGTCGAGGTCCTTCGTCGCTCGGGACGATGAATACGCCAAGGCCATAGCGGCTCCGCCCACCAAGAACAGCGACACCACCACTTCGCGCCGTTCCGCTTCCGCAGCGACGTCGCCGAGCAGCAACACGATGTCGTCGTGCCCGAGGCCTGCACCTTTACTGGTCATCAGATGTTGACCAACGAGGCGCGGCGGATGAAAACGCCACGGTTTGCGAGTGACGCAGGTGTTTCGACGAAGGCCACAGGGTGTAGCGCCGGCACACTCGTGACGAACCACCAGCGGTCGTCGGTTGAACGGTTCTTCTCCGTCGTCCACGCCGGCACCTTCACGCCATGGCGAAACGCGATGTCTTCAACGACGCCGGCGATGAGAGCGTCCCATCCGCGATTGTGGGTCAGCGGCGCTGGCTCGGCAAGGTTTGTGGCGAGAGCACCAGGGCTGAGACGGTCGGAATCCATGATGAATTGCCGCACAATCCGGAGCCGGTCGCTCGTCGATTCGGTCTTGGCCGGGTCCACCAAGCTTTCCCGCATCAACTTCCCAAGGAGCGTCGTGTCCATCGACGAACTGTACGCCGCTACCGATATCTGGACTGCTTGCTCTTCATGAGTAACCCGGGGCCTTCACCTCGGCCCGCCTCCCCCAATACGCGCAACTTGGCCACTTTCCTGACACAACTCGCCACTTCCGGGCGAAAGTTTTGCCTGAAAGTGCCGAGTTGCGCGTATCAGTGGCCCGAGTTGTGTGCCTGCCCGGTCAGAGTGGCTAGTTCTCATACGACACCTCTCTTCCATGCAATTCCGTGCGTAGCGCAAGGAATTGCATGGTACGTTCGGAGGATGTTGACACGAGTTGGAGACGAGGAAGAGGTTGCCAACGCGCTCGCTCGCAGTCCAGTCGTGTTGCTCGTCGGAGCTCGCCAAACCGGCAAAACAACCCTTGCTCGTACATTGGTGACTCCGGGAAATGACTGCTACTTCGACCTCGAAGACCCCCGCGACCTTGCCCGCCTAGACCAGCCGATGCTGGCGCTCGAGGGGCTTCGCGGCACTGTCGTGATCGATGAAATCCAACGGCGGCCGAACCTGTTCACGGCTCTGCGCGTGTTGGCAGATCGCTCCGATGCTCCAGCTCGATTTCTGGTCCTTGGGAGTGCTTCCCCTGAAGCGCTCCGCCAATCAGCGCAATCCTTAGCTGGGCGGGTCGAGGTGATAGAGCTCGGCGGATTTTCCATGGCCGATGTGGGCAAAGATCGATTCGATGAGTTGTGGTTACGCGGTGGGTTCCCCCGTTCGTATCTGGCCGATCAGCTGGAGGCTTCGGTCTTGTGGCGTACGAATTACTTGCGAACGCTGACACTCCGAGACCTGCCGGAATTCGGTCTGCGGTTGCCAGCGGCCACCATCGAACGGTTTCTGGCGCTCGTAGCGCATTCCCACGGGCAGTTGTGGAATGGGGCTGAACCGGCGCGGGCGCTCGGGATTTCCGAAAGTACAGTGCGCAAGTACCTCGACGTTCTTGCAGATTCGATGCTCACAAGGGTCCTTCGGCCGTGGCACCAGAACATCGACAAGCGCCAAGTTCGTTCGCCGAAGGTGTACTTCCGGGACTCGGGGCTGGTGCACACGCTTCTGGGGATCGACGATCGGGTTGCAATGTTGCGTCATCCCCGTTCAGGCGCAACATGGGAAGGCGCGGTCATCGAGGAATGCATTCGCCGGGCTGGGCCCACGATGACGCCATACTTCTGGAGGACCAGCAACGGAGCCGAACTGGACCTGTTGCTGGTCCGTGGCGACCAACGAGTCGGCATCGAAATAAAGCGCGCGGATGCCCCCCGAATGACACCGTCGATGCGAGCGGCTCTGGAAGACCTCGGTTTGGACAAGTTGACGGTGTTTTACCCGGGGCCTCGGCGATATGACTTGAGCGACCGTGTCGAGGTCGTTCCGGTGTCTACCTTTGCTGATCCATTGGGCTCTATCTAAACGCTGTGAGCCGAGCCATGGCCGATCTAGTCCGACCAAAGTGCGCTGACGGGCATGGCCCAGAGGCGATCACCCAGTGGGAGCGTTCGGTCGCCGAGGTACAAGATCACTCCTGCGGAAAATCGATCACCCAGCTTGTCTTTCAACACTCGAAGGTGTTTAACGTCCGAACTTGAGACACTGGTTGAAGCTTTCACTTCGACGCCGGCGATCGTTCCGTCCGCGTCCTCAACAACTAGGTCAACCTCGGCTCCGTTGCGGTCACGCCAATGACGGATGGCGGGCTGCCGTGCCGACCATCCCCGTTGCTTGATGAGTTCCATCGCAACAAACGACTCGAGCATCGGCCCCGTGAGTCCATGCATTGGTGAGCCGAGGCCCTCGACGTTGCGCCCCAACAGCGCACATGCCAAGCCAGTGTCCGATAGGACCACTTTCGAGTGGCGCTTCTCCCGGCTTGTCAGGCTGGGTGTCCAGGCGCGCACTTGGACGATGAAACCGACGAGTTCCAGCAATGCCACGTATCTGCCAACCGTTTCGACGTTCATTCGTGCGTCACCGGCGAGTCTGGCCACCACCAGCTCCCCGGAACTGTTGGCTGCAATCAACCGCAATAAGGTCGGCAGTTCATCGGCTTGCGCAATGGCCGACGCTGTCACCACGTCTCGCTCTACGACCGTCCTGACGTAGCTTCGGTACCACCGGCTCGTCGTTGAAGGCGTTGCACCGATCAGCTCAGGGAACCCTCCTTGAACCAGCCGGCCAAACAACGCTGTTCTATCCAGTACCTCGCAGCGACGACCGGAGAGTGCGTCGGGCGACGAAAGCAAAGCATCCAGAAACGTCTCTCGTACTCCTACCAACTCACCTTGGGAAAGCGGCCAGAGGTCCAAAATCTCTGCCCGGCCGGCCAGGGATTCCGACAACTGCGGGACCGTCAGGAAGCGTGTGGAACCAGCCAGGACGAACTGGCCGCGTGCGGGCCGGCGGTCAACGACGGACTTGACGGCGAGCACAACTGCGTCACCACCCCGCTGAACTTCGTCAAGCGCCACCGGCGAAGATCCTGCTTCAACGAAACCGTGCGGGTCGAGTCGTGCTGCAACACGGACGTTTTCGTCGTCGAAGCTCCAATAGGTTCCGGACTCACCGATGAGCTGCCGGGCCAACGTAGTTTTGCCTGATTGGCGCGGTCCGTTGATGACGGTCACACGGAACGTCTGCAAGGATTCGTGTGCGACTGATAACAGATGACGTTCCAGCACGACCAGCAATGTAGCGGACATCGTTGGTCTTCGTGCGTGAAACGCTGGAACGAAGTGCCAGAAACGCTGTGCTGAAGTATGGGAAACGCTGGGTACTCCGACGCCTCAATTTGTGCGGAAAGGGCACGGCCGTGTTCGGTAGGCACTTGAGCCGAGCGGCGTGGTTACCGATGGAGGGTGAATGATCCCGATCAGCAGAGTGGTTGTCGATGCCGAGACCGAAGCGCTGGTGCTTGAGGTCCTGCGGTCTGGACAGCTGGCCCAAGGCCCGATGGTGGCACGGTTCGAGGCACACTGCGCCGAGATGGCCGGTACATCGCATGCAGTTGGGGTGAACAACGGCACGACGGCTCTGGTCCTTGCGTTGCAGGCTGCGGGTATTGGTCCGGGCGACGAGGTCATCACGACCCCGTTCACGTTTGCGGCCACGATCAACGCCATCGTGCATGCCGGTGCCACTGTGCGATTTGCCGACATCGGCGCGGACTTCTGTATCGACCCGGATCTCATCGAGGCTGCCATCACGCCCCGGACCAAGGCGGTCATGCCGGTGCATCTGTACGGTCTGCCTGCCGACATGGTCCGGATCAGTGAGATCTGTGTTCGCCACAGCTTGACGATCATCGAAGACGCTGCGCAGGCTCACGGGGCTCTGGTCGGCGACCGGCCGGTTGGCGGGTATGGCCTGGCAACCTTCAGCTTCTACGCCACCAAGAATCTGTCCACCGGTGAGGGTGGCGTGGTGACCACCAACAACGGCGCGTGGGCGGAGAGGATGCGCGTCCTGCGCAACCAGGGCATGAAGGCCCGGTACGAGTATGTCGAGCCCGGCCACAACTACCGGATGATGGACCTTGTTGCAGCGCTCGCCATGACTCAGTTCGACGGCCGTGTCGCGATGGAGTCGGCCCGTCGCGCGCATGCCGCTGCCCTCTCGGCCGGCCTCGTCGGGGTACCTGGCCTCATCACGCCTAGCGAGCCAGAGGGTCGCACCAGCGTCTGGCACCAGTACACGGTTCGCATCACCGACCACGCTCGTGTTTCGCGAGACGAGTTCGTGGCAGCGATGAACGCTGCAGGGGTGGGCTGCGGGGTCTATTACCCCTTTGCCGCCTACGACTACGACTGCTTCCGCTCGCATCCACAGATCGTCGTCTCGCTTTGCCCGCAGGCCGAACTGGCGGCAACCCAGGTGGCGTCACTTCCCGTACACCAATTCCTGTCTGCTGCGGATGTGGCCACCATTGTGGGCGCAGTCAGCGGCATTCTCCGCTGACTCCAAGCTCGGCAGTTGGCGACCCGTCAGAGTTCGTTTCGAAAAGGGGGTCAGCTCACTCGTTGCGCAACACGGAGATGGCCCCGTACTCCCAGATGCGACGATCAGCCGTGACGAGCGTGAGGGCACGCTCGGCGCACTGAGCAATAAGCAGTCGGTCGAAGGGATCACGGTGTAGCAGAGGAAGCTCCGCAAGACGCTGACAGTCGGCGGCACTCAGGGACACCAGCTCGACCCCAAGATCGAGGCAGAGTTGCAACGCCGAAACCGGCAGCGAAAGTTTGCCGGTTGCTTGCTTGATGACCATCTCGGCGACGCTGACGGCGGACACCATCACGACACGTCTGGTGTCACCCATGAGCTCACCCACAGCAGCACCAAGGCGTGCTGGGTCGGCCGACGCCCACAACACGATTTGGGTATCGAGCAAAAACCCATTCACCGGAGCGGCTCGTCGAGCGCTTCGAGAACCTCGGGCGGAGTGTCGTCGAAATTCTCCGCAACGTGAATCCGCCCTGCGTACAGCCCGAGCTTTCGAACCGAACGTTGCCCTGACGCTTTGATTCCAAGCAATGCCAGCTCGGAGATCACTTCGCCGATGGAGCGACGTTCTTCGAACGCCCGGCGTCGGGCGAGTTCGTGAAGTCCGTCGTCGAGTTCCAGCGTGGTGCGCATATGCGCACTGTAGCATCACAACATCACCCAGTCCGGAGTGAGTTTCGGCCTGAAGTGGAGCTTGCAGAGAAGTTGCGTCGATTCCAGACACCACACCTCAGGTCTGGCGAGGTCGAAACCATCATGTCGGCGGTGCGATCAGTTCTCGGTTGATCCCACGGAGCCTGGCCTCCGCTTTGCGCGGTTGCGAGTCGTCCTGATGACTGGAATCCTCGAAAGGCTCAAGACCTCAGGCCGCTTCTGCCGAAGAACAGGAGGTGATCGCGGATCGTCCTCCAGTCCCTTCTGCCACCGGTGCGCTTTCTGAACGCGCCCCTGCTACCTCGGCGTCGGACGCCGGAGGCACGCCGCCGCAAAACTTCGCTCGGGCCGCCTTCACGGTGGCCGAGCACACCCAGCGGTCAGCAGCACCGCAAGCACCTCGCAAGGAAGGCCAATCATGAGCAGCCACGAGACTTCGAACCCAATGGCGGATCTATTGGATCGAGCCGAACGACGCATGGTCGCGCTCGAAGCACGCCTTGCGCGTCTGGAAGTTGCGGATTCTGGTTCGGCCGGTGGGGAACGGACCCCGGTGGTGGCGATGGAAGAGGTATCCAGTCGTCGTGGCCTGTTCAAGGTCGTCGGAGCCGTGGCTTCGGGAGCTGTTGCGCATACGCTGCTCTCGGCCAGCCCAGCTGCTGCCTCAACGGCTGGTCCGTACGTCGGGCTGAATGTGAACGAAAATACGACGGGTCTCACGGGTGTGAGAATGACGCCCGGCGCAGGTGATTCGATTGCCTTCCAGGGAACAAACCTGGCTACCGCAGGAACTGCCGATGGCATCAAGGGTGTGTCTGACAGCGTCCTCGGTGCCGGTGTCGCCGGTTCCAGCAACAACGGGTACGGAGTCTTCGGCAGCACGGCTAGCGGCTATGCCGTGTATTCGAATGGCCGCCTTGGCCTTGGTGAACATCTCGCCAGCCCCGGAGCACCCGTCTCCGGCGAATACAAAATCGGTGACATCGTCCGAGACAGCGTCGGCAACATCTATGCATGCGTGGTTACAGGTTCCGCCTTGCCCAACGCGTTAGTTCCTGCCGCCTTTCGCAAGATCGCAGGCCCAGCGACCGCTGGTCAACTGCACCTTTTACCGGTTCCATTGCGTGCATACGACTCGCGGCCTGCGGCGGTGCAGTGGGCCGCATCGGGTGGCGACGGACCGCTCGCTGGCAGCCCATCAGGTGGGAGCGAACGAACTGTGACGCTTGCGAACGGTAGGTCAGGAACGAACCCAATTGCTCCTGCCATTCCTGCAGGAGCTGTGGGCGTACTCATGACGCTCACCCTGGCGGAAACGGTCAATGGAGGGTACGTCTCGATATTTTCCAACGCGATTGCGTGGCCTGGCACCTCGACCATGAACTTCTCTGGTTCGGGTCAAGTTATCGCGACTACGACGGTTTCGGCGGTCGATTCCTTGCGTCAGATACGAGTGCGGGTCGGTGGACCGTCGACTACTGCAACATCATTCTTGATCGACCTGATCGGCTATTACATGTAGGAGCGCTCCGAGCGCTAGCTCCGGGTGTTGATCTCTCCGTGTGTTCGTCCGATTCTGGGTGCCCATTTCGATGTGTGCCTGCCGCGTTGGAACACAGCGACGCTGTCATAGAAGTGCATCGAAAGGGTTGATTGTGTGAATTCCGTTGCTTCAAATTCTTCGCGAACGTGATCGGCGTTCAATTCATCGATGAGGTTCTTGCAGTGCTCGATGAACGTGGCGCCGTTTCGAAATCCCCCGCCGAATTCTGGCCAGTACGATGTGTGCAGGTCTTCGACCAAATAGACGCCACTGCGGCTCGTGCGTGGGTATAAGAACTCGAAAGTCTGAAGTTGATGTTTATTGACGTGGCTCCCATCGTCAATAACGACATCCGGGGTGCCAAACTCGTC
This sequence comes from Acidimicrobiia bacterium, assembly GCA_043720595.1. Classification (GTDB taxonomy): domain Bacteria; phylum Actinomycetota; class Acidimicrobiia; order Acidimicrobiales; family JANYDT01; genus JANNBN01. The sequence continues at coordinate 32,668 of JAYSSK010000037.1, forward strand.
GAGGATTCTCGACAGGAATGAGTGATCGGATTGATCCCCGATCCGAATGGCAATCTGGTCTTCTTCGAACTCTGCGCAACGTGGATCCAAATCAACCCCTACAATCGTGGCATGAGGGCCGAACCAACGCTTCCACATTTGGAGCGAACCACCCTCCCCGCATCCTATTTCGATCACAAGAGGATCGCGGTTGACGTATCGCCCAAAGTGTGTTTCATACACCGGAAAATAGTGCTTCCACTTGTGAATAAGCCGTTGGTCGTTCGTCAAAAAGTCTTGCCAGAGTGTCATGATCTAAAATCTCTCGAAGTTGCTAGCAGGGAAGGGTTCCCGACGTAGATGAATTTGTACTTACCTAGCCTGGAACCGGCTAGGTAGACACCGCAGTAACCGCTTGAAAAGTCGGATAGGAAATAGGATGATTCGTCCTGTACGCCAGGTTGCGGATGCGTTCATTGCCTCAAAGAGGGCAGACAACCGTTGATTTTCGAGGCTCGTTTCGCCGAGCTTTTGAGTCAGTGTTGCGAGATCGTCAGCATCCCTATTCCGTCCTTCGGCCGAACGTGCGAGATCTTCTCGTATCGACTCAAGTTGCGACTCCAAGGCAAGGGTCAGGGAGTGAGTCGAAGCTCGAGCGAGCGTCATTTCGCGATTCACTATCGCAAGGGAACCGATCTCGGCGGCAGCTGCCTCGTTGAGTTCTTGAGCGACTGCTATGACAAAGAACTGATAGGTGTAAGAGTGTGGGTCCTTCCGCAGTTTCTGTACTATCTCTGGCGGATACGACGAGAGGTCGACGGCAATCTCTGTGTCACCAAACTCCAAGTCAGCCGAAAGCTCCAAGGTCGCGACTAGTCCGGCATCCTCCAACATTTGTTGAAGGCTTTCGTGTGTGAAAAACCGCACGTGAGTTGAGTCAAGGAGCCCTGTTTCCGTATAGGCAAATTGGCCAGCCAGAAGGGAAAGCCGAACATCAGCATGTGCGATGTTCGGGATGGAAAGGATCACTCGACCGGTGGGGGTCAGGCATTCGTCTACCAATGTCCGAAGGACGCTGGCCGGGTTGCGCAGGTGTTCGAGAACATCAAGGCACAAGATGGTATCGAATCGCACTCCATCGAATCCTTCGACCACTCGACGAAGTTGCGACGAAAGGTTTGCTTCTAGGTCGACAAGTGCGACGTGAGGTAGGACTGCGGACGCAAGACTGATGGCGTCTTTATCTGAATCAAGACCGCAAACCCATACTCCGCGGTCCGTGAAATGGCGTGAGACGGACCCGTCGGCGCACCCGACATCGAGCAGCCGAGTTCCAGGCGAAACCGAGGCGATCGCGAGGGCCTTTACATCGTGGTGGTTTTTGAAATTCACTGAAAGCCGGTACTTGGCCCTTGAGAAGCCAAAATCCGGATCATGTGATGATTGAAACATCTGTGGCCACCTAGTTCGAAGTCTAGTGATTTCCCAGGCTGCGACTGAGTTCGGACGGCTCTGCGTTTCGAAATGGACGAGTCTTGCTCGGGGTTCAAGTTCAATCGTCCAACCAGCCTCTCGAACACGTAGGCAAAAGTCGACGTCGTTAAACGCTCTGGGGAGCTCTTCGTCGAATCCGCCAACGAGATCCCACACCCTCTTTGACGTCGCCAACAAAGCGCCGGTCACTGCCTCGACCGAAGTGCAGCCTCTCTCGACTATCTCATCGATCACTGGGCCTCTCCGCCCAGCCTGCAGATTGCGCGGCCCATCAGGAGTTGGGGTGATGCCTGCGTGTTGGATTGAGCCGTCTTCATACAGCAGAAGAGCCCCGACCACCCCGACTTCTGAGACATCGAGCCGTTCGTTCAGTGCGTTCAACCAATCCGCGGCCACCACGTCGATATCGTCATTCACAAGGACAATTCGTTCGTACCTGGCGACGTCGACTCCCTGATTGACAACGGACGAAAAGTTGAACTCGTTCGTAGGGCTGCGTGTAGCGTCTAGCAGGCGGACTACCTCGTTGGCTGCAGCAAGATCTTTCAAGGCCTTGCGAGCAAATATTGAAGTAGTGCAATCGACGACAACGACGACCTCGAAGTCTGGTGGTCGGTTCGTTCGCTCAAGGATTCCTTGAAGCAAGGTAAGGACTACCGGGACGGCTGGTCTTCCGGCACGACCTCTCCTGGTATGTCCTGCGGTCGGAACAACGAGCGACACCCCTCTGCCTGGTCCTGGTCCGAGTAACTCGTGAGGGCGATCATCGACCAACAGCGGTTGACCAGCGTCTGTCATGCGAAAACCCTAGCGGTGAGAGCCGCGTGACTTGGTTGTAGGCGGGTCTGAGAATCATGAAATGTCATCGGGCGAGCTGCACCGTCGATCGAAGAACGATCAATGGGTTATGAAACTTCTTGATGCTGGCGTGAAGCGATTTCAAGTGTTTGGAGCATCTCGAGAGCGACATCTCCCCAAGTCGTTCGCTTCGTAGCGACAATGAGGTCGTGAGTCAACTGGACGGATCTGGGATTGGCCATAATGTGGCGCAAACCTTCGCGCACGCCGGATTCGGATGGGTCGACGATCCATCCTCCATCCCCGACCTGTAGTTGAAGCGCACCGACATTCGTAGCCAGTACAGGAATCCCCAGGGCATGAGCGATTGGGACAAGCCCGGATTGGCTGGCCTCCCGGTACGGAAGTACGACAGCTCGGGATCCGGCCAGTATTGCGCCAAGTTCTGATTCGGTCAGCCAGCCTCGGCGAACGTCGGCGCCGACGGCCGTCAGTTGGTCCAGAACGGCGTCCATGGTCCCGTCTGCGGGCGCTTCGCCAGCTACAACAAGCTGGCAATCTGCTTCGTCACCCAGTCGGGACCATGCGTCGGCGAGCAAATCGAGTCCCTTGTATTGAGCCAAACGGCCAGCGAAAGTTATGGGACCGGCCGGGTCCCACAAATCATGCGGCGAAACAAGTTCGATAAGTGGCCCGAACGGTATCGCGTCGACCGGAACGGCGGTGCGCTGCCGAAGTTTGGCCGCGACGATTTTGCTAGGGGACACGATTCGCGTCGACCGACGGAGGGCCATACGCCACGCGAGGTCGACGAACCACTTTTCGTCACCTGGGTGCGGTTCTGGATCGTGAACAACGCTCACTATTGGCAGTCCGCGGAACCGAGACCAAGCCGGAATGGTGTGTGGGCTTACCATGCAGTGAAGCACCACGTCGGCCTTCACGGTCCGTGCGTATGCACCGATGTTTCTGCGAGGTCCAAACATGGCCCGAACCGCCCCACCGGGTCGGTGAACCTCAAGAATCTGGCCGCCTTGGGATGATCCCAAGGTTTCGAAAGACAAGGGGTTTTCAGAAGAAAGCGAAACGAAAACTTCAGCACCGGGAATCGCGTTGAGAGCGTGAACGAGGTGCCGGGTGTACTGCGCTCCTGCCCCACGTCTTCCCCAGTACCAAACAAGGACGCGCACCGTCAGGTCACCCGTGGTGGCACAGTCACAGTTCTTCCACGAACCACGGTGCTCGGCGGATGAAGAAACGGTATCCGATGAAGAATGTTGTGCAGGAAATCGCCACGAGTCCGACCATTGTGCCGAGGCCCGGCAAAGTGACGTCGTAGAAGCAATTGCGAAACGCGAGCACGAATCGAGACATTGGGTTCATCCCAAGGATCGATCGCAGCGGAAGGCTGAGTGCCCCTATCGAAAATCGCTGCGGAATGAGCTCGACCGGGTAGATCACCGGTGTGAGATAGAACCACACGAGGAAACCTATCGACATCAAATGCTGCACATCGCGGTAACGGAGATTGAGCGCTGCGACCATCAGACTAACGCCGGCGATGAAGAGCGTGAGCAACACCACGAGCAGTACAACGACCGGCGCTAGATGCAACACGACGTAGCCGCCGATCAGCTCCATGAAGGCGAGCACCGCCAGTTCGAGCAATAGCGTCGCAGACATGGCGAGGACGGTCGCAAGCACAAGGTGTTCGCGCGCAAACCGAACTTTGGCCATGAGCCCGCCACCACCGACCAACGCAGCGGACGCTCCGGTGACTCCATTGACGAGAGCGTTCCAGGGCAGTAGTCCCCCGAGCAGGTAGAACGCGTAGGCGGTCATTCCACTCGGAACGCCGGGCGTCGGTTTGACCTTGAAAAACACGGTGAACACAAACGTGTAGATCGCGGTCATCACAGCAGGGTTGATCATGGACCACGCCCATCCAATTGTGCTGCGGCGGTATCGAGATCGAAGATCGCGCAACGTGAGGTTCCAGAGAAGCTCGCGCTCGCCAATGGCGCGGCGCATCGCAATCCGGACAACTGTTTCAGGAGGGCGAATCCTGTGACGCACCACTCCTTCATCGTGTGGAGTCATTCGGCGTCCCAGTTTCCGCCCAGGCTGAGTAGGCCAAAGTCGTGCGATCCACCTGGAGGTGGTTTGACCTCGAATTGCGAAGCGACGAGACATGAGTCGAGTTCGATGCCGTTACGATCACCGAACCAGGTTGCCATCTCATAGTGGCCCGGTGTCAGGGGCAGGCCAGCCATCCGGTAACTCGTTCTCGTTGTCCCCTTCTGCAGCGTCGGGAGGGGCATGGTGTGGCCCACGATTGGAGTGCCGTTCGAAGCTCTCACCGTGAATCCCAGTCGTGGTTCGACGATCGATTCGCTGCATTCGATCGTGAACTCGAACGAAGCGGAACGACCCTGAACCAAAACCTCTGGTTGAGGTTTCACCGAAGTCGTGACGATGCCGCCGCCTTTGTGCACCAGACCGTCTGCGCTGATGCGCTGGTCTTGGCGGGTGGATTCGAGGTACTGATTGACCACGTCGATGGCTGGGCCGACTGCCTTGACATGACCGTGGTCAATCCATGCAATGTTCCCGCACATTTTTCGAAGGTCTTCAAGGCCGTGACTGACGATCACGACCGTCTTCCCTGACGATCGAAGCTCCGCGACCTTTTCGCCACATCGCCGCTGGAACACTTCGTCGCCGACTGCGAGCACCTCATCGAGTAGCAAGATGTCGGGGTCTACGTTGACCGCAACAGCGAAGCCAAGTCGCGCGAACATCCCAGAGGAATAGGTCTTGACCGGTTCGTCGATGGATTCCTCAAGACCAGCGAAACCGACGATGTCGTCAAAGCGAGCGACCAACGTCTTGCGGGACATCCCGAGGATCGCACCGTTCAAGAAGACGTTTTCGCGACCGGAGAGTTCCGGGTGAAAACCAGCACCCAGTTCAAGGAGCGCGCTGACCCGTCCATGCACGGTTACTGAGCCTTCGTCAGGGACCAGAATCCCGGCCAGCATTTTCAATGTCGTGGACTTTCCGGCACCGTTGCCGCCAATGATCCCGAAGGTCTCACCTTCAGAAATGTCCAGCGTGAGGTCCCTCACCGCCCAGTGCTCGGTGAAAACGGCTCGTCGACGCCGGGTGACGGCCTGCTTCAGTGTTTGGTTTCGTTCGCTGAACCGCCGGAACGCCTTTCCGGCGCCTCTGCTTTCGATGGCGGACACCGCCCAACCCTACGCAACGCTGGCCCGGAGGAAGAACCAAAGGACTGGACACCCCGCTTGCTAACGTGGCGGGAACGCGGGAGGTTCTGTGTGATTCGGCTTCCAGCCAAACGTTTGATGATGATTCCGGCCCGTCGCTTTTGGCGGGTCCTCCCTATGGCCCTCAAGCATCGTTTGTGGCCGTACGTGCTTCGGGCCAAAGGAATCAAACCGAGTTTGCCAACAGCGGTCTCCGTTTCGGAATCAGACTGGCTCCAGTTTGCTGTCGGGGCTCAGGACGTCGCCTTTCCACCGCTTGGGTCGGCGCCGGAACGGATCTGTGCAGAGTTTTCCGATCCGTGCGGCAGCTCACCGAACATTGTGATGTGCGGACCGATCGACTGGGCGTTCCGGTTGCAACGCCCTCAGAAGCTGGCGCTTGAGCTCTCGCACCTTGGAAATCGGGTTTTCTACGTCAACCCGGGAGTAACGCTCGGAGCCAAGCCCGGATCGACAGTTGCTCGAATTGGCACGAACCTCTACTGCGTCACCTTGCACTCACCAACTCCGATCCCTCCGTACGACGGCGCGCTGACGCAAGAACAGGCCGAGGTCTACCTGGAGTCGCTCCGGAGTCTGCGCGAACGCTTCGGCATCCTCGACGCGTGGGTTGGCGTGATGCTGCCCTTCTGGACGCAGCTTGCGATTGAGATGCGCGCACAGTGGGGGTTTCCCATCTGGTACGACCGGATGGACCACTGGAAGGGTTTCGAGCGTGTCGGCGCAGCCTTTGGCGCTGCCGAAGATTTGTTGTTGGCCGAAGCCGATGCGGTTACTGCGACCGCTGCGCTGCTCCTGAACTCGGACAGACCAATTGGGCTTGTGCCCAACGCGTGTGACCGTGGATTCAGCGCGCTTCCCGCGAAACCTCGTGCGCCAGGGCGTGTTGTTGGATACGTCGGGGCATTGGCTGAATGGTTCGACGTTGAGTTGGTGCTGGCCGCTGCGGAACTCCCCGGCGTACGGGTGGAACTGTACGGTGCGGTCAGCCCCGAAGCCAGTGTTGAGCGGCTTCGCAGACGCGACAACGTGACGTTCCACGGTGAAATCCCACACAGCGCCGTGTGCGACGCAATTGACTCGCTCGACGTGTGCCTATTGCCGTTCGACATTCGCCCGCTCACTCAATCAACAGATCCGGTCAAGGTCTACGAGTACCTCGCACGAGGTAAGGCCGTGGTTGCCTCAGCACTGCCGGAGTTGGCCCGTTTTGCCAACCAGGTTTCGATTGCTTCAACGCCGGTTGATTTCGCACACGCCGTAGCTCAGGCGCTGGATGCTCACAGCGCTGCGATTGTTTCCGCTCGCATCGAAGCCGTGGCGAATCACACGTGGTCCGACCGTGCCGAGGCTGTGCTTGCGGTCTTGCAGGCCAATACCCCTTTGGTAAGCGTTGTAATACTGAATTGGAACAACGCAGCACTTACTGCGGCGTCTATTCGCCTGTTGCTCGAAGCGAACTCGTATGCGCGCATAGAAGTTGTGTGCGTCGACAACGGATCGGAACTTGCAGATGTCGAACGCCTTCGTGCGCTCGTGTCCTCGCTCGCCGCCGTCAGACTTGTTGAGAACGCCTCAAACCTCGGTTTCGCTGGAGGCATGAACAGCGGTGTCGATGCCAGCGACGGCGAAATTGTCGTTCTCCTGAACAACGACTGTTTCATCGGTCCTGGTGGAATCGAGTCTTTCGAGGCTCACCTTCGCAACCCCCGGGTGGGGCTCGTTGGCACCGTGACCAATTGGACGGGTAACGAAGCGAAGATCGACCTCGATCCTTCGTCTCTTGGCGCCTTTCTTCGAGCTGCCGTGCACGAACGCCTCGCACACGTTTCAGAAGTTGCAGCCATCGACAACATCGCCTTCTTCTGCGTCGCGTTCAGGCGCACTCTGTGGGACGAGATCGGTCCGTTGGATACTCGCTTCGGTATCGGCATGTTCGAAGACGACGACTACTGCAGACGAGTCATCGCCGAGCGTTTCGACGTTGTGATCGCTCGTGACACGTTCGTGTACCACATTGGTGAAGCGTCGTTCTCGACGCTCCGTGAGGATGGTCGGTATGAGCGGCTGTTCGAAGCGAACAAGGCGGCGTTTGAATCGAAGTGGGGCAACCCATGGATTCCGCACCGCTACGCACCGCTGAAGCCGGAGCACCGGAAATTCTCCCGTCGGATCAACCGCCATGGAGGCGAAGACGTGTCCTTTTCATCTCACAATTTGAACATCGTCACCCGCCGTGTTGGTGCTCAGGTCCGCAGTCTGCGGGCAGCTGCTGTAGGTGCAGGCCCTCATTCGGCCAACCTAAGGTTCCAGTGCAACATTTGCTCTGCGTGGTGTTCCGTAGCCGTAGATCAGCTCGGTCGCGAGGTCCCCAACTGTCCACGATGCCAGTCCACGGCGAGGTTGAGGGCCATGGCTCGATGCCTGAGCATCGCAACTACCGGAGAGCCCAGGCGGATTGACCAGCTGCCGAAAACGCTCCGCGGCATTGGTCTGAGTGACCATCCGCGTATGGCCATGTATCTCACGAAGCACCTTGATTACGAGAACACAGCCTTCCACCAGGAGCCGTTATTGGACATCACAAAGCCGCAGTCTTCGCGGCTAGGAGAATACGATTTCCTGCTGTCGAGCGATGTGTTCGAACACGTTCTTCCACCGGTCCAGTCTGCCTTCGATGGCGCCTTTTCTGTACTGAAACCAGGGGGCTGGCTGATCCTGTCCGTTCCGTGCATCCCGAATGGGCTGGGTGAGGGAACGATTGAGCACTTCCCGGAGCTCCATGATTGGACGGTTGAAACCGATGCTCTCGGTAAGCGACGGCTTGTCAACACAACGGCCACCGGCGAACAGCAGGTGTTCGAGGACCTGGTGTACCACGGTGGGGATGGCGAAACGTTGGAGATGCGGGTTTTCGAGGAACGGTCGCTGATCAAGAACCTTGAAGCTTCGGGTTTCGTCGAAATTTCAGTTCGAGACGAATCGGACCTCGCCTCCGGGATTGCATGGGGCAATCAAAGAGCCTCGGTCCCGCTCATCGCGCGTCGGCCAGTGTGAGCGAGCGAGTAGCAAATTGGCAGATCGGCGGCCGGTTCACTCGACGGTCTGATGACGGTCCGCGTCCGGTGATGACGGCCGTCTGGATCGGCTTCCGTGCAGTTGTCATCCTGCTGATACTCGTGAACTTTCGAAATGCTTTTCAACTCGTCGAGTCCGAATCCTTTCTGTCTGCAAAGAGTGTGCAGCCGAAATTTGGACTTATTGTTGCTGTTGTCGGGTTTGGGCTCATTGCAATTCGCAAGGCAGCGCAATGGGAACACCTGCAGATCGCCTCTTGGTCCCTGAGCCTTGCGACTCTCGGGATTGCCGCCGTGGTCCGCAATGAAACCAAAGGGGTTTTGGCGGCTGCAGCGTTGGTGTCGGTTTCTTTCGGGATTGGCAAGGTTGTCGCTGGCCGGGCATCGATGGACAGTGGCCCGGAATCGTTGGTCACTCTGATCGCGATTGGATTTGCCATTCTGCAAATTGCGATCAGCGTGCTTGGATACCTGGGTCTGCTTGCCTGGCCACTTGCTGTGCTTATAGCGGGGGGTGGGTTGATCTCCCTCCCGGGATTGGTCCTGAGATGCTGCCAAGGCTTGCGGAACGACAGCCGAGACGTCCGCGTCCTTCTGTGCATCCCGCCGCTGCTGTTCGTGCCGGTCTGGGGGTGGGTGGTGGCTCCCGAAATTCAGTTCGACGCCTTGTACTCGAAGGGTTGGCTTCCAGCCCAGTGGGCGTATCTGGGCCAAATGCAAACCCAGTTGGACCATCCGGTCTTGAACCTGACCGGCAGCATGCAAGTGCTGGCGGTGCCGGGGCACATTGCTGGGGCAGCGTCGACCGGTCGGTTTCTCCAGGCTTTCATTTCCGTGATGATGGTCTGCTGGCTCGGTGCCAGCCGAGCAGGGACGGTGCTGACGTTCCGTTCGGTGGTCGGGCCGCTGGCTGCAGTTGTCCTCGCGACGACACCGCATTGGCTTTGGCAGATGTCGACCGCCTACGACGATATTGGGATTGCGTTGGTGTGTTGCGCTGCGGTCCGCGAAATCCTGCTGCGTTGGCAAAGGCGAAGCACGTTCGGGGCTTCTACTAGCGAAGGAGTCGTTCTCGGCCTGTTGGTCGGATCCGTCGCCGCCTCGAAGATGCACACGGTTCCCTTGGCTGCTGTCTTGCTCGCCATCGGATGTATAGCTCTCAGATCCAGCGCTCGGGCCATAGCCTGGTTCGTACTCGCGGCTGGCGTCGCCGTGCTCCCAGCACCGGTCGAACGCTTCGTTACCACTCGAAATCCATTGTTCCCTCAGTTCAACAATGTGTTCCGATCCAGGTTCGCGCCGCCCGTGAATGATCGACTAAATATGCCGTTCGACCCTGACGGGTCCTTTGGAGCGTTGGTTCGCCTGCCCTGGCGCTTAGTGACCGTTACAACCCGCTATGTGGAAGCGACTCCAAATGGTGGGTTTGGCCTGGCTCTGCTCGGGCTGGTCCTTCCTATACTCTGGTGCTTGGCCAATCGCCGAATAGTACCGCTCGCCGTCCTTTTAGTGCCTCTCTACATCTGGTGGAGCGAGCTCCGCTATGCGCGCTATCTGCTCCCATTAATGGTCGTCGGGCTCAGCCTGCCGACGTATCTTCAGGCGAGAGAACCACGACAGCGTATCGAGCGTGATCTCAAACCTTTGGAGCGCCTGATTGCGCTGGTTGGCCTCACCATGCTCATCGCGTCCGCCTTACCAATTACGATGGCCAGTTTCTGGAATATTCCCAATAGATACCCATGGAAATGGTTGACTGGCCAGGAGACAACCGAACAGTACATGTCGCAAGCAGTACCGCTTTCGCAGACCATCAGCTACTTGAACGCTGAAGCAGACAACGGCGATCGAATCACCGGCGACACGTGGGCGAGGGCCCTTTTACGTCCCGATCTCGATTACAGCCCGTCATGGGAATTGGAAAAGCAATCGGTGGTGTTAGATCGTGTGGCACCGTCATCTCAGGCCGATCTGTGGGCGGCCTTTGAAATTCGGTGGGTGGTCGTTCGGTTCGACCAACGATCCAGCGGAGCTTGGCCCGGCCTCGAAACTCGAAGTCCAGTATGGACCAGGAATGGATACGAGATCTATGACTTGTACTCTGATCCCCCAACATTCCGCGATTGTGCCGGAATTTTAGGGTGTTCTCAAAGCGAGCACCGGGCATCCGATGGTGTTGAGGTCATTGACTGCGCTCCGCCCTTGATGAGATTACGCGTCGAGCGATTAGGAGCAGGCCCGTGGGACTTAGTTTCGTTCCAAGGGAGCTCCATCTGGAGCTTCGTTCGAATAGGCCCTGCGCCGACTGGAATTGTCGACATCTACGCGAACTGGTCGCCCGGAAGTCGTATCGAGCTCCGTGGTTTGAGACTTCTCAAAATTTTGACGCCGGATATCGAGACAGACTCTCAGGAAAGGCGATCCTGCGGCGGAGGTTGAACTTTAGGATCTCAGCTACAGCCACGATTCCGTGACGGAGGCGGATCTTTTTCCCTTCGCTTTTGCTGCGTCCGTAGTAGGAAATGCCACTTTCGACGATTCTCAAATCGGCTCGCCAATCGGCCAAAATGCTGCAGACTTCGGGATTGAATCCCCAGCGCCGGCTAACAAGAAGGGGCTCGATCTGACGAATCAGGGACCCATCGAAGAGCATGTAACACGAATGAATGTCGGAGAGCTTCATTCCTGAAACGAAGGAGAATAGAAGACTCATAAGGCGATTTCCGAGTGCGTTCTGCAAATACACAACTCGACGTGGATGACCACCCATGAACCGTGAACCGATCACTACATCCGCGCGTCCGGCGAGAACTGGCATTAGTAGGCGTTGAATTTCTGTCGGGTCGTATTCGAGGTCCGCATCTTGGACGATGGCAAAGTCCCCGGTCGACTCCGCGAATCCCCGCTTCACCGCAGTCCCTTTCCCTTGGTTGGTTGGCAAGCGAATCAGGCGCGACCCTCCGGCGAAATACAACCGATCTAGGGCTTCCTCGCACCGCAATGCTGTTTCATCTGATGACCCGTCGTCGATGACAAGCAATTCGACGTTGAGACCGAAATCAGTCGTGGCCAAAGTCTCAAGTACCGTCGAGATGGAACCTGCCTCATTGTATGCGGGAACGATAATTGAGATCGTTTTCGTCCTCATTGGACGCTCGCAACGGCGAGGCTGTTTAGGCCGAATTGAAACCGCTTATAAGACTCAAGTTTGAATCCGGATTGTTCCAGAAGACCGGCCAAGAGTGGGCGATCGTAGTAAACTTTATGGTCTTCAATCTCGGCTCTACTAATGATCTTCGCTCTGTAGGCAAGGAACTCCAAAATCGGTCGTGAACTTGGAGTGGGTGTCGACAAAACGAGACGGCCACGAGGAACTAGCAGCCCACGAAGGACGCCGAGCACGTTCAGTGCGGTGTCTGGTGAAAGGTGTTCGATGACCGCCACCATTGTTGCCACGTCGAAACGGCTTTCGGGGGCGCTGAGAACAAACTCGTCTAGAGTTCCTTGGTACCCCGTGACGGTCCCTATTTCACCTACTCGTCGCAACGAAGGGTCCACGCCCACCCCTCGGGCAATGACGTTCGAATTGCTGTGAAGAAACCAATTGGCCTCCCCGCATCCGAAATCGAGTACTTCTGCCCCGTGAGGGATATGTGGTCGAAAGTGCCGGCTGCGAAGAAGGCGCAGTGTGCGATCCACAACAGAAAAGGCAGGCCGGTCTAAGTCAGCGGTTGGCTCGTCCCTGGGGACGCGAGGGTCCTCGGCTGGTTTGTGATTCACCTATACGTCCTGTTTTCCGGATGGAAGTCGAGTGCTCGATGATCGCAGCAGCGATCATCACCCCGACTGGAAAGCTCCAGGCTAGCGGCAACAGGTAACGGGCCATCGGTTTTGCCATCAGACCCACGGATCCAGCGACCATAAAGTTTACCGCAAGGAATGTCGCAGCGGCGGTGTGGTCTCTTGTCCAGGCGGTTCGGCGATGGCGGTCTTGTGAAATCAGCACTAACAAGCAAAGGTACAGACCTCCGGTAAAGACGCCTATGAGTCGAAACGACGAGCGGACCACCTTCACCAAGTCTTTTCCAGGAACCCCTCCCTGTTTTGAAGGAAAAGAGTCTGCCTTCGGCTGGAGACCTGGAGGAAGAATTGGTGGATCTGCTGAATATGCGTGCAAGTCTGAAATGGGGAACAGAAACAGCTTCCCTGTAGTGGTTGAAACATTTCGTACAACACTTGGAAGATGTCTGCTGAATGTGCCGATGGCCGCTCGTTTCAAGAACTTTTGAGTTGGTAGAAACCTTGCCGACGGCTCCAGGGTGGCGCTTCCAGGGGGATAGGCCCAAAGGTTTGCATCGAAGGATCTCAATCGTGCATCGTCGGTACACAATGCAGTCGAGGTTTCTCTGTCTAGATCCGTCATGGCTGCAACTCTGAGGCCCTCGCAACCTTCGAGGTAGCTCCACCGCATGTAGGCGCCCGAACCGGACGCCGGAGTGAGCGATCGAGTTCCAAATGTTCGCAGGTATCCGTTTGTGAGAGGTACCACCAAGATAGCGCTCACCACGCAACAACAGAGAAGCCAGCTGAGTAGCGTCCAGCGACTCTTCCTGTTGCCGGTTGAAAAAGCTCGAACGAGTTGACTCGTCAGGGTTACCGCAGTGGCGAAAGTTGCGGGCCATACAAGCGCTGGCCGTAGACATGCAGAGACAACGAACAGGGGGATCGCAAACCTCGAGAGCGCACCGGCCGCTGTGTGTTTGCGGCTGATCTCGACCACCAACACCGAAGATGCAGTTCCGAAAGCGATCGAAGCTATTGAGTCTGAAAGGTAAGTTCGCTCGTAAAAGGCAATCGCAGGTGAAGCACACAGTGCGACCGCTCCGGCCACCGTGGCCGCGCGTTTCATGGCGGCCGAATGATGTCCGATTTGTGTAGTCAGTCTGTAAATCAGCTGCATCAGAGAAACGGTGCCAACTATTCCTATTAGTACCTGCACCGTGGCTGCGTGTCTCAAAGGGTGATGCCAAGTGGAGCGCTGCCAAACCCACCCCACATACGGGGAGTGGAAGGAATCGACGAAACCGGAGCCCACTGGTTGAACGGAAGGTACTATATAGTCCCAACTATCGCTGTAGAAATAAACGAACTGATCGAGCGCAAGCTTTCCTCGAAAGGCTGACAACAGCACGAGAATCGCCACGAAAACCGCAGGTCGATTCGTTGTATTGTCAAAACGAATTCCTCTCCGCATGCTTCACACGGTACAGCAGGTTCGGCCAAATCACGGAGACATCTCAATTTGGAGACATCTCCGTGATGGAATCGACGCGTGATTCGGATCGCCATAGGTCCGCTCAGCGCAATCTCCGGCGCATTGCTCTGGGCGGTACGAGGTTTCTAGTGGTTCGTCGTTGGAATAGATATTGCGCGTAGAGTGGGGTATGTCCTCTCTCATATGCGTCTCGGATGATCAGCGCGCAGAGCTTTCGCGGTTGGAACGTTCGATGAAT
>JAYSSK010000038.1:0-2087 GCA_043720595.1 Acidimicrobiia bacterium
AGCGCAGCAAGGAACCCGCCGATGCCAGGGATGCGGTCAAGGTTCAGAGCGGTTCCGAGGTTGAACGGCATGTTTGGCCCGCCGAGGAACAGGGTGACCACGAGCGCGCTCATGGTGATCTGGTTCATGAACTCGGCCAAGTAGAACATGGCGAACCGGGCGCCGGAATATTCCGTGTGGAATCCACCGACGAGTTCAGATTCAGCTTCGACCAAGTCGAACGGCGGATGGTTGAGCTCGGCAACAGCAGCGATGGCGAAAATGACGAACGGCACGAAGATCGTGCTGATTGCGTGCCAGTTCCAGATTGCCCCTGCTTGTGCTTCGACGATCTTGCGGGTCGACAACGAGCCGGTGTAGAGCACCACTGCGGCGAGCGAAAGGCCCATTGCGGCTTCATAGGAAATCATCTGAGCAGACGCCCGGACCGAGCCCATCAGCGGATACTTCGAGCCGGACGCCCAACCTGCCAGCATGACCCCGTACACGGCGATGGAGCTGATGGCCAGGCTGAACAGCACACCCATCGGCGGGTCGGCAACCTGCAGGTTGGTGCGGTACCCGGCCACATCGACGACACCTCCGAGCGGGATCACGCAGAACGTGAGGAACGCCGGAACAGCTGCGATGTACGGGGCGAGGCGGAAGACCGTTTTTTCGGCGTGGCTTGGCCATAGCGCTTCTTTGAAGAACAGCTTCGTACCATCGGCCAACGTCTGCAACAGACCAAAGGGACCGGCGCGATTCGGGCCGATGCGGTTCTGCATGTCGGCGATGAACTTACGCAGGTACCAAATGAGCAGCGCAGTGCAGAGCACACAGATGCCAAAAGCGATGAGTGCTTTCACGAGCACAATGATCAGCGGCCAGCCCCACCAGTCGACGTTGCCAGCGTAGGTCTCGACACCGTCGACGACAGTGCGCTTGCCCTTGAACAGCGGGTCGCCGTCTTCGGCGAAATGACCAAGCCCACGCGAGACCGAAGTCAGGCTGAGTGAGTTGAAGTTGAGTGCGAGTGCCATTGGGTTCCCCTACTCTGCGACCGTCTCGAGGCGGACCTTGACGATGCCGCTTGCGTTCAGTTCATCGGCATCGAGGAGTGCGGAAGCCGCACCGCCGACCTGGCCGAACGGAACAAAGGCTGAACCGCGTGCCACGGAGTCGTTCTCGACAACCAGCAGCGTGACCGACGTGCGTTGGCTGACCACCTTGACCTGGCCGCCGCGAGTCAAGCCGTGGCGTTCGATTTCACCGGGATGCAAGTGCAGCCCGTCGCCGTTGGCGAGCTTGGCCAACGAGGGGCTGTGAGATACGAGGGTGCCGTTGTCGTACAGCACGTGCCCGACCACCAAACGCAGCGAGTACGAGTCTGGTTGGGGCACAGGCACAGCCGTCGAAGACGCGACCGCGTTGACGAGTGGTGGAACAGTCCGCGCGATGACTGCTGGTACTGCCCCAGCAGAAACATCGCCTTCGCTCGCAGCCTCTGTGGCGTCGGTTGGGGCACTGTTCAGTGCGGCGGCGTCCGTTGCCGCTTGCTCTGCCGCTGCTTGCTCCGCTGCTGCTGCGAACGCTGCGTTGCGTGCATCGATCGCACCAGGAATCGGGGTCAGCGCGCCGTTACCAGCAGCAGCGCCAGGCGTCATCGCCAGGTAAGCCGGTGCAACACGGGCGATCTCGGCGGTGATCTCTTCGACAGACTCAAAACCAAGGTCATGCCCAAGCCGGGTTGCCAGTTCAACAGCAATCATCCAGTCCGGACGGGTCACCCCTGGGCCGCTCACTTTGGCTGTTGCCAGCGAGACACGGCCTTCGATGTTGGTGACTGTTCCGGACTTCTCTGCATAGCCCGATGCAGGAAGCACAACCGATGCCCGGTCAGTCGAAGCTGTGTCGAACAGGTCGATGGCCACAATGTTTGGCACAGCCACAAACGCAGCCTCGGCAAGGGCGCTGTCGGGAAAGTCTGTAAGCGGATCGGCGCCCAGTAGAACGAGCGCCTTGATTTCACCGGCGGCAGCGGCACGCAGCATGGCTGCGGTGTCCTTGCCAGGCATCATCGGCACGTTGCCCCATTCGGCGCTGAA
>JAYSSK010000039.1:0-2078 GCA_043720595.1 Acidimicrobiia bacterium
CGCCGATCACTACGGCGGCGCGTACGAACTGACGAAGCACCTGCTGGCGCACGGCCATACTCGAATCGGCTTTCTCGGCGACGACCCTTCCATCTTCTCAGCGCGCCTTCGGCTGAAGGGGTTTACAGACGCTATGGCATCGGCCGGGCAGCACGTCGATCCGCAATTGGTGATCACCGGCGAGCGCTCGCCGATCGGCTGGCAGACCGAAATCTTCCAGTGGCTCAACAGACTCGACGTTCGCCCCACAGCGATGTTGTCCGGTCAGAACTTCGTCACGATGGGCGCAGTGCGGGCGCTGCACCAGTTGAAGTTGGAGCGGACCATCGCACTAGCCGGCTTTGACGAGATCGAGATGGGCGACGTCGTGTCGCCGGCGGTGACCGTGCTTCCTCAGCACCCGTTCGAAATCGGACGCCTCGCCGGCGAGACGCTGTTCAGGCGCCTTGATGGCTCCGACGAACCACCGGTGCACGAAATCTTGAAAGCCTCTGTGGTTCAGCGTGGGTCTGGCGAGATTCCGCCGACCTCGCTACGGGAAGACGACAGTCTTCTTCCCAACTAGCAGTATGCGGTTCTCGGCCCAATAGCCAACCGCTCGCGACAGAACAAGGCGCTCGGTGTCTCGGCCCAACGAGGTGAGTTCTTCGGCGGTGTGCGCGTGGTCTACCCGGCGCACGTCCTGCTCGATGATCGGCCCTTCGTCGAGTTCGCCGGTCACGAAGTGTGCTGTGGCACCAACCAGCTTCACGCCACGTTCATATGCCTGGTGATACGGCCGAGCTCCCTTGAACCCGGGCAGGAACGAGTGGTGGATGTTGATGGCCCTGCCGGACAGCTGTTCGCACAGTGAGTCGCTGAGCACCTGCATATAGCGAGCGAGCACAACGAGGTCGATGCGGTGCTCCTCAACGAGGCGTAGCAACGCTTGCTCTTGTTCGGGTTTGGTGACGGGCGTAACCGGTAAGTGCACATAGGGGATGCTCTCGTTGGCAGCGATCTGGGCACAGTTCGGATGATTCGACACAATGACGGGAATGTCGACCCGCAGGTCACCGATGCGCCAGCGATACAGCAGGTCAACAAGGCAATGGTCGTACTTGGAGACCATCACCAGTACCCGAGGCCGATGGTCATCACGACGCACCACAACGCGGGCAGCCGTATCCCCCAGCGCGGCGCTCACCAAGGTGCTGATCAGGCCTGAATCCTCCACGCCCGCATCAAACTCTGTACGCATACAGAACAGTCCGGTGTCGATGTCGCCGAACTGTGCGTTCTCGAGGATGTTGCCGCCCACTTCGAGCAGTGCGCCGCTGACGGCGTGCACAATGCCGGGCCGGTCAGGGCAGGTCAGGGTGAGGAGGTGCCGTGGCATGTGTATCCGGGCCTTTGTCGCAGGAATTGGAGGCCCCATGTTGGCACGACCAACGTTGGGAGTTTGTCAGGACATAGTTGCGGTGACCGACGTTTACACAGGTCCGGCGAGAGGGTTGGATCGCTGACGACGATCGCTCACACCCCTTGCGTCCGGCGGCCTGTCTGAGTTCGTTTGCGATGACACGCCGCGGTCTGATTCGATGCGCCACATCGGCATTCGCCGACGTTGCTGACGTACTGCGCCAAAGAGGTCTGACCATGGCTGTTGCTGTTCCGTCGATGAAGCCGATGCACGAGACGCATCGAGTTGCCGCCAGTGGTGCGGTCGACGCCGATGGGCACATCCTCGAACCACCAGACCTGTGGGAGGAGTACATCGATCCGAAGTTCCGTGACCGGGCGCTTCGCATCGTGGTCGACGAAAACGGTTTGGAAGAACTGGAGATCAACGGCAAACGCTCCACAATGACCCGGCGCGGGTTTCCCGCAACGCTCGGCGCGATGGGAGCCCCGGACCTTGCCGACATGCAGCTCAACCCTGCCCGCACGTACCGGGCCGAGGCCCCGTATGGGTCCATGGATCCGAACGAACGAATCAAGCTGCTCGACGCAGAGAACATCGACATCGCATTTCTCTACACAACCGTTGGCTTGCTGTGGGAGGCCGAGGTCGACGATCCGGAACTTGCCCAGGCTTA
>JAYSSK010000040.1:0-2070 GCA_043720595.1 Acidimicrobiia bacterium
TATGGCATCGAACGCAGTGAGGGCCTGCTGCTTCGCCACCTCACCGACGTGTGGAAGGCGCTCGACCGGTCCCTGCCTCTCGATGCATACACAGAAGAAGTCGAAGACGTCATCGACTGGCTGGCCGCGCTCATCCGCTCGATTGATGCCAGCCTGCTGGAGGAATGGGAGCGGCTCTCGGGCCTGGTTCCTTCTGATCGTCAGGCACCAACCGCGCCACGCCCGGTTGACGTTGGCCCGCCCAAGGCATGGAAGACCGCTGTTCGCACGGCTGTGTTTGGTTGGGTCGAGCTACTGGCCATCAAACGCCACGACCGCTTGGGCGACCGAACCGGCTGGAGTGTCGACACGCTGAATGGAACCATGGCGCCCTACTGGGCCGAGTACGACTCCATCGGCACCGACGCCGACGCTCGGTCCGCCGCGTACTTCACGCTCACGCCCGGCCAAGAAGAGTGGACCATCACACAACGACTGGCAGACCCTGCCGAAGACGGCGCGTGGCAGATGACCGTAGAGATGCCGGTGGCTGCTTCCATCGACGCAGGTCAACCAATTCTGCGACTGGTGTCTATCGCACCGCTGCTCTGATACTCCAACGTCGAGTCACATCAACCGACTAGCTCCATCAACGTTTCGAGCGTCGCCATGGTTGCATCGAAGTCGCCGTGGATTCCCACTCGCAGTGTCGTCACGCCGGCCTGTTCGTATGCGCGCAGTCGTTCACGCACCAGCGAAGGAGGTCCAATCAGGTTTGTGCCGAGTCCGATCTCAATCGGAACTCGTGCGGCCGCAGCTTCACGCTCACCGGCTGCCCAAAGACGTTGCACCTCGGCCACATCCTCACCAAACCCTTGGCGTGCGAACGCGTTGTTGTAGAAGTTCGATGTAGCCGAACCCATTGCTCCGAACGTGAACGCGTAGCCGTCGGCATGGCGGCGACCCGCTGCGCTGATCGCTACGGCGTCATCGGCGGTGAACTCCACGCCAACGGCGACCACCCGGTCGAGATCATCAAACGACCGGCCAGCCTTCGATGCTCCCTCGCGAATTGGACCCCAGTACACGTCAGCGGTCTCGGGGAAGAACGAATTGCCGATCCACCCGTCGGCCAGTTCGCCGGTCAAAGCCAAGTTTGCCGGCCCAAGCGATGCGACGTATATCGGGATGGGAGCAGCGCTCACGGCCGACCGCAGCGCCTTGCCAACACCGCCCGGCAATGGCAGTTGATACAACGGTCCGTCGTACGCGACCCGTTCTCCAGCGACGACCATCCGGACGATCTCTATCGTCTCGCGTGTGCGACGGACCGGCCGATCGAACGGCACTCCATGCCACCCTTCCATCACCTGTGGGCCACTTGCCCCGATACCGAGGATCAGACGGCCGTCGGACAACTTCTGTACACCGAGAGCCGTCATCGCCAACATTGCCGGGGTCCGCGCACCTAGCTGCGCGATGCCAGTTGCGAGCTTGACCCGTTCCGTCACTGCAGCAACTGCGGCAAGCGGGGTAAACGCGTCGACACCCCAAAACTCCGCGACCCACACCGAATCCACACCGACCCGTTCCGCTTCGCGCGCAAGTTCAAGGAGCCGTGGACGCGAGGCGTCGAGGGACAATCCAATGCGCAGCGTCATCGCTCAGCACTTCCGGTCGGTTCGCGTGAATCCAGCCCAGGCACTGTCGTCATTTCAGAACCTTCGGCAATCGCTTTGATCCCGACCAAGTTTCGTTCCATGTTGACGCGGTGCTCGGCAAGTCGGCGCTCGATGATCCGGTCCTCCTTCTCTGGCATGCGGTCGATGGCCGGGTTGATCCCGCTGCGTGCTGGGCCCATCTGCATCCACTGTTCAAGTTGGACCGATCCGTCACCGTGATCGGTGATCGTAAAACGCCACACGGAAGACGGAACATCGTCGGCGCCAAGCACACTCCACTGGAACACCTGCGGTTCGTGCAACGCGGTGATCTCGGACGTTGTTGACCACTGGCCGGCTGCCTCGTGCACGCTGTGGCCGACGAAGCGAGCACCGAGCCGCGGCGCGACATCGTCGCCGATCCATTCCA
>JAYSSK010000041.1:0-2061 GCA_043720595.1 Acidimicrobiia bacterium
CGATCTCAACGCTGCCGTCCGTACCGACGTGGTTCGCAGTCACCAGTGGTTCCGTTTCTGCCATCAGGGCACCGTTGTATGCAATCGACCCATCAGCACCAAACGCCTCGAACGAGCGAAAGTTCTGCCCGTAGGCGATTGCCGTGGTGATCACCGACGCAACGAGCCCCGACGCAAACCGAATCATCACCACCGAGGTGTCATCGGCGTCAACGTCGAACGTGGACCCGTCAGAACGTGTCCGTTGCGGAACGCTGGTCCGCACATCTGCACAAACTTCTACCGGTTCGCCGAACAGGGCACACAGGAAATCGAGGTCATGGGAACCCATTCCCATGAGGTAACCACCCCCGGCCGCGGTGCTGTACATCCACTCCGACTGCATTGCACGGGTGGGATGCCAGAAGTCGGCTCCACTGCGCGCCGCTGCGAGAAAGGGCTTCCCCAAGTTGCCGGCGGCAACGTGTTCCCAAACTGCAAGGCGTGATGGTTCCCAGCGTGATTCGAAACATACGGCGTGACACACGCCCGCGGCCTGGGCCGCGTTCAGCATCTGCCCCGTCTCACTGCTGGTGAGGCCAACTGGCTTCTCCACAAGGACATGCTTGCCAGCAGCGATTGCAGCCAGCGTCTGCGAGAGATGAAGATCGACCGGGGTGGCAATCGAGATGACATCCAGGTCTGGGCGCTGTACGAACGCTTCCCAGTCCGTGCTGACATCTGAAATTTCCAGCTTCTGGCCCGCCGCCTGAACACTTTCCGCCCGTCGAGAACAGAGCGCCACAACCTCGAACTCTGGAACAAGCCGGAATGCGGGGGTCTGGACCACGGACCCCCAGCCGACACCGACGATTCCGACGCGAAGTGGAGTGCTAGGCATAGCCTTTCGTAGCGCGAAGTTGACTACAGTGTCAAGTCTTCCGAACAGGACGAGTGTGATGACCGATATCTTCACGAGCCCACGTCGATTCACCGATCTTCAGTCGTGGCACCTCGATGCCGATCGTCTGCGCGCTGATGGTCCGGTACACCGCATTGAACAGCCTGGGTTTCGCCCATTCTGGGCTGTCATCAACCATTCAGCGGTGATGGAAGTGGAACGCCAACCGGCGCTGTTCACCAACGAGCCAGACGTGTTTCTTGCACGCACCACAGACTTGGACACCCAGCGCGCATCGGGAGTTGCGTTCCGCACGCTCGTGCAGATGGACGCACCGGACCACCCCGAGTATCGGCGGATGACGGCTGACTGGTTCAAACCATCGTCATTGCGACGGCTCGATGCTCGTCTCGATGGACTCTGTACACAGATGATTCACCGTCTCGAACAAGCCGATGGTGCTTGCGATTTCGCGTCAGACGTCGCCGTTTGGTACCCGCTTGCGGTGATACTTGCCATCCTGGGTCTACCCGAGGACGACTACCCGCTCATGCTTCGCCTCACGCAGGAGTTCTTCGGTTCAGCGGCGACCAAGGACCCCAGCGAAAAACGGCCGGAAACCGTCATCGCCGCGATGAAGGAATTCCATCGGTACTTCCTCTCCCTTGCCGATGATCGACGGACCAACCCCACCGACGACCTTGCCTCGCTGATCGCAAACGGTCTTATCCATGGCGAGCCGCTCCCTCGGCGTGAGCTGGTGAGCTACTTCTTAGTCATCGCCACCGCCGGCCACGACACCACGTCCAGCGCAATCTCGGGCGGGCTTCTTGCTCTGTTGCAAAACCCCGATCAGATGGCGTTGCTGCGGGCGCAGCCAGAACTACTGAATAACGCCGTCGATGAAATGATCCGCTACGCCTCTCCGGTCCGCCATTTCATGCGGACCGCTCAACAGGACACGTCGATTGCCGGGACGGCAGTCCGCACAGGTGACTGGGTTTACCTGTCATATCTCGCAGCCAATCGCGATCCTGCGATCTTCGCCGATCCCCACCGTTTCGACATCACGCGCAGCAACGCCGACAAACACCTGGCGTTCGGTTTCGGGGCACATTTCTGCCTTGGCGCTCAACTCGCACGGTTGGAGATGCGAGCGTTGTTCAGCCGTCTGCTGGCCG
>JAYSSK010000042.1:0-2052 GCA_043720595.1 Acidimicrobiia bacterium
CCAACGGATCGAGACAGTTGAAGTGCATCATCGGCAGTGCGGCGAGCTCCGATCCTGTCCATGCCCCAGGCCTCGATCGTGGCGAGTTCGGCAAGTACAAGCGCCCGCACCGAGGGTTGCGTGACAGGGTCGTCGGCTACCGCTCGATACGCCGCTGCGGCACCCGGTAAGTCATTCAGAAGTCCCAAGCTTGTGGCTTGCACCATCCTCAGCTTTGCGCCCGTCGGGCCGGGCAGTTCTCTCGTGAGAGCGGCGTTGGCGAGATGAAGAGATTCGCGAGCTTTGCCGCCCCATTGCAGCGCAAGCACCTGGTCTGCAATCACCGAAGCCCATACATCCGAACCGGGGACGCAGAGACCGGAGGCCGCCTCCAGTAGTTGCGCCGCGGCGAGCGAATCGACTCGCATGAGCGACACGCAAGCAATTCGGATGCGTTCCGCTGCAACATGGTCGCCAGGTCTCGCCCCATAGGCAATGTGCCTTGCGATGGTGATGTCCGATGCGTCAATTGACTCAAGCACCCGCGCGATTTCGCGGTGCATTGCCGCCCGGAGCGACCTTGGTGTGTTGGCCTCGGCAGCCAACCGGATGAGGTCGTGTGCGAAGCCGTAGCCGCCTGCGCCGCGTACCACGAGAATGCCTGCAACCACTGCCGGTTCAAGTAAGCGCACCACTTCATCGCCTGGTCGCCCCACCACGCGTGCGAGTACGCCCACGGTGAATTCGCCACCGAGCAGCGCTGCGGTCGTAATCACATTGGCGGTCTCTGAAGACAAGCGGCCCAGCCACTCCTTCAAGACTTCGGCGCGGGTTGCGTCAAACGCGTTGGCGGCGAGTGCGGTAACGAAAAACGGATTGCCGCCAGCGTGGCGAAGCCTGACCCGTTCAACTTCATCGAGCGGTCGTCCCAGAAGATCTGCGCCGAACGCCTCGACAGCGTCGTCTTCAAGTGGGCCTACTGCAACATGGTGGATTTGCGTACGAAAACGGGCCTTCAGCTGATCGGCTGATTCCGACCGCACCGTCGATCGTTGCGACCACGCAAGAACAAGCGGCGACGCAATGGTTCGTCGGGCCAGTGCTGTCAGAACCGCGGTGGTTCCTGCATCTGCCAACTGGATGTCGTCAACTGCCAGCAGTACTGGCCCGCGGTCCAATGCTTCTACGACGAGGTCGACGATGGCTTCCTGGACCGGTCGTCTCCACGCGGCGTCGGTATCCAATCTGAATGGGTCGGTCACGGACTCTGTTCCGGACACAATCAACTCTGCGACGCGTCGATACGCAGGATCTGGATGTTGCAGACGACACTCCAACGCGTCGAGGAACGCGCCGAACGGACGGAGCCGATCAGCCTCGCTGCAATGCAGCCAGACAACCAATATTTGCGAATCGCGTGTTGACGTGACGAGCGCAGCAAGCAACGTGGTTTTCCCGATTCCTGCCTCGCCATCAATGGCGACAATTGCACCCGCTCCAGCCGCGTGGTGCTGGACGATTTCGTTGAGCGCGGAAAGTTCAAGCTGGCGCCCAAGAATCCGATCAGGACGCTTCGACAGCCGCCGATCACGTTGTTCAGGTGTGAGTACCGTCCTGTCCGGAGTGGGCGTGTCGTCGTCGCCAGCGCTACTCACTTGCTCGACCCCTGGGTTGCCTTGCCGGACCGAGCCAATGCCACCCGAGTAGTCACGCCGAGTTTTCGGTACAGCGATCTGAGATGCGATTCGATGGTGCGCTTCGAGACGAACAGTGCATCGGCGATCTCGCCGTTCGGAAGCCCAGCGATGACGAGGTCCAAAACCTTCTGCTCTGCGCCAGACAAAGCGACGGGATCTGCCGTCTTTCGCCCAGCTGCGGCAATTGGAGTGTGGAGCGCATGAAACCCAAGACCAGATGCGGCAATTTCGGCGTGTTGATCGCACCGGAGCGCTACGTAACGCGTTGCGGCCTCTGACAGAAGTGCGGTTGCCTGCAGCAGACCCGTGCGCCTGGCTTCCATGCCTGCGATGTGCAGGCTTGTGGCACCGTCCCAAGCCCGTTCGGTTTCGGCCA
>JAYSSK010000043.1:0-4969 GCA_043720595.1 Acidimicrobiia bacterium
GGTCACTCATGTGGACGCTGACGATTTGCAGGTGATCGAAGGAATCGGCCCGAAAATTGCAGCAGCGTTGCGCGGCGCCGGCATCGCCACCTTCGTGCGGCTCGAAGCTGCGTCGCCAGACCAGCTACGCGACGCGCTTGCTTCATCTGGACTGACGTTTGCGCCGAGCCTCCCCACGTGGTCCAAGCAGGCAGGCTTCATGGTTCGAGAAGACGTTGCTGGCTTGGCGACTTACCAGGCCGATCTGACCGCTGGCCGAGAGGCTCGATGAACAACGGCGTTCCCACCCCTGAGACAGCTGGCGGTGCCTCCGATGCCTCCGACGGGACAGCCGAATGGTCCTCGGTCGAACTAGCCAACGCTGTCGTAAGCGATGCCGCCCAGCCCAAGGGACCGCGCAAGACGCCGGCGCTGGTCACCGGGCTGGTGGGCGCTGCGGCCTTGTTCGCCGTCGGCGCGACAAGTGTCCGCAGCAGCATCGAACGGTCCCTGTCCTCGCGCTCCGCTGCAGCGCTGCTTGCAGGTGGCCAGACGGCCGCTGTCGTGTCCTACTCGGGCCGCGACGCAACGGTCCGCGTTCCGAAGGGAGCAGACGCCCCTTCCATCCACAAGCTGATTCGCACGGCCGGAGCCGGCAACGATGCGCCCCATTACTCCGGCCCCCGAACAGTCAACATTTTGGTGGACTCCAGCCAGGCTCCGATGGTCACCACCACAACCATCCCTGTCGAAGTCGGTTCGGTAACAGCGACGCGCAACGACGACGGAACCATTGTGTTCACCGGCGCGGTCGAATCGGTCGAAGCGAAAGAAGCGCTGCGTACGGGTGCTGCTCAGCAGGCACCGGCGTCGAAGATCGAGCTTCGCACGGAGACCCGCCCGGGAGGGGTGAACGCCCGCACCGCCACATGGATCGGGCGATCGATCGGAGAACTCTCCAGAGTCGGCGCGTCCACAGCCAGAGTATCTGGGAACAACTCGGGGCTTGTGTTGTCCGGTGCCGTGCCCACCTTGGCTGTGCGCGACGCAGTGAACGCGTTCGTGCGCACGAGTGGGTTGCCTGTCACGGGGTCGCTGGCCATTGTTCGCCCGCCCGATACGCGCGCTGCCGGCCCTGGCCCAGATTTGTTTGGAGACCCGGCTGTCGCGACGGGTGCATTGCAGGCCGAGATCGATTCGATATTGACCGAGTCGATCATTCAATTTTCCCCAGATTCTGCTCGGATCACGCGTGACAGCTCCGCGGTGGTCGAAAAACTTGCTGAGCTGCTCGTCAATTCTCCGACAACGCGAGTCGAAATTATTGGCCACACCGACACCAATGGGTCGGCTGAACACAACCTTGCACTCAGCGTGGCCAGAGCGGACGCCGTGCGAGACAAATTGGTCGAAGCAGGCGTGGCGGCTGGCCGAATTACCACGTTGGGTGAGGGAGGCGCGAAGCCACTCGTTTCCAATGACACGCCGGCGAATCGCCGCAAGAATCGCCGTATCGAAATCAAAATTTCCGAGGGCTGAGCGGTCTTCGACTTGAGGCCGGTCACGTCGGGAAGTCAATCGCCAGGTCGTTGCGGGTTTTCGCACGCATGCCGATGATCTGTGTGCCGATGATTTGCTGACTTAGTGCTTCCTCGGGGCCGGACCGTACGGATGTGGGTATGAGTTAGTTCCCGAGGAATTCGGTGCCACAGTTCCGCCTTCGGGGTGCGGTTGGCGGTATCGTCTGACGCGTGTACATCTTTGAGCTCGCGAGTTATTTGGTCGTGGCCATCTTGTTCGGCATCGGCGCCGGATGGCTGATCTGGGGCGATGAGCCGTTTGAGGCCGCACCCGCAGGCGACGCGCCCGTGAGCGAACAGGCCGTTGCCGACCTGTCGTCACAGATCGAGACGCGTGACCAGGAGATCGTGCGCCTCCGCAAACGTCTGAAGCGCATGCATGCAGATATGGACGCGCGCGACCTCCACCTCACCGAGGTGAAAGGTCAGAGCGAAGAGTTCCAGGCTCTGCTGACACAACGAGAGTCGGAACTTCAGGCAGCGCTGAACGGCGAGGCACTTCCCGATGGCGGCTCTGAACAGCTCACCCGCAGAATCTCCGAACTTGAAGAACTGCTTGGTGCATCGCGGTCCGAGGCCGATGGACTTGCGCGCAAGTTGCAGGACGCCATGCAAGAGACCGAAGCGGCCGGCACCGCTGACCCTGAACTCGCTCAACGTTTTGCGGACCTGGAATCGGAGAACGCTCAGGTCAGCGAATCTCGGTTCCAGCTTGTGGCGGCGCATGAGGAACTCCAGCGTTCGCATGCGTCCATCAGTAACGACCTCGCCGAGGCGCAAGCGCGCCTGGACGAGCTTTCGTCCGGCGACAATGGCGCCGATCTCGCTGAACTAGATCGTGTCCGAGTGCTTGAAGCCGAAATGACGCGTTTGCGCACGACCGCATCTGCAGCCCAAGATCGAGTGGCCGAGCTTGAATCCGCTCAACAGTCACTTGAGTCCAAGCACCAGCAGATTGCGACCGCTCTGACGGCCAGCGAAAGCCGGGCAACCGATCTTCAGGCCCAGCTTGCAGCGCAACCCGATACCAGCGGTGACTTCGAGCTGGAACTGGCCAAGGTGCATGCAGAGCTTGCTCGTTCACGACAGAACGTCAATACGCTCCGTCAACGTTTGCAGGACGTGGAAGACGAGAACGAAACGCTCGCAGGCGACCTTGCTCGGGCTACCACCGAGTTGCAGGGCCGAAGTGCAAAGAGTGGGGAGGCGGCCTCCGAGCGAGATCAGCTGGTCGTCGTCCGCGATCAACTGGTTGCTGAGCGAGATGCGGTGATTTCGGAACGAGACCATGTGATCGCCGAACGGGACCAGATCTTCGCCCAACGCAATCAGATCCTTTCCGAGCGAGACCAGGTGATTGCCGAACGTGACAGCGGCCAACACGAGCGAGACCAGCTGGCTCAGACCCAGCGTGACCTTGCGGTTGCACAGGAGCGTGCTCTGGCCGACAACGCAGAGCTGAAGTCCCGCATCGAGTCCACGGCCCAGGCGGCCGACCAGCGGGTGGCGCAGCTCGAATCTCAGTTGGCACAATCCGCTAACGCAGCAGCAGAGCGGGAACGGCTCGAGCGGTCGCTGGCCGACCTCACCGCCACCCACGAATCCACTGTTGCGCAGTTGCATGTCGAGCTATCCGAAACGCGGCTGCGCGCAGACAGTGCTTTCGAGGCTTTGCATGAACTGAACGACGAGTTCATCAACTTCCGAGACGTCACGTTGCGCCAACAATCGACGATGAACTCTCTCGCTGATCGGCTGGCGAAGGCCAACAGCACCCTGGGTAGCCGCACTGCAACACCTGACGACGATTCCGCAGGGCGATGACTGCGGTTCGGCTGGATTCCCTGACAGTCCATGACAGGCAAATTCCATGACTGACCGCGCTGCAGACCGAACAGGCGACCGGCTCGCCGATCTAGCCGGCGATCAAGCCGGTGTGGTCGATGACAACGCGTTCGCTCCCGGTGCGCCGGACGACCTTGCGGCCGCTGTTCCAGACGTCGCGGCAACCCCACCTGTGCCGGGTCCTGCTGAATCGTCGTTCGTGCGCTCTCGCTCCGCTCGTCGTCGGTGGCGCCGTCGGCTCGCTGCGCTCCTGGTGGCTGGCTTCGTTGTGGGCTGGCTCGGGTTCGGCGCAACGATTTATCGCGACAGTTTTGAACGGAAACAAGAAAAGAACGCCAAGAAGGCGCTGGCAGCTGGCGAGTTTGCAGGTGTCCGCGTCGTCGCCAACGGCCGCAAACTGGTGTTGGAAGGGTCCGTCGCATCTGCCGCAGATGCGAAAACCGCGGCCGACCTTGTCAGTCGAGTTCGCCATGTCAAGGGCGTCGATACGTCGAAGCTCCAAATCGGTGGTTCGGCTGGTCGAGTCCTTCCGTTGACCGCCATCTATTCCGAAGGCAAGGTTTCCTTCGAAGGCACCCGTCCATCAGAAGAGGCTTTGCAGGCACTCGTCAAGGCAGCTGCAGCTGGACTGGGCGACGCCAACGTCTCTGCACAGTTTGCCGAGCCAACGGGCTCGGGTGGCGATACCAAGGCTTACGCTGCTCTCGGTTCGGCGTTCGCCCGGTTCCCAGCCATCAACGTTCGCAGCGCGGTGGTCGACGTCTCCGAGGTGGAAGTCACAGTGACGGGTCGTGTCGCTGATGACTCTGGTCGCTCTGAACTTGTACAAACGCTCAGTGGCGCAACCTCGCGCACGGTGATCGACAATCTCGAACTTGAGTTGGCCAGCTCAACAACGCCAGGCACTCCGGCCGTCAGCACGGTGGCTGGCGGCGGTGTGCCGTCGTCGGCCGAGACACCAAGTTCGCTCCCCGGTGCCACGCCCGGTTCGACGCTGAGCCCAACTTCGACTCCGACCCCAGTAGCGACACTGGAACCAGCCACCAGGACGGCGTTGCAACAGGAAATTGATGCAACGCTCACGGCGAACAAGATCGAATTCAACACGGACTCTGCGGCTCTCGGAGCGGCCGCCAAGGCGATCATCGCCGACCTTGCTGCTCGCCTAGCTCCCACTGGTGCTGCATTCGAGATAGGTGGCCACACCGACAGTCGCGGGCGCGCCGACCGCAACCTGGCACTGTCACAACGCCGCGCCGAGGCGGTTCGGGCAGAGTTCATCAGCCAGGGGATTGCAGCAGATCGCGTGACCGCCGTTGGCTACGGCAGCCAGAAGACCATCGCGCCGGACAACGATTCGCGTGGCAACCCGTTGAACCGTCGCATCGAGATCACGCTGAAGTGACTCGCCTCGCGTTCGCGCTTGACGCGACGTCACAGAGCCCCGCCGGTGTGGCGCGGGCGGGTACGGTCACCACTCCACGAGGGTCATTCAGAACCCCGGTGTTCATGCCCGTCGGCACGCGCGGTGTGGTGAGGGCGCTCGGGCCCGACGACCTGGAAAC
>JAYSSK010000044.1:0-4962 GCA_043720595.1 Acidimicrobiia bacterium
GTTGCGCCGGTTAAGTCCGTCACCGAATCGCATGGCAGTACAGTCACCACCACGATGAAGGCCCGAGTCGACACCCGCACCAACGATCAGTTGGCGCAAGACGTTCGTGCCCTCCGCGAACAGCTACAACGCCTGCAGTTCCCGTTCGACGCGGCCGGTGCTGATGCGGCCCAACGCGATGCCGAGGCAATCGTTCGGCAACTCGACGATCATGTTTTGCCGCGTGTCGAGTACCTCGACGCGCCGGCGCTGGTCGTGGTCGGCGGTTCGACTGGGTCTGGAAAGTCACTGCTTGTCAGCAGCATCGTGGGTGAGGTGGTCTCGGCATCTGGAGTGATCCGCCCAACGACGCGCTCGCCGGTACTTGTCCATCACCACGACGACGAGCATTGGTTCGGCGAGCAGCGAATCCTGCCGGGCCTTGCCCGGGTCCGAGATCACCGTCTCGATAACGATGGGTCCTCGGAAGATCCGCGCCGAGAGCTTCGCCTTGTCGCCTCCGACACGCTTCCAGCAGGCATCGCGCTGCTCGACGCGCCCGATATCGATTCGATCGACGCGGTCAACCGCGAGCTGGCCGCCCAACTTCTAGCAGCAGCCGATGTGTGGGTGTTCGTCACGACTGCTGCACGGTATGCAGACGCTGTCCCGTGGGGCTTTCTCAACACTGCTCGGGAACGCGGCGCGCCGCTGGTGTTGGTGCTCAATCGAGTGCCACCAGGTGGCCGTGAAGCGGTTGCTGCAGATCTGACCCGGTTGTTAGAAGCCAACGGTCTAGGCGGTGCTCCGTTGTTCATCATCAACGAGCAAGAGATCGGCGACGATCGTCTGCTCAGTGAGCCCGCGGCGGAGTTGCGGCATTGGCTGCAGGAACTGGGATCCGACAACGATCGTCGCGTCGAGACAATTCGCCGATCCTTGCGCGGCGTCTTCGTCGACCTTGCTCGGCGGTGCAACACGATTGCCGAAGCCGCAGACGCTCAATCCGTTCTTGGCGATGGCCTTCAGTTGGCTGCCGAGCGTCACTACGCCACGGCAATGGAAGCGGTGCGCAGCGAGGTGGCCGACGGCACCATCATCCGCGGCGAGGTGCTCAACCGATGGGAAGAGTTCGTCGGCACCGGAGAACTGCTTCGCCAGCTTCGCACTGGGGTCGGGCGTATCCGGTCTCGCATCGCCGGGGCATTGACGGGCCGCCCGGTCACGCAGGACCAGCTCAACGTGGCGGTCGAGAATGTGTTGGAGCGTTTGGTCATCTCGCAGGCCGATGCAGCGGCCGCAGACACACTTGCCGAATGGAACGCGATGCCCATCGGGGCTGTGGTCCAGGAACATGCGCCCGATTCATTGGGGAGAGCATCTGCTGATCTCGGCGCGCGGACCGAGGCAACCTTGCGTGAGTGGCAGGCCGGGCTGATCTCGATCGTGCGAGAGAAGGGCGCCGGGCGCAGGACCACCGCCCGTGTGATGTCGCTCGGCGTCAACGGCGTGTCTGCGGTGCTCATGATGTTGGTGTTCTCACATACCGGTGGCCTGACCGGCGGCGAGGTCGCCATTGCCGGAGGTGCTTCGGCCGTTGGGCATGCGCTGCTCGAGGCGTTGCTGGGCGACGACAACCTTCGCCGCCTTGCTGTCGAGGCTCGCCAGAACTTGCTGGAACGAGTTGCTGCTCTGTACGACGACGAGCGTCGGCGGTTCGAGGGTGTCTTGGCGCGTGGTGGGGTCCTTGAGCACGGCGGCGATGAACTACGTCGCCTTGCGAAGCCGTTGACCCACAGCGGGACTCTCGCTTCGGCGGGCGATTCGTTCTGGAACGGCGGCGCCAATTCGGAAGGCAGATCAGCGTCGGGAGGCAGATCATGAGTCCAACGGCATCTGCTGACCGGTTGCGGGGCCGACTGGACGCGTTGCAGGAAATCATTTCGCTCGACGCCGACCGTCTCCCAGCTGAACTACGAGATCGAGTTGTCACGACGGCAGCCAACGCAACCGCTCGGCTCGGACACGGCACTGCCCACACGGTCGTTGCGCTCGCAGGTGCAACCGGTAGCGGCAAGAGCTCGCTGTTCAACGCCATCACCGGCCACGATCTTGCGCAGACTGGCGTCACCCGCCCCACCACGTCTGCGGCTCGGGCCGCTGTGTTCGGCGCTGACGCCAGACCGTTGTTGGAATGGTTGCAGGTACCAACCAGCGACCTGCTCGATGACGCCGCGCTCGATGGGCTCGTGCTGCTCGACCTTCCAGATCACGATTCCACTGCTGCTGCGCATCGGGCCGAAGTCGAGCGGTTGGTCCAGGTGGTCGACGTCTTGTGTTGGGTTGTCGACCCCCAGAAATATGCCGACGCTGTCCTCCACGAAGGGTTCCTCGAACGCTTTAGCGGGCACGGGGCCGTCACCCTGGTGTTGCTCAACCAAGCCGATCGTCTGCACACAGACGATGTTCGGCGGTGCCTTGCTCACCTCGGAGAGCTTCTCGCCGGCGATGGGTTGCAGGGCGTTCGTACCATGGCCGTGTCAGCTACAACGGGGCTGGGTATCGCCGATGTCCGGCGAGAGTTGCAGGCGCGGGTGGCCGAACGCCGTGCGCTAGTGAGCCGCCTCGACGCCGACCTGGATTGGCTGGCCGGAGACCTTGGCGTGTCAGTCGGCGAGTCCAACCCAGCTCCAGTGCGTGCAGCATCACGAGACCGCCTGGTTCGGGCAGCAGCTACCGTGGCCGGCGTCGACACGGTGGCCGATGCTGTCGCTGGCACCTATCGCCAGCGAGCATCGCTGGCGGTCGGATGGCCCGTCACCCGCTGGGCCACGCGGCTGCGCGCTGAACCGCTCCGTCGCATCGGCATCGGTCGGCGCGGCGCGGCGGCGTCAGTCGGAGCAAACGATGACGGCGGGTTCACCATGACCGTCTCGCGTTCCTCGCTTCCAGCGCCTTCCACCATCTCTGTCGGCGCGCTTGCGAGTGCTGGGCGTGACCTGGTGGCCGATGTCTCGGAGCAACTGCCACAGCACTGGGAACGGCGGATTCGAGACACCGTCGAGCCGGCCATGAGGGCCCTGCCCGACCAGCTGGATCGCCGGATAGGTGTCCAGCAGCTACCGCTACAACGGCCCCGATGGTGGACCGTCCTTGGCACCATCCAACGGCTCCTAGCGCTCGCGATGGTCGCCGGTCTGGTGTGGTTGGGCGTGTTGTTCGTGCTCAGGTGGTTCCAGATTCCGGACCCGCCGATGGTGCACCTCGGGCAGATCCCTCTGCCAACGATCCTTGCTATAGGCGGAGCTGTGTTCGGGTTGCTGATTGCAATCATCGGGCGTCGAATCGCAGCACGTGGCGCGTTGCGGAGGCGAGAACGGGCCCGTTCTCAGCTCAGCGAAGGGATTGCTCGCACCGTCGACGACGCCGTCATCGGTCCGCTCGACCGTGAGCTGGCCGCCATGGTCGATGCTCAGAATCGCATCCGCTCTTTCAGCCGCTGAGGTCGGGTCCGTTTGGGATCGCATGTAGCGCGGCGAGAGGCGTAGGGTTCGGAAATGGCACGTCGGCTTTCGTATTCTCGCTGGGACGGTACGCAGGTCGGGTTCGAACTCGACGCCGACGATGTGATGGCTCAGCTCAATGACGACCTGCTGTACCACGGCGACCTCAACGCTGCGCTGCGCAAGATGATGCAGAACGGCTTCACCGACAAGAACGGTGAACGCGTTGCTGGCATGCAAGAGCTGCTGCAGAAACTCCGGGAACGCCGCCAGCAGCGGCTCGAAGACAACAACCTGGGCGGCGTCTACGACGAGATCAACGACGCGTTGTCTGAAGTGCTCGACACCGAACGAGACGCCATTAGCGACATCGTCGAAAAGGCGCGCAACTCCGGCGACCAGCGCCGCCAGGAAACCGCCGAATCGATGGCCATGGACAAGAACATGTCACTGGACTTCCTGCCGCAAGATTTGGCTGGAAAAGTACGCGAACTGAGCAACTACGACTTTGCGTCGAACGAAGCTGCACAGAAGTTCGAAGAACTGATGGACAAGCTGCGCCAGCAGTTGATGGACAACATGCTGGGCGACATGAGCCAGGCGGTCCAGAACATGAGCCCCGAAGACATGGCGCGCATGAAGGACATGTATTCCGAGCTCAACAACTTGGTCAACATGCACAACGAGGGCCAGGACACGCAGGCCCGGTTCGAGTCCTTCATGGAGAAGTTCGGTGACTTCTTCCCCGGCAACCCCGAAACGCTCGAAGAACTGCTTGCGCAGATGGCTCAGCAGATGGCCGCTATGCAGCAGATGATGAACTCCATGACGCCCGAGCAGCGGGCGCAGATGCAGGCGCTCTCCGATCAGCTCCTGGGCGACATGGACCTGCGCTGGCAGGTCGAGCAACTTGGCCAGGGATTGCAGCAGGCGTTCCCTAATCTCAACTGGTCCAAGGGTTACAACTTCCAAGGCGACAACCCCATGGGCATGGGCGACGCGATGGACCTCATGCAGGAGTTGGGCAACATCGATCAGCTCGAAAACCTGATGCGCAATGCCACCAACCCAGGTGCGTTGGCCGAAGCCGATATCGACGTGGCCCGCGGTCTGCTCGGCGACGATGGTGCCAAGGCACTCGAGAAGCTGGCCGAGCTCACCAAGATGCTTGAGCGCGCCGGAATGGTAGAGAACAAAGAGGGGCGCCTCGAGCTCACACCGAGAGGCATGCGGCGGATCGGGTCCAACGCGCTCAACGAGCTGTTCTCCAAGTTGGCCAAAGACCAACTGGGCCGACACCAGATCGAACGAATCGGAGTCGGCGCAGAGCGCAGCTATCAGACCAAGCCGTACGAGTTCGGCGATCCGTTCAACTTGTCGATCGAGCGCACCATCCGCAATGCGCTCGGCCGAGGAGGAGCGCGCACAGCTTCAGGTGGTGTGCAGCTCACTCCGGACGACTTTGAGATCGAGCAGACCG
>JAYSSK010000045.1:0-2031 GCA_043720595.1 Acidimicrobiia bacterium
GGGGTGTCGGTCGGAACGAGAATCTGCGACTGGCGCTTGTGAGGAGGTCCGTCGGGGTTGGTGACAACCATGGTGATCATGACCTTGCAGCGAGGATCGCCTGCACCAGAGATCCAATGCTTCTCGCCGTTGATGACCCATTCCTCACCGTCGAGTACTGCACGGCAGGCGATGTTCTTGGCGTCGGACGAGGCGACAGCTGGTTCGGTCATCGCGTATGCCGAGCGAATCTCGCCGTTGAGTAGTGGTTTGAGCCACTTTTCCTTCTGTGCGGGAGTACCAACACGTTCGAGAACCTCCATGTTTCCCGTGTCGGGCGCCGAACAGTTGAGGCATTCCGAGGCGAGTCGGTTCTTGCCGAGTTCCATTGCGATATAGGCGTAGTCAAGGTTGGAAAGACCTTCACCCGTTTCAGAGTCTGGAAGGAAGAAGTTCCACAGCCCCTGAGCCTTGGCCTTGTCTTTTACTGTTTGCAGCAACTCGAGCTGACCCGGCGCCCAGTTCCAGCGCTCAGCGCGATCCTCGCCGAGGCGATGGAACTCTTCGGTGATGGGATCGACCTCGTCGATGATGAACTGCTTGACCTTGTCATACAGCGGTCGCGCCTTGTCCGAAAGCGCAAGGTTGTACATGTTTGGAGTCCGGGTCAATGAAGTGCTCATGCTCACGACGGTAGTCACCCCGGGCCACTCCGCCCAAGCTCATGGCCGTTTTGGCCCTCGGCCGACTTCACAGTCAGGAGCTTGACAAAAGTTATTTAGGTATGCCTAAATAACGAGATGAACTTCTCGAAACACCAGCGACATCGCGCTTCGAGGCTCGTTGTTGCCCTGCCACTGATTGCACTCGCGCTGGGGGCAATCGTCCCAAACGCAAACGCGGCCACCAGAACCACGACCGTTGCGAAGAAGACGGTGAAAAGGTCGACGGTAACAACGAAAGCTGCCACCGCAAAGGCCTCCACCGCAAAGGCCTCCACAACCAAGGCCTCCACAACCAAGCCAGCTGTCACAGCCGTTGCACCCACCACAACGATATCGAAGCCCACCCAGACCACACGCAGCAAGAAGCTGGTCGTCTACAGCGGCCGGGCCGAACGTTTGATCAAGCCCCTGCTCACCAACTTTGAGTTCGAAACCGGCATCGACCTCGAAGTTCGCTACGCAGACAGCTCGCAGCTCGCAGCGACGTTGATCGAAGAAGGTTCACGCACAAAGGCCGGGGTGTTCTTTTCACAGGACGCCGGAGCGCTTGGTGCACTCAGCAAGCGCGGTCGCTTGGCAACATTGCCGACGCCGCTCCTCGAGCGGGTGTCGGCTCAGTTCCGATCCCCGAAAGGGGAGTGGGTCGGCGTGTCGGGGCGGGCACGGGTTTTCGTGATCGATCCAAGACAAGTGCAGAACGCACCCGACACAGTCGACGCTTTGTTGGACCCAAAATGGAAGGGCAAGATCGGCTATGCGCCGACCAACGCCTCATGGCACTCCTTCGTGACCGCACTGCGCCAGGTAAAGGGTGAGCCCGGAGCCCGAACGTGGTTGACGGCGTTCAAGGCGAACAGCCCGCGCTCGTACGCCAGCAATGCATTGGTCGTACAGGCCGCTGAACGCGGCGACATCGCAATTGGCCTGGTCAACCACTACTACGTGTACGAACTGGCATCCGGAAACCTCGACACGGTTCGCGTCCGAAACGAGTTCGCAAAACCTGGTGATGCAGGCGCACTAGTCAATGTTGCCGGCGCCGCTGTTCTGAAAGAGTCAGCCAACGACAGCGCAGCGTTGGACCTGGTCGAATACCTACTGTCGAAGGAAGCCCAGCAATACTTCGCAACGCGCACTTACGAGTATCCGCTGATCAGCACGGTGCAGGCATCCAAAGAGCTCCCGCCGCTTCAGTCCCTCGGCAGCCCGGTCGCCGATTTGTCAGATCTCGACACCATTGATGAGTCCTTGAAGCTGCTGCGCGAGGTCGGGCTACTCTGACTCGTGCGCAGTCTACGGCCGTCGACCGAACCCGCCCGTTTGCACC
>JAYSSK010000046.1:0-4900 GCA_043720595.1 Acidimicrobiia bacterium
TGCGTTGTTGCGCTAGCCATCGGTGTCGTGCTGTGGGCGGTCGCCATCCGCGAGGTGCTGTTCAACACAAACACCGCCACCGGCGGTGACATGGGTGCGCATGTGTGGACTGCAGATTTCGTCGCTCGCAAACTCGTCCCTCAGGGTCGCATCACGGGCTGGTCAGACGACTGGTTCGCTGGCTTCCCCGTACTTGGCTTTTACTTCCCGTTCCCGTTCTGGATCATGACCATCCTTGACCTGGTCGGCATCCCGTACAACGTCGCATTCAAGTTCGTCACCGTCACCGGCCTCATCGGCATGCCACTTACGGGGTACGGCATGGGGCACTTCGCAGGCCTTCGCAAGCCACTTCCCGTGTTCTGCGGTCTTGCCACGCTGCCGTTCCTGTTCGATCAGCAGTACGCAATTTACGGCGGCAACATCAAGTCCACCATGGCTGGCGAGTTCAGCTTCGCCCTGTCGTTGTGCCTCGGACTGCTGTTCCTCGGGTTGCTGTCGCACATCATGCGCACCGGCGAGAAGCGGGCTACGGCCGCCGCCGTGCTCGCCATGACCGGGCTATCTCATCTGCTGCCCACCATCTGGGTCGGAGTCGCCGGCACGTTCCTCATCCTCACGCACCTCGACAGTAAGCGCACAAATATTCGCAACGCATACGGCCTGTTCCTGGTGTGCGGTGCCGTGACGGCCGCCGCCTGGGTCCTCGGCCACGAGCGGTACGGCATCATCTTCGCTGCGGCAATCGCGCTGGCGGCAATCGCGTACGACTCGAAGACCGCAAAGCTGGGCCTTGGCCAGTTCTCCCAAGCCTTTATGGCAGTTGCTGCCGGAGCCGCCCTTGCCGCCTTCTGGATCTGGCCGTTCTGGAACCACCTGCCGTACACAAACGACATGGGCTACGAAAAGGAACAGCGCTACCTGTGGGGTCTCTTTCCGTGGGTTTCTGACAAGCCAGAGGCTGGCGCTGCAGTGTTCTTCTTTGCGTTCTGCTTAGCCGTCGTCGGAATGCTGTATTGCTTCGCAACCCTGGCCAAGGCTGTCCGCCGGACCGTGGTCGGTTCGACATCGTGGCTTGGTTGGGGTTCGGCGTTCTGTTGGGCCGCGGCGCTGCTCACCACCGCTGCGCTGTGGAACCGAGTCATGATCGCCCCTCGCGGCAACAACTTCTGGGTCGACGCATGGCCCATGACTCCGGACAGGTTCTTTGCCATCCGGTGGATTCAGTCCGCCCTTGTCGACCTCACCACGTACACCAACCTGTGCCGGCTCCTGGTGTTTGTCTTCGCGCTCGTGGTGTTCCATGTCCTCGTCATGGCGTGGGCTCTCGACGATGGCTGGCAGCGGTTCGGCGTCGCAATCAGCCTGGTCACCGCGCTGTGCGGGGCCACGTTCCGCTTCAGCCCATATGGGTTCCGGCTCTGGAACAACCGGGTGCTCCCCTTCTGGTTGATGGGGATCTACGTAATGGCGGGCTTCGGCGTCTACGCCATCTGCAAGGCAGTCAGTCGCCTTGCTCATCTCGGCCAAGACACCGCGCTCGGTCGCAACCGGTACATCGCCGGTATGGCCGCAGGTGTGGTGGTCACCCACGCTGCTATTGCACTGCCGCTCGGCATGGTGCCACGCTTCTTCCCTTCACCACAGTTCAGTAAGAGCAAGACGACGCTCACCAAAGCCGACGGCACCACCGAGGAAAAGAAGACCGGTGGATGGCTCATCGGCGTGCGCAGCGCGGGGGCATCTGGCGACTACAGCGCGTCCGCAGCAAAGGGCTGGCCCCCGTACAACTACCAGGGCTACGAAAGCCGAGGGGCCAACTGGAAAGACTACGAGCGCATCATCAAGAAGATGCAGCAGATCGGCAAGACAAACGGCTGCGGCCGCACCAGTTGGGAGTACGAGAGCAAACAAGACCGTTGGGGTACTCCTATGGCTTTGATGCTGCTCCCGTACTGGACCGACTCGTGCATCCAGTCCATGGAAGGGCTGTACTTCGAATCGGCAGCCACTGCTCCGTATCACTGGCTGCAGGCAGGTCTGTTGTCCAAGGCACCGTCCAACCCGCAACGAGACCTTCCGTACCGTGGCCTCGACGTCGGAACCGGTATCGAAAGCTTGGCTGACTTCGGGGTCCGCTACTACATGGCGTTCTCCACCGCAGCGCTCGAACAGGCCGACAAGAACCCCAACCTCACGCTCATCGGAACAGAGAAGTACGAGCGGTCATGCGACGATGCAGAGACCAAGGCCGGAACGTGCCCAACCACGTGGAAAATCTACGAGGTCAAGGGCTCTCAGCTGGTCGAGCCGCTTCAGAAGCAACCTGTGGTCGTCACCGGTATCGGGCAAAGCCAACAGGAAGGCTGGGTCGACCTGGGTGTCGCAGCGTTCAACCACCCCGAGCGCTTCACAGTTCCGTTCGTTGCCAGTGAACCCCGCACGCCACCGTCAACGTGGCAGCGTGTGAACGTCACAAATGGCCGGGACCGCATCAACAAAGAGTTCGGCGCAAGCATCACCTTCGACACGCCGAAAGAAGTGTCGTTGCCTCAGGTGACTGTGAGCAACATTCGTGCCGCTTCGCTTGGCAACAGCCCTGACGCGAAGCCAGGCACACTCAGCTTCTCGGTCGACAAGATCAACGTGCCAGTTGTGGTGAAGATGTCGTACTTCCCCAACTTCCGCGCTACCGGGGCCAAGGGGCCGTACCGACTTTCAGACAACCGCATGGTGGTCATTCCCACCAGCAAGAACGTCACCATTCAGTACAAGTGGGACAAGCACGACTATCTCGGGTTCCTCGCGGGGCTTGGCGGCATCGGCCTATGCGTTGCGATGTTCCTCACTGACCGGCGCCGCCGTCAGGCCAACGAGGCCGCGCGCATCGCCGAATGGCGATCGGGATTGCAAGCGGGCTCTAAGTCGGCAGCCCAGACGGTCGAGCCAACGCAGCCAATCGCCGAGCCAACTGCCGAGCCAAGTACAGAACCCATCAGTTCGGAGCCGATCCACACCTGATCGGAACCTCGATCGCTCACGTGACGAGCGATCGAGTTGGTATCAGCGGATCCGGCGGTCGGGTTCGCGCCACAGGGCAACCCGCAAGCGGGCCAGCCCCTTGAGCGAGCGCGTGATGCGCGACACGATTGGTGTCCGAGCGTCTCGCTTCTCCTCCACGGTGACACCGATCTCGCCTGTCTTCAGACCGGACCGTTCGACGCGCAATACCAACTCGGTGTCGAACAGGTCCGTTCCGAACAGGCACTTCTGTGCGATGGGCACGATGGCTTCGCGGCGAAGCACCTTCATGCCGTGCGTATCTGAGACGCGCAGGCCGAAACCGACCTTCAACAACGACGAGAAGGTGAACGTCACGACCTTGCGGATGAACGGCCGCTCGTCGTTGGCGCCAGGCCCGCGTTTCGAACCAACCACGATTGCGAGCCGTTGATCCTCGGCCTTCGCAATTGCGCGTTCCGCAAACGTCAGGTCGTAGAGGTCGACGTCGAAGTTGACCACGAACTCTTTCGAAGCTCGCATCAGCCCAGCTCGGAGCGCCTTGCCGTAGTCCGGCTCGTGGTGCGACATCGAGATCACTTCGGGATACATCGCAGCGAGTTCGTCGGCCACCTCACGGGTGCGGTCGCGTGAACCGTTCTCCACGACGATGACTTCGAAGTCTGCTTTCGCAGCGCGGAGCCCGGTGACAACGTCGGTTACGGCGCTGGGGAGGTAGTCCTCTTCCTGGTACGCGGGGAACACGACAGAGAGGGAAATCGATTCAAAAGGCGACGCGCCGCTCGGCCCACCGGCCCGCACTAGTTCACCGTGACGGATCCGCGCAGCCGCCGCTACCTTGCGAACAAGGAACAGGTTGACGAGGAATTCTCGACAGTCAGCCAGGGTGAGTTTCGATTGCCCAGCGGCACGCGGCCTGAACACGATTGGGCATTCGTCGATGGAGTATCCGTTCGCTTGCGCCAGTGCGATAAACGCCGAGAAGAAGGCATAACCGTCGACTTGCAGTTTGGCGGGGTCGAACAGCGATGCCACTTCGGGGCGGATCACGCGAAACGACGTGGTGGCGTCTTTGACCCGTCTTGTTCTCGTAATCACCCGAAATGCGGCATTGCCACCACGCGACAGGAACGCACGAACCGCGCTGGTTCCAGGGCTGCGGCCGCCCCTCGTCCAACGGCTGCCGATCATGACACCGCTGCCTCTGGTCAGGAATGCCTCGACGAGACCTGGAATCTGACGAGCGTCGTGCTGGCCATCAGCATCCAACGTCACGATGAACCCGATGTTGCGGTCACGTGCTTCGAGGTGCCGGAACCCTCGGACAAGCGCTGCGCCGAGCCCCTCTTTGGCTCCGGTAAGCACCTCGAGACTGATCCCCTTTTCCACGGCAATAGTGCGCGCAATCGAAGCGGTGCCGTCGGGCGAGTTGTCGTCGACCAGCAGCACATCGATAGAGATACCCTGACGGTCAAGCTCGGCAATGGCCTGGGCAACCTCATCGAGCACCAACCCAATAGAGCCAGCCTCGTTGTACGACGCCATGACGACAGTACCCGTGACCGGACGCGTCAGCCTGCGGCGCTCACGGCTAGGAGTCGCGCTTGGGTCGGGTGGGTTGTCGGTGAGCACCATGTGCACCCTTGTCTGCGTGATATCCGCGTGTGCGTTCCGTGCGGCTTGTCTGAATGCCGACTTGGGCCGGACAGGAATCGTAAACTGCCCATTCGCCCCGCTGGTGCATGTCCCTCTGGTCGAGCTATTTGGACGATGGATTGGGAAGGGCGAAAAACCAGCCGATTCTCAGGTTGTTGCGCCCTTTGGTCGCATTTGCGCACTACGGTAGCCGTGCACTTCGTGGGGCCGTCACCCAACCAAC
>JAYSSK010000047.1:0-13565 GCA_043720595.1 Acidimicrobiia bacterium
ATGAATGCCGGACGCTCGATTCCGATCAAGTTCAGCCTGGGTGGGAACAAGGGACTGGCAGTCGTCGCCAGCGCAACCTGGGTTGTCGTCGATTGTGCAACTGGGACAGCCCTCTCGTCCGAGGCGGCCGCACTATCGGGCGGGAGTTCGTTGTCGTATGACGCGGCCGAAGACCAGTACGTGATGTCCGTGAAGTCCGATAAGGCGTGGGCACCGTCGTGTCGCATCCTCGAAGTTGTCCTCACCGACGGCGCGAATACTGCTGCATACCGTCTCAACTTCCGGTTCAACCGGTAATCCGTGCAACCTCAATTCGCATCTCAAGACCACCGCTCGCGCGCAACAGAACCCGTTCCGGTTGCGCCAGCCTCAGCCCCGCCGTACTGTCCATTTCACTGAACGCTGATTCATCCGGCCTTTTGGAGGTCCCGAATGCAAACACTGCGAACCCGACCAACCGTGTTGGTCTCCGATTCTTCTCGGAGCCCACGCAAGGCCCGAATCCCGAGAGCGGTTGCCGCAGCGACATTCGCTGCGGTGTTGTTGGCGACGGGCCTCACCGCCTCCCCTGCAGGAGGGGCACGCAGCACCGTCGACATCCAGTTCATCAATGTGTCGGATTGGCATGCCCAGTTGGATCCCCTCCTTGTCGGCACGACGCCTTACGGCGGAGCCGCGGTGCTGTCGACCTATTTCAAGCAGGAACGCCAAGCCAACCCAAACACCATCACGCTTACTGGTGGCGACGCCTACGGGGCAAGCCCACCCTTGTCGGGGTTCTTCGATGAGGTGCCGGCGATTCGGGCCATGAACCTCATGGGCTTCGACGTGGATACGTTCGGCAACCACAACTTCGATGCTGGCATCGCGAAGCTGCAACAGAAGATCGACCTGGCCGAGTTCCCGTACGTGTCGGCCAACCTCACCAATCGCGACGCCAATCTCACCGGTGTGAAGGACTACGTCATTATCGAGGTGGGCGGCGTCAAGGTAGGCGTTGTCGGTGTCACCAACCCCGAGGCGCCGACGTTGGTGTTCCCCGGTAGCTTCGGAACGATTGTCCCATCGGACCCCGTCCCTGCTGCCAACAAGGCGAAGGCAGCAGCTCAAGGCGCAGGTGCCAAGGTTGTCGTGGCCATCACCCACATGGGCATCACCGGCGTCGACCCCGCTACTGGCCTCGCGTTTGGCCCGTTAATCGATTTCGCCAACAACGTCGGCGGCTTCGACGTCATATTCGGCGACCACACCGACTTCGAGTACTCGGGGACGCACGGCAAAGCACTCGTGGTCGAGAATCGCAGCAAGGGGCGCACCTACGCCCGCACCAAGCTTGCCGTAGACCCACGCAACGGCCGGGTGGCTTCGAAGTCCGTCGAGTTCATTTCGCCCATCTCGACAGCGGTCACGCCCGACCCCGCCGTTGTTTCCCTCGTCGAGTCATATCGAGTGCAACTCGCTCCGATCCTCGGCACCGTTGTCGGCAACGGAGGTGTCCCCATCTTGCGCTCAGATACTTGTGGGCGAGCCGACGGACGGCTGTGCGAGTCGTTAGTCGGTAACGTCGTCACCGACGCGATGCGGCTCCGCTATGGCACGGACTTCGCCATTACCAATTCGGGTGGTCTTCGTGCGGCGCTCACGTGTCCTGCCGGCGGCAGCGCCAGCGCCTTCTGTCCCGCAGCGGCTCAGCCTCCCTATCTCATTACCCGCGGCTCGGTCCTCTCCGTGCTGCCATTCGGCAACATTGCCGTCACGCTCAGCGTCACCGGTGCGGAGTTGAAGGGCATGCTGGAGAACGCCGTTTCGGCGATGCCGGGAGCAAACGGGAAGTTCGGTCAGGTGTCTGGCCTGTGCTTTACATACAACATCCAGGCTGCAGCCGGAAGCCGAGTGGTATCGACTGTTCGCCAAGCAGCCAACGGATCCTGCACCGGCCCGGCCGTCGACCTGTCGGCCGCTTCCAGCTACACGTTGGCCATTAACGACTTCATGGCAAAAACCGGCGACGGGTACCCCGACGTCTTTGGCCGTTCGGTCACACGTGACATTCTCGATCAGGTGCTAGCCGACTATGTGGTTGCCAACCCGGGTCTTACGCCAACCCGGCAAGGCCGCATCGTGTGCACCGGAACCGGGTGCCCGGTCACACTCCCGTAACGCTGCCCATGACCGAAGGCGTAGACCTTCTCTGATGGAAGGCAGAATCCTGGCCGCGCCGGGCCGACGTTCTCGTCGGTCGGCGCGGTCATCGCTATTTCGCAGCGTGCCCCGTTTCGCTGTTCTGCTCACGGCTGTCATGGTGGTGCTGGCCGGCATCGGCCCGGAAGAGATTGTGCCTCGGGCGAACGCGCACGACGGTCAGAACGCGGCACTCGACATCGAACCGAGCCGCGTCGCCCCCGGTGGCAGCATTGCAGTGCTTGGGTCGGACTTTGTGAGCAACAGCCCCGTCGAGCTGCGATTGCGGACGGCCGACGGCGATGTTGTGATTGCCACGCCAACAACGGGCGACGACGGCCATTTCGTTGCCGACATTGTCATCGACTCGGACCTTGCTGCGCGCGCTTATGAAATGCAGGCAGTGAGTGGGTCAGTGTCGGTGTCGTCGTTGATCACCGTGACCCCGAACCCGCGTCCCGGCCCTGCCCGCGGCATCGCCATCGGAGTGGGTGTCCTTACTCTGAGCGTCGCCGCACTGTGGCTAGTACGGCGACGCGCTACACGTCCGGCTGGGTGACCGATCTGGCTGGGTGACAGCTACTGCAGGTCGAAACGGTCGAGGTTCATGACCTTCGTCCAGGCACGCACAAAGTCCTGCACGAACCTCTGCCCACCGTCTGCGGCACCGTAAACCTCGGCGATGGCCCGGAGTTGCGAGTTAGAGCCGAAGATGAGGTCATACCGGGTTGCGCCCCAGCGTTTCTGGCCGGTTGCCCTGTCGGTGCCATCGAACAATTCGGCTGCATCGGTGGTTGGCTTCCACTCGGTGCTGATGTTGAGCAGGTTCACGAAGAAGTCGTTGGACAGCGTGTCGGTGCGATCCGTCAGCACGCCATTGGCTGACCCGTCGGCGTTGGTGTTGAGCACGCGCATTCCGCCAACGAGCACCGCCATTTCTGGCGCGCTCAGGCTGAGGAGCTGAGC
This sequence comes from Acidimicrobiia bacterium, assembly GCA_043720595.1. Classification (GTDB taxonomy): domain Bacteria; phylum Actinomycetota; class Acidimicrobiia; order Acidimicrobiales; family JANYDT01; genus JANNBN01. The sequence goes on from JAYSSK010000047.1 coordinate 3,148, forward strand.
CCGATCGACAAGCATCATTTCTGCAGGAAGTGGGTGGCCCTTGCCGAGAAAATTCCGGAAACCGTCGGCGGTTGGTTCCAGCGGAGCGAAAGATTCTGCGTCGGTCTGCTGTTCGGTGGCATCGGTGCGTCCCGGTGTGAACGCAACGACGACGTTGTGCCCGGCGTTACGTGCGGCCGCCTCGACGCCGGCGCAGCCGGCGAGCACGATGAGGTCAGCCATCGACACGGTTTTGCCGGTGCTGTTGAACTGGGTCCGAACCTGGCCGAGGGAGGCCAGCACGCGTCGCAGTTGCGGTGGGTTGTTGACCTCCCAGCCATTCTGCGGGGCCAACCGAATGCGGGCACCGTTGGCGCCGCCACGTTTGTCGCTGATGCGGAATGTGGACGCGGATGCCCACGCTGTGGAGACGAGCTCGGAAATGGACAGGCCGGACTGGAGGACCTGGGCCTTGAGCTCGGCGACATCGGCCTCGTTGATGAGCGGATGGTCAACCGCTGGAACCGGGTCTTGCCAGATGAATTCCTCGGCAGGTACCTCTGTGCCGAGGTAGCGCACCCGTGGGCCCATGTCGCGGTGCGTGAGCTTGAACCATGCGCGGGCGAATGCGTCCGCGAACGCGGCAGGGTTTTGGTGGAATCGACGAGAGATTGGTTCATAAACAGGGTCCATCCGCAACGCCATGTCGGCGGTAGTCATCATCGGAGCATGTGACCGAGACGGATCGTGAGCATCGGGCACCGTGCCTTGCGCCTCTGGGTTGGAAGGGGTCCACTGTTGGGCGCCGGCCGGGCTGCGCGTCAGCTGCCAGTCGAAACCGAACAGCGTGTCAAAGTAGGTGTTGTCCCAGGTAGTTGGGGTGCGTGTCCACGCACCTTCGATGCCACTGGTTGTGGTGTGCACACCCTTGCCGGTGCCGAAGCTGTTCTTCCACCCGAGGCCCATCTGCTCGATGGGTGCCCCTTCTGGTTCCGGACCCATGAGCGCAGGGTCGCCGGCACCATGAGCCTTGCCGAAGGTATGTCCACCTGCCACCAGCGCAACCGTTTCCTCGTCGTCCATCGCCATGCGGGCGAACGTTTCGCGAATGTCACGGGCCGATGCGAGCGGGTCGGGGTTGCCGTTGGGACCTTCGGGATTGACATAGATCAAGCCCATCTGCACGGCGCCCAACGGGTTCATGAGTTCCCTGTCGCCGGAGTACCGCTGATCGCCCAGCCACGTGGTTTCGGGGCCCCAGTAGAGGTCTTCTTCCGGTGCCCACACATCGACGCGGCCACCGCCGAAGCCGAACGTTGTGAGGCCCATGGACTCCAGTGAAACGTTGCCAGCAAGGACCATGAGGTCAGCCCAGGACAACTTGCTCCCGTACTTCTGTTTGATGGGGAGCAGCAATGCGCGGGCCTTGTCCAGGTTGCCGTTGTCGGGCCAGCTGTTGAGCGGGGCGAACCGCTGAGTGCCATTACCAGCACCGCCTCGGCCGTCTTTGATGCGATAGGTACCTGCGCTGTGCCAGGTCATCCGGATGAAGAGGGGTCCGTAATGTCCGTAGTCCGCTGGCCACCACTCTTGCGACGACGTCATCAGTTGGGTGAGGTCTTGCTTGACAGCAGCCAGGTCGAGGGTCTTGAACTCCGCTGCGTAGTCGAATTCCTCGCCCATCGGGTTGGCCGCCGGGGCGTTCTGATGCAGCATCCGCAAGCTGAGCTGGTTGGGCCACCAATGTTCGTTCGCTGCCGACCCAACCGCAGTGTGCGACGCGTGTGCGCCACCAAGGACGGGGCAGGTCTGCGGGCTGTCGTTGATCTCGAGGGCGTCGTGGTCGGACATTGATGTACTCCTCATGTTTGAGTGTTGTCGGAGTTCGTCGTCTCCGATGCGTCTGATACTGCCGCGATTCGCAGCGCTACGTCGAGCGGAATGGGTCGAGTGTTGGTCAGGGCAACTGGTGGATGACGAGCGGCAGCACCGATGACACCCCGGCCGCCCGCAGCACAGCACCCGCCACCGTGATGGACCAGCCAGTGCGGTACTGGGCATCGACCAACAGCACAGCTCCGCCGGGTACAACGAGGTCGTGCCTGATCGACAACGCATCGAACAACGCTTTGACCGTCGCCGCTGACGACGCGTCAGGGCCGACAGTCCCGCCCGAGCGGTCAAGCGCATCGATGACCGGTAGTTTGCCGATCGTGCCCAGGTGCTCGGCAACCGAACGGTTGAGTTTTCCGAACACCGCCGACGGCATTGGGATCACAGCGACAGGACGCTCGGCCCACGTGGTCCGCCACCGGCGAAGAACGTCGACCATGCCATCGAGAACGGCTTGGTCAGCTGGACCATTTCGGAGCACTGCGAGTTCGCTTGCCCACCCGGGGTCGTCGGCAAACGCAAGGGCCCGACCCTCGACACAGCTGACAATGGCACCCTTCGGACCTGCGCCTGAAGGCCACCGCTTGCGTGGTTCGATGACGACGTCTTGACCGCGCGTAAACACACGTGCGGCTTGCACAGTTGCCGCAGCAGGGCTGGGTCCAGGCGGCGGCAGCACCCCGGTACACACCGAGCACCGACCACAATCTTCGGGTGCCGGGTCGTCGAGCGATACCTGCAAGAACCGCATGAGACAACCAGCACCGGCAGCGAAGGACCGCATGAGGTTTGCCTCGCGTTGGCGAACTTCGGCCAAGGCCGTCCAGCGTTGGGAGTCGTAAACCCACCCGCTGCCAGTGGCCGCCCACTGAGACCCCTCTCGTTGGACTGCCTCGTCGACGGCAAGGATTTTCAGGAGACCTTCCAGACGACCGCGCCTGATGCCGGTGGTGCTTTCGAGTGCCACCACGCTCATGGGACCATCGCCAAGCGCGGCGAGGATTGTTGCAACTCGGGCTTCGTCGGGAACACCAGCCGTGGCGAAGTACTCCCAGATGCGTTCGTCGGTTTCAGCAGGAAGCAAGACAGCCAACGCTTGATCGAGTGCGCGCCCTGCTCGGCCGACCTGTTGGTAGTACGCAACGGGCGACGACGGCGAACCCACATGGATGCAGAAGGCAAGGTCTGGCTTGTCATAGCCCATGCCGAGCGCCGACGTGGCGACCACTGCCTTGAGGTCGTTGTTTCGGAGCCGGTCTTCGACGCGTTCTCGCTCGGACGAATCGAGCTGTCCGGAGTAGGCAGCCACGTTGAAACCTTGAGAGGTGAGAAACCCGGCGAGACGTTCGGTTTCTGCAACCGTAAGTGCATAGACAATTCCAGAACCTTCGAAAGTGGACAGTGCGTCTGCCACCCATGCGTACCGTTCGAGCGCACCGAGGCCAGGAACAACCGCAAGCCGCAACGACGAACGCGCCAACGAGCCTCGGAACGTTCGCGTGTTGTCACCGAGCTGCGCAGCCACGTCGACCGTCACCCGGTGGTTGGCGGTGGCTGTTGTTGCCAGCACCGGGCGCGGCCGAGCGGCGAGTGGCTGGATCGGAGTTGAACCCGAGCTTGAGCAACCCATCTCGCTCGAAGCTGTTGCCGTGACGTGGACCAGCTTCTTGGCGAGACGTTGGTAATCGGGGCGGAAGTCAAAACCCCAGTCCGAGATGCAATGCGCCTCGTCGATGACGATCAGCCCGGCCGACGCAATCATGCCCGGAAGGAGTGCGGCGAACCGAGGGTTGGCTAGCCGCTCAGGCGACACCAGCAGCACGTCAACGCTCCCAGCAGACAACTTACTCAGCACGGCGTCCCAGTCATCAGGGTTGGTGGAGTTGATGGTTGCCGCAGTGAGGCCGGCGGCGGTGGCCGCCGAAACCTGGTCACGCATCAGTGCCAACAGGGGTGACACGATGAGCGTCGGACCGTGGCCCTGCGCCCGCAGAGCAGATGTAGCGGCCCAGTAAACCGCCGACTTGCCCCACCCGGTGGCCTGGACCACCAGCACGTTGACGCGATCATCGACGAGAGCTTCTACCGCCGCCAGCTGATCGGCGCGAGCCATGGCGTCAGGGCCAGCCATTGCCACCAGAACCCGGTGCAGGTGCACAGCAGCTTCAGACATACGAACCGGCCAAGTGTTGAGTCACCTGCCCAGTGTTGCCGATGGGTGTGACAGCCTCGGCCGAGCCCGGGCACGGAATGTCGTGCGACTCCGTGCCACCATGGGGCGGATGTTCATCGCGAATTCCAGCCCGTCCCAGCAACACGTTGACCCGGATGCAATCGGGGCCTTCATCGACGCCCTCGAGGCTTCACCAGGAATCGAGCCGCACGGGCTCATCATCCACCGAAACGGGCACCGCATCGCAGAAGGGTACTGGGCGCCGCACGGTGGCGCCCGGAGCAGGCTGGTGTATTCGCTCAGCAAGTCATTCACCGGAACCGCGCTTGCGTTGCAACTCGCCGAGGGACGACTTGGTCTTGACGACTTGGTGAGCGATCATCTGCCCACTTACTTCACCAACGCCGACGAGCGTACGAAGAAAATGCGCATCAGACATATCGCGTCAATGGCAACCGGCCACGACCGAGAGACGATGATTGAAGCGTTTGTCGCCAACCCCCAAGATCCGCTGCAGGGCTTCTTCCAGATCCCACCTGATGCCGAGCCCGGGAGGTTGTTTGCCTACAACCAGCCGCCTGTTCTTGCGCTGGCGACCATCTTGCAGCAACTCGCAGGCCAACGTCTTGTTGACTATCTTCGGCCGCGGGTATTGGATCCGATCGGCGTTGGCGACTTTCGCTGGTCCCAGTTCACACCGGGCATCGACCTCGGATTCTCAGGTGTGCATACAAACCTGGACGCAATAGCTCGGCTGGGACAGCTGTATCTGGACGATGGGGTGAACGACGGAGCCCGGCTACTCCCAGACGGATGGGTGAAGGCGGCCTCCAGCGTGCAAATCCCGAACCCGCAGCGCGAACAGCCCGACTGGGCTCGTGGGTACGGGTTCCAGCTGTGGATGTGCCTCCATGGCTACCGCGGAGACGGCGCTTTCGGGCAGTACATGGTGGTTCTCCCAGAGCAGCAGGCCGTCGTTGCGATGTTCAGCTGCACCGAGAACATGCAACCCGTTCTCGACCTGATGTGGGAACACCTCGTACCCGCCATGGGCTCGGCAGCAGAATCGAAACTTTCTGAGGCACGCGTTCCCACAGCTGCTGATGCGGCCCTTGCGCAGCGTCTCGAACAGCTGGCCCAGCCAACCGCGGCGCAACGACTGAACGGCGGCCCACCGCACTTCGCCGAATTCGTCGGACAGGCCGGGCTGGCTGACCCCGACGGACCAGCCCTGACGTTGAAGCCTGCGCCGTTTCTCTCTCGATCGCAGCGCACGGTACAGGGGATCCAGCTATCACTCAACGGCGATCGCATTTTGATCGACGAGGGTGAAGGCTCCGAGTCGCTCGACCTCCCGCTCACCGCTGACTGGTTCACGGTCGCTGACGCTCCCTTCGCTGCAAGTGCAACGACGTTGCCCAATGGGCGAGTGGCCGTAGACGTGGTGCTCCTCGAAACTCCGCACCGCCTGGAGATCGAGTTGGATCCGTCGTCGCAGACGTTCACCACGAAATGGCCTGCTGTCCCGTTGTTCCTCAGCGCCGGTGACCGAGTAGCCGCCATGCGGGCACCCCTGTAGCGGTCCGTCGTTCACGACTAAAGAGCACTCCGACGACACTATGTTCGCACTGTCAGATCTTGCAGATCCTGCACAAATCCGGAGGAACCACCATGGCCGCAGTCGGCACCTACCTCAACTTCAAGTTCGCGTGAGCTGACCTCGCTGAGGTTATCGGACACCATGAACAAATCCTCGGGACTCCACCCAGCCGACAGCCACGACATGATCCGCGTGCAAGGTGCGCGGGTCAACAACCTGCGCGACATCAGTATCGACATCCCGAAGCGGAGGCTGTCGGTATTCACGGGTGTGTCCGGATCGGGCAAGAGTTCCCTGGTGTTCGGCACCATCGCAGCGGAATCGCAGCGGATGATCAACGAGACCTACAGCGCGTTCGTGCAAGGTTTCATGCCCACGCTTGCACGGCCAGACGTCGATGTCCTGGACGGCCTCACGACCGCGATCATTGTTGATCAGGAACGAATGGGCGCAAACACCCGTTCCACGGTCGGCACCGCCACAGACGCCAACGCGATGTTGCGAATCCTGTTCAGCCGCCTTGGGAAACCGCACATCGGGTCGCCGAACGCGTTTTCGTTCAACACCGCAACAGTCAGTGGTGCCGGGGCAATCACCATCGAGAAGGGCGGCGAGAAGAAGGTCGAAAAGCGCACCTTCAACCGCGCGGGGGGAATGTGCACGAGGTGCGAAGGGATGGGTTCGGTAACGGACTTTGACCTCACCCAGCTGTACGACGCAAGCAAGTCGCTCAACGAAGGCGCGCTGATCATCCCCGGGTACAGCATGGAAGGCTGGTTCGGTCGCATCTTTCGCGGCTGCGGATTCTTCGACGCTGACAAGCCGATCAGCAAGTTCAGCAAGAAGGAACTCAACGATCTGCTGTACAAAGAGCCGACGAAAATCAAGGTCGACGGCATCAACCTCACCTACACCGGCGTCATTCCGTCGATTCAGAAGTCGTTCCTATCCAAAGACGTCGAAGCGATGCAGCCCCATATCCGAGCCTTCGTCGACCGGGTCATCACGTTCACAACGTGCCCAGACTGCGACGGGACACGCCTCAACGAAGCGGCCCGGTCTTCCAAGATCAACAAGGTCAGCATCGCCGACGCGTGTTCCATGCAGATCAGCGACCTCGCCATTTGGGTGCGCGGATTGAAGGAACCATCCGTTGGACCCTTGCTTGAGAAGCTGCAACACACGCTGGACTCGTTCGTCGAAATCGGCTTGGGGTACCTCAGTCTCGATCGGCCGTCAGGAACCCTCTCCGGCGGCGAGGCTCAGCGCACCAAGATGATCCGTCATCTCGGGTCGTCGCTCACCGACGTCACCTACGTGTTTGACGAACCGACGATTGGCCTCCATCCACACGACATCGAGCGGATGAACCTGTTGCTCCTACGCCTGCGAGACAAGGGCAACACCGTGCTGGTGGTTGAACACAAACCAGAAGCGATTGCCATCGCAGATCATGTTGTGGATCTTGGGCCTGGCGCGGGTAAGGCCGGCGGCGAAGTGGTGTTTGAAGGCACAGTCAAAGGGCTCCGGGCTAGTGGCACGCTGACGGGTAGGCACCTCGACGACCGTGCTGCTCTGAAGAAGTCCGTTCGATCCGCGGCAGGTGTATTGACTGTCCGCGGGGCGAGCACCAACAACCTGAAGAAGGTAGATGTCGACATTCCGCTGGGTGTGCTCGTGGTGCTCACCGGCGTTGCAGGGTCGGGGAAAAGCTCGTTGATCCACGGCTCGGTGTCACCTCGCGAAGGAATCGTTTCGGTGGATCAGGGCGCCATCAAGGGTTCCCGGCGAAGTAACCCAGCAACATACACAGGTCTACTGGAACCCATCCGCAAGGCGTTTGCGAAGATCAACAGTGTGAAGCCGGCGCTGTTCAGCGCGAACTCCGATGGAGCCTGCCCCACGTGTAACGGCGCTGGAGTGATCTACACCGACCTGGCCATGATGGCCGGCGTTGCGACGGTGTGCGAAGAGTGTGATGGCAAGCGCTTCGAGGCTTCGGTCCTCAACTATCACCTCGCGGGGCGCAACATCAGTGAAGTGTTGGCCATGCCGGTCGTCGAAGCCGAGAAGTTCTTCGGCGCCGACGGTGGCGAAGCGAGCACTCCTGCAGCGCATTCGATCTTGGCCCGTCTCGTCGATGTCGGCCTCGGCTACGTCAGCCTCGGGCAGCCCCTCACAACGTTGTCCGGTGGCGAACGTCAGCGGCTGAAGCTCGCCACCAACATGGCCGAAAAGGGCAATGTCTACGTGCTCGACGAACCAACTACCGGCCTGCACCTCGCAGATGTGGAACAGCTGCTCGGCCTGCTCGACCGGCTTGTCAATTCAGGCAAGTCGGTCATCGTGATCGAACATCACCAGGCGGTTATGGCCCATGCGGACTGGATCATTGACCTTGGGCCAGGAGCGGGCCACGAAGGGGGTCGCATCGTCTTCGAAGGCACCCCGGCTCAACTCGTTGCGAAGAAATCTACGCTCACCGGGCAACATTTAGCGACCTACGTCGGCGGATAACCCCACAAACGCTCGAGTTAGTTCGTCGCGAATTGGTGCGCCGGTCGGGAGCGTGTCGACTGCCAACAACGACGTGTGGATGTGACCGGCTGCTTGGATGTGCTGTACACGAACACCAGCCTTCGCCATGGCGGCGGCGTAGGCATTGCCCTCGTCTCGCAACGGGTCGAACTGGCAGGTCACAACCACCGCAGGGGGCAGGTCGGCAAGTGACGCAGCACGAAGGGGCGCCACTCTCGGATCGTTTCGTTGAGTCTCGTCGGTGTAGTTGTCGAAGAACCACCGCATCATCGACGCCGTCAGCCCGTACCGTTCGCCATTCTCCTGATACGACGCCCGCGAAAAGTCGCTGTCGGCGACTGGGCACACCAGCAATTGACGGGCGATCTTCGGCCCGCCCTCGTCGCGAGCCCGCTGGCAAACGCCGGCCGCCAGGTTTGCGCCAGCACTCCAACCAGCAATGGACACGGCATGTCCGTCGCCGCCCAGTTCGCTTGAGTGGGTGTCGATCCATTTCACCGCGGCGAAGGCGTCGTCGGGTGCAGCAGGAAACTTTGCCTCGGGCGCGTGGCGATAGTTGACCGAGACCACGACGGAATTTGTCGCAACGCAGAGGAACCGGCAGAACGGATCGTCGGAGTCGGCGCCACCGATCACCCATCCACCGCCATGGAACCACACCACAACCGGGTGCGGTCCGCTGGTCGCTGGCCGGTAGAGCCTGGCCTCGAGTGGACCTTCGGCACCCGACACCGAGATATCGATCGTCTCGCCGACCACAGGCCCAGGGGCACGGACCGCATAACCGGCTTGCATCAGGGCGCGCGCCTCGATCGGCGAGAACGACTCGAGGGGCGGAATGCCCATTTGGGCCACCAGGTCCAACATGATGGCTACGTCTGGCTGGAGGCCGCGCAGCACGCCGTCACGGCGAACCTGGCCCGACGGACCGCTGCGAACGAACCCGAAGTAGTCCCGGTCGACCACTTCCTCGCATGCAATGCGGTATCGATCCACGCCCCCGAGATACGGAAGAAACACTCTCGGCTTGCCGGGGACGTTGGCTCCCATGTACCAAGACTTCGCTCGTGGGAACAGCGTGATTCCCGCGAACGCATTCACATGGTCGACCCAGCCCTCAACCGCAGTTGGTGTGGGTTCGATCGTTTCGAATCCGTCGGCGCGCATACGAACCAGACAATCAGTGATCCAGTTCACGTGTTGCTCGATTGACACAATCATGTTCGACAACACCGAGGGGCTGCCAGGACCGGTCACCAGGAACAGGTTTGGAAAGCCTTCGACCTGGAGACCCAAATAAGTGCGAGGCCCCGCTGACCAGCCTTCGGCCAGGGTGACTCCCCCGCGTCCGGTGATGTCGACAGCCACGATTGCGCCCGTCATTGCGTCGAAACCCGTCGCGAACACGATGACGTCGGCATCGATGGTCTCATCAAGCAGTTCGACACCGTGTTGACCGATTCCCTTCAGCGGATGCGCGTTGAGATCGACAAGGCGTACGTTTGGCCGGTTGAAAGTCTCGTAGTAACCGGTATCCACGCATAGGCGCTTCGTCCCGATCGGGAAGCTCCGGGGACACAGCGCTTCGGCGGTGACGGAGTCTTTCACCGTGGCGCGAATCTTCGACCGTACGAACTCCGACAGCTTGTCGTTCGCATCAGGGTTTGTCCCGTGATCGTTGAACGTACCCGTGAACTCGATGATGCCGCCGTTCTGCCACGCCGCTTCGTATGTCCGCAGACGTTCTTCGTTGGTCACTGCGAGCGTGCTGCGAACGGCTGGTGTGATCGGCACGCCCGCGCCGGACCGGCGAGCGGCAGTTCGGTAGGCGTCACGATCCTCGGCGAACGCCGCAACCTTGTCGGTGCGATGCGGGCCATTGTGCGCCGGTATCGAAAAGTTCGGCGTGCGCTGGAAGATCGTCAGTTCCGAAGCTGCGGCAGCTAGATGCGGAATGGACTGGATGGCTGACGAACCAGTACCGATCACCGCCACACGCTTGCCCGTGACGTCGACTCCAGCGTGGGGCCACCGGCTGGTCCAGTAAGTCTCGCCGGTGAACTGGTCGACGCCGTCGATGTCCACGTCTTTTGGCATGGACAAGCAACCAGTGGCCATGACGTAGAAGCGCGCAGAGACCTCAGTGCCGGCCGAGGTGCTCAGCGTCCAGCGGTGCGTTGCTTCGTCCCACACTGCTGCATTGACTTGCGTCGAGAATCGGATGTCTCGGCGTAG
>JAYSSK010000048.1:0-4877 GCA_043720595.1 Acidimicrobiia bacterium
CTACTTATCTCGGCCCAGTCCGACCGGATGAATTGTGTGCCGGTCACTTGGTGGCCTCGGCAGACTTGTCAGGCGGGGTACGCGAACGGATCGGGCCGGCCCGCTTTGGTGTGGCGCTCGATTTCGACATGGCGATTCAGGACGGGTTCAACCTGTTAACCCTACGCAGTGTCGCACTTGGAAGGCTCCGACTGACTCCGAGCCGGTTCGACGTGGTCGTGCAAGCGCGCTGTGAGCCCAACGCTTTGTCAATTGCAGTGGCGGTCCGGATGGGCAGCAGGTCGCTGCTCACCTACTCGGGAGAACTGTCATGACCACCGCAGTTGTGCTGTTGCTGATCAACGTGCTGCTTGGCGGCGCGGACACGCTGTGGTACCACGAGTACAAAGCGAACCTGCCCGGGCGGCTGGAGGTGACAAGGCCAGAACTGCGGCTTCACGTGACGAGAGACTTCCTCTACGCCGTCGTCTACGCAATGCTGGCCCTTGGGACACCTTCTGGGCTGTTCGCCGACGCACTGATGTTCATTCTCGCCATCGAGATTGTAGTGACGCTTACGGACTTCATCGTTGAGGATCGGGATCGCCCATCGATCGGTGGCATTGCGCCCGGTGAACGGGTACTCCACACCTTGATGGCCATCAGTTACGGGGGAGTGCTCGCCCACCTGTTGCCGGTGCTTCTGCTGGCGAGGCACCACCCGTCGGGCCTGATGTCGAACCTTGTCCCCTCGTGGCATGCCCTCGCAATGGCAGCGGCCGCCGTGGGAATCGCCGCAAGCGGCCTCCGTGATCTGTGTTCTCTGCACGGGATCGACTTGGTTGACTGAGGGACAACCCGACGATCAGGCCGAGCCACATGAAGCCGATGCCGATGAACAATTGACGAGCCAGCAAGAGGATCGGGACAGCGGACGCCAGCACTCCGATACCCCAAGTTCCGCGCCGGCAAGCCGAAACGACCACACAACCGAGCAACGGAAGCAAGGCGCCGATCCCAACGACGCCTGTGGTGGCCAAAGCAAAGAGCGGGGCGTTGTGAACGACATAGTCTTCCGTTGACAATGCGTCGATCTCGGGGTGGTGTCGGATGACTTCCCGGTAGTTGCTCAGCCCCACGCCGAGGATCGGGTCCGTCTTGAAGATCTCGATCGCTTGCCTGTTCAACGCCATCCGGCCTGACCCGGCTGCTTCCGTCCCTGCAACCGACGACTTGCCTCGGCTGATCCATCCATCGGCACGGGCAGCCACCGATAATCCAAGTGCACATAACATCGCTAAGAGCACCGGCGCAAGCTGTCGACGGTTCTTGGAAACCATTCCAACCACGAAGATCACTGCCCAAGCGACGATTGCGGTTCGACACAGCGAAAGGCCGACGACGGCTGAAGCCAGTACAACTGTGCAAGAGACCGCCAAGCGATCTGGTTTCCCGAAGCTCATTGTCCCCGCAGCCTGTAGATGGATGGCACACAAGATTGCGGCTGCGATTCCGAGCACGTTGGCAAAGGTCATCGTGCCAGAGGCACCGACAAGCCCCGCGATACGCCTGAATCCGAACTCTGTTTCGCTGGCCCATGGCCCAAGGACCGAACCGTTGCGGAGCACCTGCGCGAACCCGACCGCGAACTGCATTGCAATAAAGCAGCAACTCACACGAAGGAAGCTCCGGAGGGCCTTGGTGCGAACCATGTCTCCCAGGAGCACGGCAAGCGCTGTGGCACCGGCGATCTCGAGCGCGATGAGAACTGCCCATGGTGTTGGATGGCGCGCCACCACAAGAGCGAGCCCGGCAAAGTAGACGCAAACTGCGAACCCGACAAACGACCGATTCCGCACAGCGGTCACGAGACGTGGCGACGCGACGCACACCGCAACGATCGACGTGAACGCGTAGGCGATTTCGTAGAGGGCCAACTGGCCACCGAAACTCGCAGCGTTCAGGCCGATCGGCCAAACGTATAGGGCCGTGCAGACGCTGACGAGTAAGCCGACGGCGGTGAGCCATTTGTCCGACTGAGGCGCAGCATCCGCTTCGCGGCGATCCGCGCTGCGATGAGAACGGTGAACGGACCGGGGACCGCTGAGGAGAGCAACGGCTACGCGACCGACCGAACCCAATTCCTGCGGCGCGGTTCGCATGGGGAAGATGTCGGCAGGACAGCGGTGCACCTTGAGCCATCGGTCCTTGAGCTCTAACTGTTGAGTAGCCCTTTCGCCACGCCCGTTGCCAGCGATGGTGCCAAGGGGAGGCGAGGAAGCAGAGTTGCCTGAAACGCGTGGTACGTGTCGGGTTTGCCGGACCACACACTTGAAGCCGGCTTGTTGGAGTCGTCCAGCTGGGCGAACCAAGAGCCGTGCGCTTTGTCGATGAAGCATTGTTCTGCAAGGTCCCACCAGGTCCGGTAATTCTCCTCGTAAAACGGTTCGCCGGTTGCGCGCTGCAGCGCTGCTGCCGCAGCGATTGCCTCACACACCACCCAGTGCAGCCGGTCGGAAACAACTGCAGCGCCGGACCAGTCGGTTGTGTACAGGAACCCGTCGCCCTGCCAGCCATCGGCGGTCGCCCGATCGAACAAGCCACGCGCCGCCTCCAACAGCCACGTCGGTGCTGCGTTGCCAAGCGAGGCGCCGAGGTGCAGACACAGCCGGGACCATTCGAAGCCGTGGCCCACCGTCGCGCCAAACGGGCGGAACTGATGAGCGGGAGTAGCTCGGTTGTACTCCGGAAGCTCGGTCCAGTCCTGGTCGAAGTGCTCTGGGATTCGCCAACCCCGCGCTCGTGCGTTGGTGTTGATGAAGAACTCGGCGATACGAAGCGCGCGTTGCGACCATAGGGGGTCACCGGTGACATCGGCCGCTGCGAGGAATGCCTCGACGGAGTGCATGTTCGCGTTTGCTCCGCCGTAGGGCTCTCGGTCCCCCCAGTCCCGTGAGGCAACGTCGATCATGCGACCGAGCTCGTCGTCCCAGAACCGAGCAACGACGGTCTCTGTTGCTTGAATCAACAGCTCAGCTGCACCCGGCCGCCCGAGAAGTGTGGCCGAGCTTGCAGCGAGCACGACAAACGCCTGTTCGTATGCGCGCTTCTCACCGTTGTTCGGACGGTCACTGGCAGAAAACCAACCGCCGTAATCGGGGTCTGCCAAAATCGATCGCAGCGCCGCAATCCCGTGGTCTACGAGTGGTGTGCAGCCGGGGATACCCATGAGTGACCCGACTGCGAGCACATGGGTCATGCGTGTGGTGATCCATGTCTCGACCGGTCGATCCAGTTCTGGCTGACCCTCTCCGTTCAACCAGGCAAACCCGCCATCGGGGTGCACCGACTTCGCACTGAACTCCACGAGCCGCAACGCCTCGGCCGCTAACCAGGCACGGTGATCAGCAAGCTGCGTCCACGGCATGGTGGCGGCGCGTGAATGGTTGGGGTTCGAGTGGCTCGGTTGTGGGTTCATGAGGGTCCGTGTCCGGCAATTGCACTTGATTGGATGGAGCGGCGCCGCGAGCACCGATGGGTCCGTCGCTCGTTTGCCCACGCTAGGCGCCATCGTCGGAGAGATTCCGAGATCCACCACAGGCAGGGCGACGAACAAGGGTCAGACGAGTCGTGCGGGTGCACGCCGGATTGGAGAATCATGAACCGAGCTGCGAAGTTTGGATCCGCCCTGGTCGGTGGCGCTGTGTTGGCCCTACTGTCACCATCGGTCGGGGTGCCCGGTGCACAGGCGGCACCACCGCCAAAGTGCTCGGAGCGAGCCAACGGCGGCACCGAGATCGCATACGGCCTGACGATGAACCAGCGACTCATCTGCTTCAAGTTGAACCGCCCGGCCGAAAACATGACGCTGATGAGCACGTCGGCGCTGACGGCACCAGACACGCGCCTGATCGGTATCGACACGAGGCCTTCTTCCGGCGCGATTTACGCCCTCGGCAACGCAGGTGGATTGTACGTGCTTGACCCGGCAGGCTCGAAGCCCGAGTTCAAAGCGCGGGTCTCGGTCCCACTCGACGGCGTCAACTTCGGAATGGACTTCAACCCGACCGTGGACCGGCTCCGTGTCGTGAGCGACAATGGCCAAAACCTGCGCATCAACGTTGATACCGGCGCAGCCACCGTCGACGCGTTCATCCGAACCGGCACTACCCGCACGAACGGTGTCGGAGCGGTCGCCTATACGAACAACGACAACGATGCGTCGACGGCGACCACGCTCTTCGATCTGGACACGGTGTCCGATCAACTCGCCACCCAGAACCCGCCGAACGACGGAGTGCTGAACCCTGTTGGTCGACTCGGCTTCCAGGGCAGTTCTGCGGCAACATTCGACATCGTGAGCGAGGTTGTCGCCGGTAAAGCGGTATCGAACCGTGGCTACGCAGCGCTCGATGGGGGCGACGTGTTGTTCAGCATCAACCTCACGACAGGCGCCGCCACCTTTGTCGGCGACGTCGGCACCAGATTGGCCGGGCTGACGTTCCCGACCACATGACTCGAGCGTGATCAGGTGCCGCTGAGGCGGGCGACGACCGGGGCGAACGCTTCAAGGTTCGCCTTGCCGACTGTGATGTACGAGATGCCGTAGCGCTCTCGCCGTTCTTGGATGAGGTCACAGATGAAGTCGACCGATCCGATGAGCGCGTGAGGGTGCTCGGCCACCGCTTCTGGGGCCATGCCCATCGAGGCGCTGTACTTGTCGAGGCCAGCCTGACGGTCGCTTGTGACCGCCGTGAAATACGCGCCGATCTCGATTTCGATGTCTGCGAAGCGATCGCCAGCGCCGTCTTTGATCCAGGCAAGCTTCTGCTCGGTCAGCGACGCAGTTGAAGTGCCAATGCCGTTGGGGCCGAGCTTGCCCGATGAATTGTCGAAGT
>JAYSSK010000049.1:0-4872 GCA_043720595.1 Acidimicrobiia bacterium
TTTCTGCAACAACCCCGGCCAGAACGTTGGTGTCGAAGTCGGTGCTGAAGTTGATTCCGGAGTTCGATTCTGGGCTGGAGCTGCTGCCCGGACGGAAGCCCGACACAACTCTTGCCTCGACATCAGCAGAGGCGAGGAACATGGTCATGGCCGAGCGGCTTCTTGTTGCGGCTTCTTCGGATCGAACGTCGTCTTGTCAAGCTTCACTTCAAAGCTCGACATATCGTCGTTCGGGATCGCAACGCCTTCGGCGGCGGCGACCTTCGCGTACAGGTCGGTCATGATCAGCTCGTCGGCCAACGCCTGGAACGGTGGAGCCTCCTTGAGCAGGCCAAGGCGTTGGAACTGGGCCATGAACCACACAGCGTGCCCGCGGCGCGGCATCGACACGTTGCCACCACGGAAGAACTGCATCTGATTTCCCGCGAAGTCCCGTGTGCCCAAGCCGGAACCCAGGTTGTACTTGCCGACCAGCCGGCCGCGAATGTCGTTCGCTGGAGCGTTGACGTACTTCTCTGCAGCGAGTGTGTCAGCAGCCTTCGCACGGTTGTTGAGGTCGTCCAACCAGCGAGAGGCTTTGAGAATCGCGGCCATCACATCGGAAAGCGTGTCGGTGTCCTTCGAGAACTTCGAGCCGACCACGAGCGCCTTTTCCGAGTGGTTCTGCCACAAGTCTTGGGTTGCCAGATACGTGAACCCGATCTCGCGCTCCACGGCCACCGCGTTCCACGGTTCGCCTACGCAGTAAGCCTGCACGTTGCCGACCGACATGTTCTGCACCATCTGTGGCGGTGGAACCGGGCTGATCTTGATCCGTGACGTGTCTGCCTTCGTGGCAGCCAGCCAGTAGCGCAACCAGATGTCGTGGGTTCCTCCCGGAAACGTCATCGCCATCGCCGGGGCGTCTTTACCTTCCAACCACTTCTTCGCCGCCGCAAGGTCTCCGTAAGGAACCTCGTCGATGTCACGTTGCAACGTGATGCCCTGGCCGTTCTGGTTCAGGACCATGGCGATCTTGAGGTCTTTGGACCGGTTGCCCCCAATGCCGGTGGCCACCGAGAACGGCAGGCTGAACAGCGAATGGGCACCATCCAATTGGTTGTTCAACAGCGCATCGCGAAGGGCGGGCCAAGATGCCTGCTTCAGCACTTCGACGTCGAGGGACCGCTCCGTGAAGTACCCGAGTTCCTTTGCCATGATGATCGGCGCAGCGTCGGTGAGGGCAATGAAACCGAGCTTCACCTTGCGCACCGGCTTCTTGGCAACCGTGGTCGGTGCGGCAGTCTTTGCGCCCGGCTTCGCGGTTGGCTTCGTTGCAGATTTCGCCTTCGGCGTCGCCTTGGCTGCTGCTAGGGCAGCCGAAGGCCACACCATCGATGCCGCTGCAGCGCTGGCACCAAGGCCTGCCAGGCCGAGCAGCTTGCGCCGCTCGACAAGTGTCTTGGGCTCGGCCTGTGGGGACTGTGTTGACCCGGGAATCGGAGGGACCGTTCCGGATGCTGCGACAGGACTAGGGGCGGAAGAGGCTCGAAGAGGCAGGTGGTGCTCCATGCGATGCACGGTACGAAGCGCGTCCGCAGTGAGGATTTCCGCTTTGTGACGGGATGGTCACACGTCGCTCACAAACGGGCGTATTCGATGAGAGAAGCTCGTGCCGATCGTCACGCCCTCTACGAGCCGTGTCCGATGGGTTGCTCAACCGGGGTTCAACTCCGATCCTTGCGTTCACGACACAGGAACTCTTGAGCGACCGACGCGACATGGACTCCTGCCTCAGAGAACACCTGGCCAATAGCCAGACCACGAGAGCCGTTGAAGCTGTGACACACCAAGTGATGCAGATTCCACTGGTCTGCTTGCACCGGCCGATGGAACCAGACCGAGTGATCAAGGCTTGCTCCGGTGAAGTCATCGTCAACCCCCGGCGGCAGCTCGACATATGCGGGGTGCAATCGGTTCACCGCATCAGCCGGCAAATCGTCTGAGACATATGCGAGCGCCGCTGCGTGTAACACCGGGTCGTCACCCAAAGAGTCGGTGACCTTCATCCACGCGTTGACCGGCGCAGCAATTTGGTCCGAGTGAACTATTCGCCGGTCGAACAGGGAACTCCACGAGGAACTCTTCGTGTCCAGTGGCATTGTTTTTGCCGTCGGCATCTGCAGTGCCTGTACGTCAGGAGACGGCTCGACCTTCTGGAACGATGATTCGAGGTTGAGAATGACACCGTTGGCCTGCCGGGCAACAACGCGCCTGGTGCAGAACGACCGGCCGTTTCGGGTGCGGTCCACCTCGAAACGAATCGGTTCCGAGCTGTCTCCGCGCCGGATGAAATATGCGCGCAGAGAATGAGGGAGGAACTCTGGGTCGACCGTTCTCGCTGTGGCCAGAAACGCTTGCGCAACAATGTGCCCGCCGTACAGGCCTCCCCATGGGTACGCGAGGCCCGACCCGACGAACGTGTCTGGGCCGTGGTTCGTGAGCTCGAACAGTTCATGCATGCCAACAGCTTCTCACCCAGGGTGAACTGGACTTCCCAACCCTGTTAGCCAGCGACTCTCAGTCTTGAGGCGGGTCGACCATTGCACTTTGAGCATCGGCCGCGACTGGTTCGTCCTCTTCGCGTAGGCGAGGAACGCCGGAATTCGCCGCCTTCAGACCCCTCTTGTCTGCGTAGAACGCACGGATCCGGTCCATGTCTGCGCGCACATCGCCGGTCGGCGTGAACACGAGTCCGAACCCACCGGAGTTGGTCGAGGCGTCCAAGAACGCACATGCAATCGGCACGTTCGCTTCCAAGGCGATTCGGTAGAAGCCAGACTTCCAGTAATCAACCTTCGATCGAGTTCCCTCTGCGGGTATCACAATGGCCAACTGATCAGCTGACCGGTACTCCTCTACGAGAGCCGACACCAAACCCTGCTTGGAGTCACGCGCAACAGAGACACCGCCTAGTGCTCGCATCACGGGGCCCATTGGTCCGCGGAACAACTGCTTCTTGCCAAGCCACTTGACGCGCACCCCGGACTGGTCAGCAACGTAAAGGCACGCAGGGAAATCCCAATTGGTGGTGTGCGGAAACCCAATAACAACACACTTCGCTGGAATCGGTTGCTCTGGCGGATGGACGGTGAACCCGGTTGCACGCGCCCAGAGCCGAGGAAGAAGCCTTCTCACTCGGCGAAGCGTATCGGTACTTGACGTCTGCTGATGGTGCGAACGAGAACTCGCGGCAATGAGAAAACCGGCACCCACCAAGAACCGATACCGCTCAATCCTCCTGCTCATGCCGCTACCGTTGCCCGGTGATGGAACTAAGCACAGGGTGGAAAGCCGCCGTGGCGGACGACGAATTGCGCCGCCGCTCAGCAGACCCGGGTTTCGACGACTCTGCTTGGGACACGGTCGATGTGCCGCACCACTGGCGGAGTCGAGAAGCGTTTTCCGAAACCGATGGTCCGCTGCTGTACCGCAACCACTTCACCTCACCGCCCCCTCTTGTCAGGACCTCGGCAGAGAACCCGGATAGGGCGGAAGATCCTCGGTGGTGGCTGCAGTTCGACGGCATTTTCTATCAAGGCGACATCTGGCTCGACGGCGAATACCTCGGCGATACCGAGGGGTACTTCGCTCCGCATTCCTTCGAGGTCACAGGTCACCTGCAACGCTCCTCCGAGCACGTCTTGTCCGTTGAAGTTGCCTGCACTCCTCAACAGCAGCGCAGCTCGAAACGCAATCTCACCGGTGTCTTCCAGCATTGGGATTGCATCCATCCCAACTGGAACCCCGGTGGTATCTGGCAGCCAGTTCGGCTGGTTTCAACCGGGTCTGTCCGCATCGAGCGCGTCAGGGTGCTGTGCATCGAAGCGGACGAGCACCGAGCAACCCTGGCCATCAGGGCCAACCTCGACACGCTCACGGCCCGCACGGTCACCGTAGACACCGACGTGTTTGACGGAGGGAAGGCAACTTCGACCCACTCTCAGCAGCACCCGCTCGGCTCGGGCATGAACCGCGTCGAATGGCGGGTGACTGTCGACAACCCCACGCTGTGGTGGCCGCGATCGTTGGGGACGCCTCACCTCGTCGATGTCCGGGTCGCCGTCTCCGATGCTGACGGCAACGTCACCGACACTCGGCAACGGAGAACCGGCCTGCGCCAAGTCAGACAACGCAACTGGATCTACGAGATCAACGGCGAACGGCTCCACCTCAAAGGAGCAAACGTTGGCCCCATTCGTATGGCGCTCTCTGAAGTTGCCGGACACGAAGCCCGAGACCTGGTTCGCTCCGCAACCGAGGCCAACCTGGACCTGCTCCGCGTGCACGCCCACATCTCGCATCCGTCCTTGTACGACGCAGCCGACGACGCCGGGCTGTTGCTGTGGCAAGACCTTCCCCTGCAGTGGGGTTATTCGCGGGCCGTACGTAAGCCAGCTGTAGAACAGGCACGCGAAGCCGTCGAGCTGCTCGGCCACCACCCGTCAATCATCCAGTGGTCCGGCCACAATGAACCGCTCGCGCTCAACATCGAACCTGGCGAGTCGCTGCAAAACCGTAAGCGGGCAGCCAATATGGTCGGCCGCTACCTAGCTGCGCAGCAACTGCCCACATGGAACAAGTCCGTCCTGGATTTCGCCATTCATCGTTCTCTCACGCGCTCCGATCCATCACGGCCAGTCAGCGCACACTCAGGCATCCTCCCCGGCCCGCTGAGCGGTGGGTCAGACACCCACTGCTACTTCGGCTGGTATCACGGCAAAGAGCGAGACTTCCCTGTGTGGCTGCGGCGAATCCCGCGGCTCGGACGGTTCGTTTCCGAGTTCGGCGCACAATCCGTTCCGACGAGGTCGTCTGCTGCGTTCATGCAGC
>JAYSSK010000050.1:0-2006 GCA_043720595.1 Acidimicrobiia bacterium
TGAGCAACCCATCAGACACGGGCGCGGCCGAGCGGTGAACATCGCGTCGACATCGCCCCTGAGGCACTCACGGCGGGCCGTATGCTGATGCGATGGACGATGGCACTGCACCCGTAGGTGCCCTTCTCGTCACCAGCACGGAGCGAACGCCTTCAGCTGTTCTGACGGCCCGTTCGTTCGCCGAACATCATCCAGGCGTGGCCCTCCAGGTGGTGGTGGTCGACGACCGGTTCGGCGAGGTCGCCCGGCTCACAACAGGTGAGCCCGGCCGTTGGACACCCGCCTCACGCTGGATCGGATCCGAGGGGGTTGCCGAACTGATGGCCGAGCACCCGGCCACTGACGTTGTTCTCACCTTGCAGCCGCGTCTCATCGCGGCGATGCTCGCCAACTTGCCCAGTTCCACCGCCGGAGCTGCGCCGGATGCACGCTTGACGCCACCGTGGAACGGGGTCCTGCTGCTAGCCGACGATCTCGAGATCTACACCCCATTGACACACTTCATGGATCTGGCCGCAGCGGGTTCGGGCGGTTTCGTCGCTCTCCGCTCGCAACCGGTTCCGGTCGACGGACGGCTCCCCGATGCGTCGGATCTGGCCGCATACGGACACTTGCAACGTGGCCTGGCCCTGTTCACTCGCCGGGGGCTCGCACTCGTGGACCGGTGGGTCGATGGAATGCACCATCACCCGCTAGAAGGTCACGGACGTTTCAGCCGTGTTGCGCACTCCTGGTTCGATGAACTTGTGCTGTCTCCCGACGGGCTCCTCGCCTCCAATTCCTCCGTTCACATCGCTCGCCCTGAACTCGTTCGCTCGTTTCGCAATTTCGACGAAGAGTCGAACGAATCGACAAGTCCGGGACCTGCTGTGATCAGCTTCGAGGGGTTCTCCCCTGCTCGGCCGTGGGCGCTGTCAGACCTCGCTGGCGAGTGGCCACGGGTGTTGATCAGCGCGCATCCAATGTTGCAGCCCATGCTCGATGCTCGGGTAACGCACCTGATAGACCTCGCCTCCGTCAGCGCGCATATTGTTCGCCCATACGACACGCTGCCCAACGGTCATCGTTATGACGACGCGATGCGACTCGCGTTCACCGAGTCGCTCCATCACGCGCTGCGTCACGGCGGTGAGGCACCGCCCAACCCATTCACCGACGCCGACGCGTTCGTCGCGTTTCTCGCTGCTCCATCGACGCACCGTCCGGGTTTGTCCCGCCACCTCGAAGCCATGTCACGTCACCGGCCAGACCTGGGCTCCGCGTTCGCGCACGACGACGGGGCATTCAGGAAGTGGGCCAGCACCGACGCCGTCGCTGCAGGTATCTGGACACCCATCTCACGCCCAACGCGTTTCTTGGAAGAGCCGCAAAGACTGGCCGGAGTTATCGCTCTCCCGACACCTCCAGAGCGCTATGCACCTGGCATCAACGTGGTTGGCCTGCTCAGCGCGCAGTTGGGCATCGGCGAGCAAGGGCGACTCGCGTTGCAGGCCATCAAAGCCTCGGCAATTCCGTATTCCGTCATTGACCACAACGACACGGTGCATCGACGTGAGCCCATGGTCATCGCTGGTGAACCGGCCGACGGGTTTCGCTACGACGTTGATGTCTTGTTGCTCAATGCCGATCAGACACGCAGCACACTCACCAGCCTCCATCGCCACGGGCGTTCTGAGCGCCCGACCGTGGGCCTTTGGGCGTGGGAGTCGCCGGTGTTCCCCGAGCGATTCCACGATGCGTACCAACTCGTGTCCGAGGTGTGGGTCGCAACGGCGTACATCAAAAACACGCTGCTGCCCAGCGCAACCGCAGCCGGCGTACCGGTCGAGGTGCTTCCACTCCGGTTTCCCTACGTCAACCCTCGTGGCACGTTTCAAGACATCGCGTTCCTGGCTGGGATCGGGCTGGATCCCGGTCGGCCGTACTTCGCCTTCATGTTCGACTACTTCAGCGTGGCCGAACGCAAGCAGCCTTGGGCGGCCGTGCAGGCGTACCGCTCGGCCTTC
>JAYSSK010000051.1:0-4838 GCA_043720595.1 Acidimicrobiia bacterium
GAAGTCGGCAGCGGGGCACCCGCCCAGCTACTTCACGGAATCGGCCAACCGCCTGAGATACGTTCCATACGTGGACTTACCATGCTGATCGGCAGATTCACGCAACTGCAAAGCGCTCAGCCATCCGTTGCGGTAACCAATCTCTTCGAGACAGGCAATCTGTTCACCCTGGCGGGTTTCAAGCACATGCACGAACTGTGACGCTTCGAGAAGCGATTCGTGTGTGCCCATATCAAGCCACGCCATGCCGCGGCCAAACGTAGTGAGATGCGCCGTGCCTTGCTCGACATACCAACGGTTGACGTCGGTGATTTCGTACTCGCCGCGCGGAGACGGCTGCAGTTCAGCGGCCACTTTGGAGACTGATGCGTCGTAGAAGTAGAGGCCGGTGACGGCAAGGTTGGACTTTGGCTCGGTCGGCTTCTCTTCAATGGACAAGATGCGGCCCGTGTCGTCGATCTCGGCCACGCCGTAACGTTCTGGGTCTTGCACGACAAAGCCGAACAGCGAGCATCCGCCTTCAGTCTCCACCCGGGTGACTTCTTTGCGGAGAAGTTCAGGCAAGCCATGGCCGTACATGATGTTGTCGCCCAGAACGAGGCAGCCCGGCTGGCCGCCGATAAAGGATGCGCCGATGACGAACGCCTGTGCCAACCCGTTCGGTTCCGCCTGCATGGCGTAGTCGAAGTGAACGCCGAAGGCCGACCCGTCGCCAAGCAAACGCTCGAACAGTGGCAGATCGTGCGGTGTGCTGATGATCAGGATTTCGCGCACACCAGCCAGCATCAGCAGCGAGATGGGGTAGTAGACCATCGGCTTGTCGTATACGGGTAGCAACTGCTTGGACACCGCCCGGGTGACGGGGTGCAACCGAGTCCCACTGCCGCCAGCAAGCACAATTCCCTTCACGCGGGTTCCTTCACATGGTCCGTCCAGCGGGACATTCCCGCGGCGCCGACTTCGGCAGCGGTCACGCTAGTGGCAACCCATCAAGTGGTCGGGCGAAGGTGGATCACGTCGGCGGCATGTACCGCTACTTGCTGATCTGTGTCGGCCCGCTGGACGATCAGAGCACCGCGATCATCGACGCCGACTGCCCTGCCGCCGAATGTCTCTGCGTGCTGCTCGACCCGCACGGTGCGGCCGATGGTGGCGCACTCGCTCCGGATTCGTGCAATCACGGCGTCGAAGTCGGCATCGAGGTGAGTAATCACGTTGACGATTGCGGTGGCAAGTACCGCAGCGGCGTGTACCGGATCGATGTCGGTCGCACCGATTTCACTCAGCCACTGGGCCCGTTCGGCCACCACGCCGTCGACCTGTGGCGGCCTGGACAGGTTGAGGCCGACCCCAATCACCACGGTCGGCGCGGCCCCGCCAACCCCACCAGCCATGCCTGACTCGCACAGGATGCCAGCCAACTTGCGGCCGGTGACGGGGTCCATGAGGTCATTGGGCCACTTCAATTCGACCCGCTCGGCAGCCGCGCCGAGGGCCAACACCGTTTCACGGGCCGCAAGGCCAGCAGCCAAGGGCACCAACCCGGCCCGAGCGTGTCCGTTTCCGGGCATCGGAACGCGTACCGACATCGTCAACGAACTTCCAACCGGTGACTCCCACACTCTCCCCAGCCGACCCCGCCCCGCCGTTTGGCGATCGGCGACGAGAACAGCTGACCCTGCAGCGGGTTCAACGGGAACGTCGGGCCCTTGCCGGTTGGGCAGGGCGAGAACCGTGTTGGTTGAGGCGCATGTGTCTACCCAACGGACCTCAGCGAACCCAGTTGGGCCAAGCAGTTGGCCGAGCAGTTGATTCAGATGTTCTTGCTTGGCGGCTGGGTCCACGATTGGGCGAGGATAGGCGACTGTAGATTGAGCAGATTGAGCAAGGTTGAGCACTCTTCCGTTCAAGCCACTGGCCGCCTTCGAACCACCTGACCCAACTGGACCCCGCATGCTGAAAAAGATCCTCATCGCCAACCGTGGCGAGATCGCCGTCCGTGTCATCCGCACCGCACGAGAGATGGGTATCAAAACCGTCGCCGTGTACAGCGAAGCCGACCGGAACGCGCTGCACGTACGGCTGGCCGACGAGGCCTACGCACTCGGAGGCAACACCAGCGCAGAGAGCTACCTCAACACCGAGGCCATCCTCGACGCCATCGAGAAGAGCGGTGCCGATGGTGTGCACCCCGGATACGGCTTCTTCTCGGAAAACACAGACTTTGCTCGGGCCATCACCGAGAAGGGTGTGGCGTTCATCGGACCTCCCCCAGGGGCCATCGAGGTCATGGGCGACAAGGTGTCTTCACGCAAGGCTGCCGCGGCCGCCGGTGTGGCCATGGTGCCGGGAACCATGGACTTCCTCACCGGCCCAGACGACGTGCGGGCGTTCGGGAAGGAATTCGGTTACCCAATCGCCATCAAGGCTGCGTTCGGCGGTGGCGGTCGTGGGATGAAGGTTGTCAAGGCCGAGGCCGAGGTCGACGAACTGTTGGCCGCCGCCCAGCGTGAAGCCAAGTCAGCGTTCGGCCGCGACGAGGCCTACATGGAGCGTTATCTCACATGGCCGCGTCACGTCGAGATGCAGATAGTCGGCGATCAGCACGGCAACGTGGTGTGGGTCGGCGAGCGTGACTGTTCCGCGCAGCGCCGTCACCAGAAGCTCATCGAAGAAAGCCCAGCGCCGTTGTTCCCCGAAGAACTGCGCCAGGCCATGGGTGCGGCTTCGGTGCAACTGGCGAAAGCGGTCGGGTATTTCAACGCTGGCACGGTGGAGTTCATCTTCCAAGACGGGCAGTTCTTCTTCTTGGAGATGAACACCCGCCTGCAGGTCGAGCACCCTGTCACCGAAATGGTCACCGGGATCGACCTGGTCGAGTGGATGATTCGGGTTGCGTCAGGTGAAACGCTTCCGATGACCCAAGACGAAGTCAATGCTTCCCGTCGGGGGCACGCCATCGAGATTCGTCTCAACGCAGAGAATCCCGCCGGCGGAAAGTTTCTGCCGTCGCCCGGGCCTATCAAAGAGTTCGTGCGTGCCGACGGCTATGGGGTCCGCACCGACGCTGGCTACGAGCCGGGCGATGCCATCAGCCAGTACTACGACAACCTCATTGCGAAACTCATCGTGTGGGGGAAGGATCGGCCAACCGCCATTGCCCGCGCCATTCGTGCGCTGGAGGAAACCAAGATCGTCGGTGTGCATACGACAATTCCTGCAGATCTTGCCATTCTTCGCCATCCAGACTTTGCGGCAGCAACCCACTCCACCAAGTGGGTCGAAGATACGTTGAACCTCAAGGAACTCAAGTCCACCAAGGGCGACGAGGCAACTGCTGTTCCGCCCGCGGCCGAGGGCGAACCAGCCCGAGTCCGCAGGGACATGGACGTCGAGGTGAACGGCAAGCGGTTCAAGGTTGCTGCGTGGGTTCCAGAGTCCGGCCCTGTCGTCGGGATCGCTGCGAACGGTGGTGCCGCAGCGGCCGCGGCCAAGCCGAAACGCGCTGCTGCTTCAACGGCTGCTGCAGCAGGGTCAGGCGATGTCACGGTGCCGATGCAGGGCACCATCGTCAAGATCCTGGTAGCGGTCGGCCAAGCGGTTGAAGCGGGTGCGGCAGTCGTGGTGCTGGAAGCCATGAAGATGGAGAACCAGATCACCGCCGAAACGTCCGGCTCGGTGAAAGAGATCAAGGTCAAGCCTGGCGACACAGTTGGCGCCGGCGACGTCGTGGTCGTCATCGGCTAGTCACCAAACACCCCACACAACTCACCCGACGGACCCACACAGCTTGGGTTCGCCATCCAACTCGCCATCCAACTCGCCTCCCAAACCCACACAACTCGCCCACCACATACGCGCAACTCGGGCAATTTGGGCCGATTTTCGCCCTGTTTTCGCCGAGTTGTGTGGGTAAATGGCCCGAGTTGCGCGGGTAAATGGCCCGAGTTGCGCGGGTAATTGGCTGGATCAGATCGCAGGCAGGGTGAGGGTGAAGATCGCACCGGTGCCCTCGGGCCGGTTCTCTGCGGCGACCGACCCACCGGCGGTCCGAGCCATCTCGGCAACGATCGACAGACCCAGCCCCGACCCGGAAACCGAGCGTGCCTCGTCGCTTCGATAGAAACGCTCGAAGATCCGTCCGAGGTCAGCGGCGGAAATCCCTGGGCCACTGTCGGCAACGGTCAGCACCACATTGTCGGCATCGCGGACCACAGACACGTCGACCGGCGAACCAGCTGGGGAGAACTTGACGGCGTTCGACATCAGATTGTCGACTGCCCGTTGCAGCGCCTGGGCACCAACAAGCACGTTGTAGCTACTGGCTTCATCGGAAACGGGTTCGATATGTGCACGAATGATTCGATCCGAGCGACGCGACCAGCGTGATGCGCTGTGCTTTGCCACCGCGCCAAGGTCAATCATTGAGGCGATCTCGTTGCGAGCACCATCCCCCGCCAGGCTGACCAGTTCGTTGGTGATGTCGGTGAGCTCACGCAGCTCAGAGTCGAGATCGGCCAAAATGCCGTTACGGCGATCAGGAGGAAGGTCGGGCCTCCGCAACAACGACACGTTCGTGCGGATACTGGTCAGCGGGGTGCGCAGCTCGTGCCCGGCGTCTTGCACCAGCCGCGCTTGGGCGTCTCGCGACGCTCGCAACGAACCGACCATTCCCGAGAACGCGTGCGTCAACCGTTTCGTTTCTTCGCCCGATGCTGCGGGCGGAACCACAGCAGCATCCAGGTCACCGGTACGATCAATCTGTTCTGCGGCGTTGGTGAGCGCCACAATGGGCTTAGCGATACGCCGGGCAACAGCGGCACCCGCAGCACTGGCGA
>JAYSSK010000052.1:0-4825 GCA_043720595.1 Acidimicrobiia bacterium
GCACACGATTGGCTGTCGACGCTGCGCTCCTTACAACGGAAGCGACGCTCACGCGAGTTGGAGCCCTCGCCACCATCGAAGCACCGGAGTACTCCTACAGCAGCAAAGCAGCCATCACGTTTCTTGCTGACAAGCCAGGTTTGCGTGGTACCGACGCACAGCACATCGCCATCGAGGTAACCCCCGAGGACAGCTCAACGCAATTGGTCGGAGCCTCGGTTCGGATTACGATTCCGACGAAGACGACCAATGGCGAGGCTCTGATCGTCCCCGTCAGCGCACTGTCCGTTCGCGCGACAGGAAGCACGCAGCTGCAGATTGAAGTGTCGCCCGGCGTCGTCAGAACCGTGATCGTAACCGCGGGCTTGTCGGCTCAAGGTTTTGTGGAGATTGTTCCTGTCAACGGTTCGGTAAAGGCAGGCGATCGGGTGGTAATCGGTGCAGATGGTCCGACGACAAGTGACCCCCTCGCACCTGACCCGAGTTCGCCTGCCGTTTCCCCGGTGGGCTCGGTCGAGCCCACGCCGTTGATCTCGGCCGATCAGACTCCTGTTTCGTCCGCGCCTGTTGTGACTCCCTAGGGGTGGCAATGTCTCCCGACGAGAGGCCCGGAGTGCCGAGCGCTCACGATGCCAAATGGTCCCAGGAGCGCGCACTTCTTGAGCTCATCAACGTCAGCAAAGTGTTTCCGACGACGCCGCCGGTAAACGCGTTGGCCGATGTCAACCTGCGAATCTTGGCGGGTCAGTACGTCGCGATCGAAGGTCAGTCGGGCTCCGGAAAGTCAACGCTGCTGAACGTCCTGGGATGCCTCGACCGGCATACCAGCGGCACCTATTTGTTTGACGGGATCGATACCGCCGAGCTCAACGACTCTGAACGCGCCGAGCTTCGTGGTAACAGGATCGGGTTTGTGTTCCAGGCCTTTCATCTTCTTGCTCACCGAAGCGTTCTTGAGAACGTCATGCTTGGTGAGTTGTACCTCGCCAATCCAAGGTCAGCGCGTAAGAAGGAAGCCCTCGAGTGTCTCGACCAAGTTGGGATGAACCATCGGACGTCGTTCTTACCGACGCGTCTCTCGGGCGGGGAACGGCAGCGCGTCGCAATCGCCCGCGCGCTGATGGGCGACCCGGGGGTGCTCCTCTGTGACGAGCCGACCGGGAATCTTGATACGAAGAACACCGAGATGGTCCTTGAATTGCTCGACGCGTTGGTCGGCCGAGGCATCACGGTCTTGGTCATTACCCACGAAAGTTCGGTTTCCACGCGGGCTCACCGGCGTCTTCGTATCGTTGACGGCTTCGTCTCCGAAGCTATTGAAGCAGTCGGGGTAAGAACATGAGTGTTCGTTCGAGGAGACGGCACCGCGGGGGAAACTCGCAACTTGTACTCAAGCGGACGAAGCTGAAATGTGTCGATTTGATCATCGAGGCAAGTTCGGGGGTCTTGTCGCGTCCTGGTCGCGCCGTGTTAACGATTCTCGGGACGGTTCTCGGAATCGGTGCTCTCGTCGCAACGCTTGGTATCTCGAAGACGGCAGGCAATCAAATTGTTGGTCGCTTCGACGCGTTGGCCGCAACCGAGATCGTGGCCACGCCAAGGGCGGTCGGTCGGCTCACCGTGAACGCCATCCCGTGGAATGCGCAAGATCAGCTCGAGCGTCTGAACGGTGTGGTTGCGGCCGGCACGCTGGCTGATATTGCGGTGAAGGGAACGCTGATCCGCGCCGTGCCCGTCAACGACCCGCTTGGGCAGAGCCAATTTCAGATGCCCATCAAAGCTGCATCGCCCGGTCTGTTTCGTGCATCGCGTGCGCGCCTGGGGTCGGGACGTTTCTTCGACGTGGGTCATTCGGATCGCGCCGAGCGGGTAGTGGTGATTGGACGGTCGGCTGCGCGGAAACTGAACCTTGCGAGAGTTGATCAGCTTCCTGCGATCTTCGTCGGGGACCAGTTGTACACGGTGATTGGAATTCTCGACTTCGTCGCCCGGCAGCCAGACCTAATGTCCTCGATCATCATTCCCGAAGGTACGGCTCGGAAAGAGTTCCGGCTTGCTGGCCCTTCGTTGGTCCAAATCGAAACGCAAATCGGCGCAACCGGTCTCATCGCTTCACAGATTCCACTTGCGCTGTCGCCGAACGATCCATCAAGGATCAAAGTCGCCGCACCGCCAGAGCCGAAGCTTGTCAAAGACGGAATCCAGAGCGACCTCAACTCCTTGTTCCTGGTGCTGGGAGCAGTGTCCTTGCTCGTCGGCGCAATCGGCATCGCGAACGTGACGCTCGTGTCGGTTCTGGAGCGGACAGGGGAGATCGGTCTTCGCCGCGCATTGGGCGCCGGCCGCAGGCACATCGCGTCGCAGTTTCTCGCCGAAAGCACCGTCTTGGGTTTGATCGGCGGTGTTCTCGGCGCTTCGTTCGGGCTGCTCGTCGTTGTTGGGATCGCGGTCGCTCGTCAGTGGACCGCAGTGATCGATCCGAAGATCCCACTTCTTGCCCCGTTGCTGGGGGCCGTCGTGGGACTCGTCGCCGGATTGTACCCAGCGATGCGCGCGGCGCGACTCGAGCCGGTAGAGGCACTTCGATCAGGAACTTGATGCCGTTGCGCCATACTATGGGCGCATACCGGTATGTCGGGGCCCGGGTTGACGTAACGGGGCGGCGAGATTCGCGAATTCGGTGAGGTGCCGTCGGGTGTGACGTGGATCGATGATTTCCTCAACTTCGAACGTTTCCGCGGTGCGGAATGGGGACCGTACCCGATTCAGCCTGGTGGTGATGTCGGCCAACAAGGCCGCCGGATCATCCGATGCCGCGAGATCGCTCTTGTAGGCGGCCTCGATGCCGCCCTCGAGCGGAAGGGAACCCCAATCGCCCGACGGCCACGCCGCGCGGAACATGATGTTGGTGTGGGGATGATGTGCAGCACCGGCCACGCCGTATACCCGACGCAAAATGATCGAACACCACGGGGTCTGAGCTTGATAGATGGCCGACAGCAACCGTGCGCCATGACGAATGGTTCCGGCCTTTTCGCCAGCCACACCGATCACAAAGCCCGGCTGATCGACGAGGTGGACGACGGGCAGATGAAATGTGTTGCAGAAGTCCACGAATCGGATGATCTTGTCCGAGGCATCGGCGGTCCACCCGGCCCCGTATTGGTAGGGGTCTGATGCCAACACCCCAACCGGCCAACCATCGACGCGTGCCAGACCAGTCACTGCGCTGCGTCCCCACATCTTCCCGATCTCGAGGTAGGAATTCGTGTCCACAACGGACTCGATGATCTTGCGCACCTTGAATACCGTGCGTCGATTCCGGGGAATGGCGCCGATCAGCCAATCATCCGCGCGCTGAGGATCATCGGTTGGCTCAGCGCGTGGGGGTAGATCGTGGACAGAAGAACCCAGGTAGGACAGGAACTTTCGAGTCCGGGCGAACGCTTCCTCTTCGGTGGCGACTTCATCGTCGACCACGCCGTTGCGGGCGTGTATGTGGGTGCCGCCAAGTTCTTCCTTGTTCACGGTCTCGCCCAAGCGCGCGACGACTGGAGGGCCGGCTACGAATACCTGACTTAATCCCGTGACCATGATCGAGTAGTGGCTCGTGACGGTTCGAGCGGCACCCAGCCCGGCAACGGATCCGAGGGCGAGTGACACCACGGGAACGGTCTCCATATTGGCCACAACCCAATGCCAACCAGGGTTGGCGGGTACATAGGTACGCCCGGTCATCTCGAGCGTTTTGACCGACCCGCCTCCGCCGGTTCCGTCGATCAGACGGATCATTGGCACTCGAAGCTCGTTGGCCATTTGCTCTGATCGAACCTGCTTCTCCCAAATGGATGCATCCGCTGCTCCGCCGCGCACGGTGAAGTCGTCTCCGCCGACAATGATCGGGCGAGCATCGATCTTTCCCCGACCCATCACAAAGTTGGTTGGAGTGAAGCTGGAGAGTTCCCCCGTTTCGTCATCGTAGGTGGCTACCCCCGAGATCTTGCCGATCTCATGAAACGAATCTGCGTCGAGCAGCGATGCGATCCGTTCTCGTACCGTGAGCTTTCCGTTGTTGTGATGCCGTTTGACCTTCTCCGCTCCGCCCATCTCCTCTGCGATTGCTTCACGGCGATGGAGCTCGTCTACTTCGGGTTGCCACATTCATTCAGGTTGCCGCATTTCTGCGCTGGCGCGCCAAGCGACCGACTTGTCGGGCCTTTGCGTTTGCCTGCTTCGCTTGCCTGCATGATCAGCCAAGAGTTCGCGGGTTCGACATCGGGTCGCCCTACTTGGTCTACGGCCCGATTGGTTGTGGTCATTGCCGCTCGTGTGGCCGGGGCCAGGACACGTACTGCACCCACGCTGGTGACGTCGGCTACCTGGGCGCTGGCCTGGGACGAAACGGTGGAATGGCCGAGTACATGACGGTTCCGGTTCGTAACCTCGTGCCCCTCGGTGATGCCGACCCCGTCGCCGCCGCACCGCTCGCTGATGCCGGTCTGACGCCCTACCACGCCATCAAGTTGGCGTTGCCCAGGCTTGCCGGCGGCGGCCGACACGCGCTGGTGATCGGGCTCGGGGGCCTCGGTCTGGTTGCGGTTCAGATCCTTCGAGCTATCACTGGAGCCCAGGTGATCGCCACCGACTTGAAGCCTTCGGCCATGGCCCGGGCCCGCCAACTTGGCGCTGTGACGTTGGACGCGGGAGGCGATCAGGCACAACAGGTGCGTGATCTGACCGGCGGACGCGGCGTTGACGCGGTGTTCGACTTCGTCGGCGCATCGCCCACGATCGCACTCTCCCAGGCGACCGTTGCGGTGCAGGG
>JAYSSK010000053.1:0-44590 GCA_043720595.1 Acidimicrobiia bacterium
GCTCAGATTCGCCGCGGCGACTGGGGCCAATACTTCGCAAGGGCGCCACCGTCGACGGTGATGTTGCTTCCCGTCATCATCGCCGAGAGGTCAGACGCCAGGAACAGCACCGAGCCGACGTAGTCAGACGGAGTTGGCAGCCGAGACCACGGGTTGCGTCCCATGAAGTCGATCGTTCCGGCCTCCGCCATGGTGTCAACCGCCTCGCGGAACGCTGTAGCCAGGGCCGGATCGTCCGGCATCGTTGCTGTGGGGGTGAACCCGTTCACCCTGATTCCGTGTGGTGCCAGTTCCATCGCAACCGAGCGGGTGAAGTTGATCAGCCCAGACTTTGCCGTGCAGTAACCCACGTTGCCTGCCTGCCCCTGCCACGCGGCGGTGGACAGCACGTTGATGATGGAACCTTCCACCTTCCGATCAATCATCGACCGCGCAACGAGCCCCGTCGCGATGAACGCGCCAACAAGGATGAGATCGATCTGCGACTTGAAGCTCTCTACCGGCATGTCCAACACGCCGCGCGTATCAAACCGGACGGCGTTGTTGACCAGCACATCGATCCGGCCCCAACGGTCCAAGACCTGAGCCACGGCGTCGGCCATCGCGGCCGGGTCCGTGACATCGGCTGCCAGCCCCATCGCGCTGCCGCCATCAGCGGTGATTCGCTCCGCACACCCAGAGGCGTGGTCGGGTTTGAGGTCAAGGCACGCCACATGCGCACCGGCAGCGCCGAAGCCAGCAGCGAGGACACCGCCGATGTTTGGGCTTGTTCCGGTGATGAGTACAACCTTGCCGTCCAGCCGGATGCCACCGGTGTTGATGCTCACGGTGCTGGTGTCCCTGCAACGACGGGCCACTGAGCAAAC
Source organism: Acidimicrobiia bacterium (assembly GCA_043720595.1). Lineage (GTDB taxonomy): Bacteria > Actinomycetota > Acidimicrobiia > Acidimicrobiales > JANYDT01 > JANNBN01. The sequence goes on from JAYSSK010000053.1 coordinate 867, forward strand.
ACCTTGTTGGAGTTGAAGCAGTGCGTCTCCACGAACGTGTGCGATGAGGGGCCTCCGATTCCCAACTCTCGTGCGGCGCCAGCCAGGGCGAACCAGTTCAGCAGCTCTTGTTGGCCGGCATCCTCGATGTCGTGGGTGGACGTCGCCTCCCATTTCGCGAAGTCACCGGCTACCAGAGCGTCGTAGTGCGCTCGATCTGCGGCGGTGTCAGGCGTCAACCGCCACTGCTTGTCGTTCAAAAACGCATGCGACCAAGACGAGGAAGCAATGAGTGCCACCCTCCAAGGACTCTCGCGGAGATGGCGGGCAACAGCACCACCCACGTCCATCAGGCGCCGCGGCGTAGGCGAGGGCGGGTCGAACGGAACTTCAGTGCCGAACGGGTTGTAGAAGCCCTTCGCGGAGATCACCCGCCGTCCGTAACAATTGATCGGCATGCATACCATCGGCCATGGGAACCCGACACGGTCGTAGTCAAGGAACAGCTGGGTGTTCATGAATGCGTGCGCCAAGCCAGCATGATGCAACGGTTTGTACGCATACGACACGTCGAACCCGTTGTCCAGCAGTCGCTCGGCTAGCCAACGGGCCGCTTCAGGTTTCCCCTTCACCCGGTGTGCATGGTCCTTGGGTTCGTCCCACACGTTGGGCCACGGGAACTTCTCCCAGGGACGCGTCTCTACGTCGTCGTAAGCCAACAACGCGTACGGGGGCACGATGTCTTCGCGGAAGTTCTCGTACTGGTCGTCACCCCACACCAGCAAGAAGTCTGGCTGGAACTCTTCGAGCGCAGCACGCGCGTCGGCGAATCCGGCGCGCAAAGCTGCGCGGTGCGACGCGGCCGACTGACGCGCCTCGTCATCGCCCCATTCGGCTCGCATCTCGGCAGACCAGTTGGCCGGGTCAACGTCTGCGGCAGGAATGGCCGGGTCTTTGATCAGCGTTCGCAACAACGCGGCCATCTGATCATCGGTGGTGGCGTACAGCGGGTAGTGCGTCATGCCGAGCAGCAGCAGATCAGCCATGTAAAGGTTCCCTTCCAGAGGATTGGGTGCCGATGAATCGAAGTGCGTTGTCACCGAGCATGCCGCGACACTGCGCGTCGGTACACAACCCGGCCGCCCGCGCATTGGTCAACATGGTGGAGGGTTGCCCCCAGTCGGCCGGATAGAACGGTATGTCAGAGCCCAACATCAGGTGATCGGCCCCGAACCGCTCCATCAGCAACGGAAGATGGGCGGGGTCGAATACCAGTGTGTCGGCCCACAACCGTCGCACGACCGCTGCAACCCGTTCCAGCGCCTGCGATGCAGACGCACCCGAGCCGAGCGTTGATCCGCGAACCAGGCGAGGAAGTGCCCACGGAAATGTCCCGCAGCCGTGGGCCAGCCCGATACGCAGGTTGGGGAATGCATCGAGGACGCCACCGAACACCAACGCTGTGGCGGCCGTTGCGGTGTCGGTCAGCATGCCAAGCGCAAACTCGTAAGGAACCCCACCCCTGCGGATGGCACCGTCACCTGCAGTTGGGTGCACGAACAGTGCCACGCCTAGCTGTTGCGCAGCGTCCCAGAACGGCCGGAGTGCCGGGTCGTCCAGTTCCTGGCCACCGGCTTCGGTTCCGATCTCCACTCCGCACATGCCATGGCTCAGCCCGTGCTCCAGGTCGGCGACAGCCAAGTCGGCATCCTGCAGCGTGACCCCGCCCATCCAACGGAACCGTTCGGGAGCGGCACAGGCTCGAACCGCAGTGGCCATCGCCTCGTTCTGCGCACGCGCAAAACCGGATGCCAACGACGGTTCAGCCCACGAACACAACGTGACCGGGACAGGCGAGAGCACTTGCACAGAGACCCCTGTGGCATCCAAGTCCTGAAGGCGGGCGTTCAGGTCGAAACAGCGAGCGTCCACCGGCCGAAACAGCGCTTCGCCGCGCATCATTGCCCCAGAGATCCCATCAGAACGCACTCGCAGGGAGGGCCATCGAGAATCCCCCGTTGTCACCGCATAATCGGGCAAGCCCTGCGGCATGAAGTGGGTATGAATGTCGACGATCAACCCAGATGTCACCACGGCATCCGATCAGATCTGATGGCGCACCGCAAACTAGGCCGAGATCTGCCGCAATGGACATCGGACGACCATCGGTGATCCAATGAACCCAATGTTCGACATCGACCGTTCCGATGAAACCAGCGCTGTAACCGATTTGGCCAAATCCTTGGCCGTCAACCTCTTGGATCCTGCTGCACGCGACGCCGACCGACTGGGAACCATCCCAGCATCTATTTCGTCAGCTCTGTTCGATACAGGGCTGATGGCGCCGGTGCACGAGCAACACGGCGGCGGCGGTGTTCCGTCCGCAGCGGCCCATCTCGCTGCAGTCGAGGCACTAGCCCATGGCGACGCGGCCATCACCGCCCAATCTGTGTGGTCTGGTGCCGCTGCCTTGGTACTCGGTTACGTCGGCACCGAGACCCAGCAAACGCGTTGGCTGCCGCATCTCGCCGCACGGCCTGGGGTAATCGCCACTGCCCTCTACGAAGGATTCGGCGCTAGCCCTTCTGAGTTCGACACGCTCATCATGATCGGCGGTGTCACCGGCGCAAAGCTCGCCGTATGCGGATCGCAGGAGGCGTCGCACCTGTTGGTCATCGGCAGCAACGGTGCTGCGATCGTTGATCCGCGTTCGGCCGGCGTCACCATCGGCACCCCTGCGCCGCGCCTCGCACTCAATTCATCCGCACTGAGCACTGTCGGCCTCGTTTCAGTGGAACCACTCGAGGTCTTCGGTCCAAGCGACGGATTCCAGCTGGGCGTCAGCCACGTCCGTCTGCTTACGGCAGCTCTCGCACTTGGCACAGCGCAACGATCCATCGAATACGCCGCTGCATACGCGAACGAGCGCATTGCGTTCGGCAAACCAATCGCTTCCTTCCAAGGCGTGTCGTTCATGCTCGCCGAAGCTGCTCTGCGCATCGGCGCTGCACGGCTCGAAATGATCGATGTCGCTTGGCAGATCGACGCCGGCAACGTCGATGGGTTGGAACGATCAACAACGCGCGCCGTCAACTACGCGTGCAGCGTCGCAATGACAGCCACCCGAGATGCCGTCCAGGTGCTTGGTGGTCACGGGTTCATCACCGACCATCCTGTCGAGCGCTGGTACAGAGTCGCTGCCACGCTCGCAGCGCTGGACCACGATCCGCTCATGTCTGCGTTCGAGCCCGCGCTCTAACTTCACCCGCCCAGTTCCACCCGCCCTAGGTTTCGCCAGCCCGAGTTTCACGAGGACACCTGATGACCACGATGAGCCCGCCCCTCGCCGCGTATGTCGGCGCCATACGAGAGTGGTCGGTCGAGCATGTGCGGCCACGCGCTCGCGAGGCCGACACCATGCATGGCCCGCCGTCGGACTGGCCGGCGATCCTCGACAAATGCACGGTGCCGATCAAGCGGCACGATCGCCGAGACCTGCCGCCGGTCCCCAAGTTCGAAGAGGGCTCGTGGGTGCGGGAATTGGCTGCAACCGAAGCGATCTGCTTCGGAGACATTTGGGTCGAAGATGTCATTGGGTCGGGCATCGGCCATCTCACGGTCAAGCTCATGGGCACACCGGCCCAGGCAGAGCGCTGGTATCGGCCAATCGTCGAGGTGGGCGGTCAGGCAGCGTTCGCACTGACAGAGCCGCACTTCGGCTCCGACACCACGATGGTTGCAACCACCGCATCGCGAGACGGCGACACGTGGGTCCTGAACGGTTCCAAAATGTATTGCTCGATGGGCGGCCACGGAACATTCACCGTCGTGTTTGCAACCGTCGACAAATCGCTCGGAGCACCGGGTATCGCTGCGTTCGTTGTTCCTCGCGGCACACCAGGGCTGATCATTGCGAAGGCCAACGAAGACAAGCTCGGAATTCGGAGCTGGCAGACATGCGAATTGCTCTTCGACAACTGCGCCATTCCCTTGGATCACCGGTTGGGATGGGACTCAAGCGGGCCGGTGGAGACCACAGGTACCACGCGCACCGGCCAGGGCGGGGCACTCGGCGCGTTGAGCGAGAACCGGCCCAACATCGCCGCGATGGGCCTCGGCATTGCCAGCGCAGCTCTGGATCAGGCAACCACGGCGTTGAGCGAGCAGCAGGCTTCGTTCTCTGTGCGCAGATGGGCGGCCATCACCGATGACATCGAACGGATGCAGGCGGCGCTCGATCGCACCCGGCGCGTCGCGTGGGGCGCCCAGCTCATGCTCGACAACAAACTGCTCAACCGTACCGAGGCATCGGCGGCCAAGGCATACGGTCCTCCCACGTTCGAGCGGGTCATCCGCCGGTGCATGATGTTGCTGGGGCCCGACGGCACTTCCGAGGATCTGCTGCTAGAGAAGTGGTATCGAGACGTCAAGATCCTCGACATCTTCGAAGGCTCTGCACAGGTTCAGCGCATTGTGATCGCCCGTTCCATACTTGGCTCGGGCGCAGCGAAAGGATGAACACATGATTCCTCGTCCGTATGTGATCGACGATCGGGAGACGCCGCGGTTCCGCGTGCACCGCGGCACCATGGTCGACCGCGATGTGCTCGAAGACGAGAGGCGCAACATCTTCGATACCTCCTGGCTCTATGTGGGCCACGAGAGCGAGATCAAAGCCCCGCACGACTTCCGCACCCGCAACGTGGGTGGCCGGCCGATCATCCTCACGCGCAACGCCGATGGCGAGGTGCGCGTGTTTGTGAACTCATGCCCGCATCGCGGCATGCAGATCGAAACACGCGGTGAGGGCCACGGTCGGTTCCTCAAATGCTTCTACCACGGGTGGTCGTTCAACACCTCCGGTGACCTGGTTGCGCTGCCTGGTGAAGAGAGCTACGGCCCAGACTTCGACCGTCACAACCTGTGTCTCGCACAGCCGGCCAAAGTGTCATCGTTCCGTGGTTTCGTGTTCCTGAGTTGGACGGACGACATCGTCGATCTCGAGACGTACCTTGCTGGAGCAGCCGACATCATCGATCTGTTCGCAGATCAGTCCGATTCCGGCATGGAGGTCATCGGTGGGTCGCATCTGTACGCGGCAAAGGCCAACTGGAAGCTGTTGTCCGAGAACTCGATGGACGGCTACCACGCGCTCACAACGCACCACCGCTACCTCGCCATGTTGAAGGAATCCGGAAAAGTGCTCAGCACGGTGTTCGCTCCAGGCACCGCACCAAACGTTGCATACGACCTCGGCAACGGGCACGCAGTCATCGGCGGAGCCGATGGCACAGGCGGGCAGAACACAGGCCTCGGGCGGGATCTCCAGGGCGAAGCTTTGGACCGTCAGCTGGCCAGGCGCGCACGGTTCGTCGCAAAGTTCGGAGCAGACTGGACCAACCGCATGTTCAGCGGCCGCAATCTGGTGATCTTCCCCAACCTTGCGCTTGTAGATCTCATCATGGGCATCACTGTGCGTACTTACTATCCTGTCGAGCCCGGGTACATGGAAGTCACCGCGTGGAGCCTGCAACCGTCAGACGACGAGCCAGCACTCCGCCAGATGCGCCAGGAGAACTTCCTCACGTTCTGGGGCCCAGCAGGACTGGCCACTCCAGACGACATCGAGGCTCTCGAACGATGCCAACGAGGGTTCGCTGCCCATCAGGTTGCACCGTGGAACGACATTTCGCGAGGAATGTCTACGGAGAGCAAGCCCTTCACCGACGAGCTGCAGATGCGCACGTTCTGGCGCGAATGGGACCGCCGTATGACCGGCACCGTCCATCCACCAGAGGTGCAGCCCACCGGCCGTAGTGGCCGTGTCGGCTGGCCCGGGCAGATTCCGGCCAACGTATGAGTCAGCGCTCGCTTCCGCTGGGGTCGGTCATCCCTCCCGGTTCACCAGCTGCGGAGTTATCGCGACGCGTTGAGTTGTGGCTCTACGAGGATGCCGAACTACTCGACTCGTGGCAACTACGCGAATGGTATGCGCGCTTTACACCCGACTCGGAGTATCTCGTGCCGTCCACCGACCGGCCCGAGGGTGACCCCGATATCCATCTGTTCTTCGTGCGAGACGATTGGTTTCTGCTCGGCCAACGCGTCGACGCCATGCTGAACGGCACCGCATGGGCCGAGTCGCCGCGGTCTATCACACGCCACATCGTGTCCAACGTGCGGGCCTGGCCGATGCCAGACGGAACTATCGAGATCGCCGCCAACTTCGTTGTCTACAGGTCTGCGCTGGCACAGCTCGACGTCTACCCCGGCGCCTACCGCATGACGCTCGTTGCAGGCGGATCATCGGGCTTCGAGATCCGGTCCCGCCGCTCCACCCTGTCCCTCGCTCAACTCCGCCCAGCCGGCCGCGTCAGCGTCATCCTGTAACGAATCAACCCGTCTCGATGGGCCGAGAAGGCTCCGACCGTCCTTTGCTGCCCCGAATCAGCACTTGCAGAGTTCGCGGGTTAGCACGGTGTTCCGCGAGCAGCGGCAGAACGAACGCGTGGCCAAAGGCGTTAGGTCACGCTCAGACCTCATCCGCCGTCCAACTTGTACGGTTACATTCGAAACCGCGACACCGCGCGAATACTTCCAGTTGTACGGTACGATTCCAAACCGCTCAACGTACAACTTGGAGGGATCATGGTTGGTCGCCTGCGCCGGCAAGACGTCTACAACCGTTTGGACGAGGCCTTCGAAGAACTGCGTGACCGAATGGGCGGCCTACCGAGCCCTGTCGAAGCGGAGAACATCTGGACGACGATCTGGTTTGAGGAGGCGCACCACTCGACCGCGATCGAGGGCAACACATTGGTACTCAAACAGGTGGAGCGGCTGCTGGCGGACGGGGTGGCTATTGGCGATAAGGAACTCAAGGAGTACATGGAAGTGCGCGGGTATGCCAACGCCGCACAGTGGGTGTACGGCCAGGCGCTCGAACCGGGAGCGTGGACCACCGGTGAATTGCTCACTATCACGGAGGTGCGCGAGGTGCACGCGATGGCGATGACACCAGTGTGGGGAGTTGCCCCGCACCCCATCGCCACAGACCGAGAACGCCCCGGTAGTTTCAGAGAGCACGACATCCACCCGTTCCCCGGGGGGATGACTCCACCACCATGGACGGACGTACCAAGTGCCGTTCGATCCTGGGTCGATTCGATCAACGACGTCGCCTCCGCCGGCCGCCCAATCGAGGCGCTCGCCTTGGCACACAATCAGTTCGAACGAGTTCATCCATTCATCGACGGGAACGGGCGCACCGGGCGCCTACTGCTCAACTTGGTCCTTGTTCGCCTTGGGTACGCCCCGGCGATCATCTACAAACGCGACCGCAGCAGGTACCTCCGGGCACTCCGGTCCGCTGACGCCGGCGACCCCGGCCCCTTGGGCGAGATGCTCGCCCGGTCCGTCATGAACAACTTGTACCGGTTCGTTGTGCCAGCTGTCGCCGGGCCAAACAGGCTCGTTCCGCTCGCTGCTCTTTCCAACAAAGAGATCACCGAAGGTGCACTACGGGTCGCCGCAAACCGCGGGCGGCTTCGCGCTCAGAAGGGCCAAGATGGTCAATGGCGGAGCACGCGAGCATGGGCTGACATCTACATCGCCACCCGCCATCAACGAACGCCCGAGTAGTGACCTGTTTCCGCGGAAACATTGTCCACAACCTCACCCACAGCTGCCCCTGGGTGAACGCCGTTTCATCGATTCGCTGTCGGCAACGGGATTCAGGCCAGACTCTGAGACCGGGTTGAACCAAACCCACCCAACAGGAGCACGTCACCATGGATCTTGGAATCTCCGGAAAAACAGCGGCCGTGGCTGCTTCGTCAACCGGCCTTGGGTTCGCGTCAGCGGCCGTCCTCGTTGCTGAAGGGGTACGGGTTGCGATCTGCGGCCGTGACAAGGCACGTATCGACGAGGCAGCGGCACGGCTGGGGCCGCTCGCCACGCCACTGGTTGCCGATGTGAGCACGGCTGATGGCGCAACTGGTTTCGTCCAAGCTGCCATTGAAGCGTTGGGACAGGTCGACATCCTGGTGGGCAACGGCGGCGGGCCTCCGAAGGGTGGGTTCAACGAAATCGAGTTAGACCGATACCGCGACGCGTTCGAGTCCAACGCGCTCGCCACCATCGCCATGTGCAAGACAGCCATCCCCGCAATGAGCGAACGCGGTTGGGGACGGGTGGTCGCCATTACGTCGGTAGTCGTGAAGCAACCCGCTGCATACCTCATCCTCTCCAATACCGCTCGCGCGGGGCTCACCGCATTCCTGAAGACGACCGCCATCACCGTTGCAGCCACGGGGGTCACGGTGAACTCCGTGATGCCCGGCAGCCACGCCACCGACCGGATCAAGGTTCTGTACGGCGACAACCCAGACCTCAGTGCCATTCCAGTAGGTGCACTCGGCCGTCCGCAGGACTTCGGTGCAACCGTCGGCTTCCTGTGCTCCGACCAGGCCCGGTACATCACCGGCCAGGCCATCGTCGTCGATGGTGGCGCGTACCCGGCAGTGTTCTGACCCGGGCACCCCAACCCCACTCCCCGAACGTCAGCCCTCACTGTGGAACTGTCCATCAATCAACGCCGTGTCGCAGTACCGGAGGACTATGCCGACGATCAGCTGCTGTGGGTGCTGCGCGACGCGCTGGGTCTGACCGGCACGCATTACGGCTGCGGAATTGGCAAGTGCGGTGCCTGCATGGTCCTGGTCGACGATGAGCCAACACGTTCGTGCCAAACCAACGCCACAGACGTGGCCGATGCATCAATCGTCACGCTTGAGGGTCTCACCGGCGAGGGTCAACCGCTCTCCCCCATTCAACAAGCGTTCGCCGAGGTTGCGTTGCAGTGCATGTGGTGCCTCCCCGGACACCTGCTCACCGCTCGGGCTTTGCTGGCTCACACCCCCAACCCAACCGCTGCGGAAATCGAAGAGTCGATGGCAGAGAACCTCTGCAGGTGCGGGGGATACAACCAAGTTCGTCGGGCCATTGCCCGCGCTGTTGAGCTGACGGCCGTCGCAACGGAAGTCGATGGCGCCCCATGACGATCCCGACCGGAGACGGGCAGGGCGAGGCGAGCGCCCACGGCACGGAGGAATCACCCGAGAAACGGATGTCGCGGCGCAAGGTCATCATCGGTGTTGCCGCGAGCGGGGCGTTGCTCGTTGGCGGGTTCATCGGAACAAAATATGTGCGCAGACGAATCGCAGGACGATTGGTCGAGGACGATTGGACGCTGCGGGGAGCGTGGACCGGCCCGGCGAAACCAGACCTGTGGTTCGAGGTTCCAGCCTCCGGTCCCATCATCTTGTATTCACCCAACGTCGAAATGGGCCAAGGCATTCACACCGCCTTGGCGCAGCTGGCCGCAGAAGAGTTGGAGTTGCGCTGGGACCAGATCCAGGTTCGGGCTACCCCAAGCGTGCACGGGCGCGGAAGGAAATCACGCGGCTTCGGGTCGCTCACCCGGACCGCTGGAAGCAGGTCAATTGCGTCGGCGTTCGGTCCGTTGCGATCCTCAGCTGCCATGCTCCGAGAGATTCTGCTCATCGAGGGAGCCCGCCAGTTGGGGTTGACCCGCTCAGACGTTGATGCTCACGAAGGACGCGTCGTGAGCCGTTCCACTCCCTCTGTGCACCTATCGTTCAACGACGTCGTGGCAGCACGTAACACTGCGTTCAGCTCGTGGGATCGGCCACCAAAGGAACCCACCCTGAAGCAGCCAGCAGCGTTCACCGTGATCGGTCGGTCTTTCCCGCGGGTCGATGCAGACAGCAAGGTCAGGGGCACAGCGGTCTATGGCTACGACGCAACCCTCCCAGGAATGGTCTACGGAGCAGTCGCACATCCTCCGCGCTACGGGGCCCGCCTTGTGTCAGGCAACGCGAAAGCCGCCGTTCAGATGCCAGGTGTGCTGAAGGTTGTCATCGACCCGAAGACCAATTTCGCAGCAGTTGTTGCAACGACCCGGATGCGGGCACACGCTGCACTCGACGCCATCCAACTCAACTGGGAAGGCGGATCGAGCACCAATGACACCGAGATCGCCGAGCAGCTGCGCAATGCGGACGGAAGTATGGTGCACAAATTCAGGGATATCGACGACGCTGTCCGAAACGCAGCCAACACTCTCCGGGCCGAATACAGCACGCCAGCAGCTGCGCACGCGCACCTTGAGCCGATTGCAGCGCTCGCCGACGTCCGAGACGACGCGGTAGAGGTGTGGGCCGCGACGCAACAGCCCGACACGGTGGCCAAGCAAGTCTCGGCGGTGCTCGGCAAACGGCGGCCGGTGACTGTGCACCCCACCTATCTCGGCGGCGGTTTTGGCCGCAAGTTCCTGGTGTCCAGTGCCGCCGATGCGGCAAGGCTTTCAGACGCGGTCGGGAAGCCTGTTCACGTTGGTTGGACGCGAGAACAAGACATGCGATACGGCCCGTTTCGCCCGCCGTCGATCACCATGTTGGAAGGCACCGTGAGCACGGAAGGGCGCATCGTGGCCATCGATCAGCACAGTCATCTGGCACGGACCACGCCCATCGTGCCGGGCCTGGTCCTCGACCTCCTGGGTTTCGATCCGACAGGCCTCAACGGCCAGGTGCTGCCCTATGACATTCAGCATTACCGGGTGCAGTCCCACGTGGCCGACATCGGCATTCCAACCGGCATCTGGCGCGGCGTGGGCCTGCTCCCCAACGTGTTCGCGGTCGAGTCGTTCATCGACGAGTTGGCGCGCCACGGCGGTAACGACCCGCTGCAATTCAGGTTGAACAATCTGCCATCGGCGGGAGTTCCAGCGAAGTTCGTGCCACTGCTCAAAACGCTCCGACAGCGTTCCGAATGGGACAAGCCGTTGGCCATCGGAACCGGCCGTGGAGTTGCGTTGTCAGTGATGGCTGGCACGTGTGTCGCCACAGTCGTGCAGGTGCAGGTCGCCGATGAAAAGATCACTGTGCAGCGTGTTCACGTCTGCGCCGACCCAGGTTTGGTCATCAACCCCGACGGGGCCCGGCTGCAGATCGCGGGAGCAGTGATGATGGGCCTCAGCTCAGCACTGTTCGAGAAAGTGACCTTTCGCAACGGTATGGCCGAGCAGTCGAACTTCGACGACTATGCCATTCTCACCTCGGCCGACGCGCCGCCCGTGGACGTGCATCTGATGGGCACAGGCGATGTTCCGGCAGGTCTGGGCGAGCCGGGCATCGGACCCGTTGCAGCGGCGGTTGGCAACGCGGTGTTCGCTGCGACCGGCCGACGATTGCGAGCCCTCCCGTTCGACCTTTCAGCCTGACCGACTGGTCAGGTGGCGGTGAAGAAATCCGCCCGGGGTTGGCGGTTGGTGTCGTAGACCGGCTCGGTGATGTCGCAGCGATACTTCGCCACAACAGACGGGCCCAGGCGCTCGAAACGACCGAGGATCTCGCGCATGCCACCAAAGTTGGGATGCACAAAATGCGCGGCGAGCGAAGGCTCGTCTGCCCACAGTTCATAGACCTGCACGCGGTTCGCCACAGACGAATCGGCCGCAAAGCTGTAGCCCAGGCACCCTGGCTCGTCGTTGCGGGTGGAGAGTTGCGTGTCGGCCGCTGCGGCCACCACACCGTCTCGGTGCGCTTGTGAAACAAAGTCGATATGTCCGGCGATGATGATCATGAGTTGTCCTTTGCTGCGATGTCGATGATGCCTGGCTTTGCGGCAACGAACCGGGCCGAGCGGCCGTTGGCGATGCGCCCAGCGTCCACCACCAGGGTTGTACCACTGACCATCCGCCCTTCGTCGGACGCCAAGTACAGAGCCGCGTTCGCGATGTCACGTGGGTCTGCTTCAAACCCTGCACCGTTCGCTGCATTGATGTATTGCGACGCCTCTTCCAGCCGGGATGCGTCGCCAGACAAAGCTTGCGCAGTGAGCGCCGTCGGGAAGCTCCCCGGCGCGATTGCGTTGGCCCTGATGCCGTGCGCCGTGAGTTCGGCAGACAGAGACTTCACGAAGCCGACAATGGCCGCCTTCGCTGCGGTATATCCATGCGGGCCGAGACCGCCGAGTAGCCCGGCAACGCTGGTGGTTGCGATAATGGACCCTGAGCGCTGCGGGATCATCACCCGCGCAGCGTGTTTGGCGCCGTAGAAGACGGAATTGAGCAGTACGTCGATCGTTCGCAACCATGCATCGGTCGGGGTGTCGGCGATGGGACCGACCGATCCGACGATCCCAGCATTACTGAACATAACGTCGAGTTTGCCCCACGTCGCAGTCGCAAGGTCCACCGCAGCAGCCACATCGGCTTCTTGAGTCACGTCACAGTGGACGAAGAGGCCAGATGCGCCCAGCGAGTTGGCAACAGCTTGACCGGCGGCGTCTTGGATGTCTGCCACGATCACCCGGCAACCTTCCTCTGCGAATCTGCGTGCGCTTGCCTCGCCAAGTCCGCTTGCTGCGCCGGTGATAACGGCGACTTTTCCAGCCATGCGATCGGCCATGTTGATTCCTTCCCATTTGGGCGCGCGTTTATGTGACGCGCGGCACTGCACTCTGAGTAAAGTAACTGATTCAAGTCAACACCCTTGAACGTCACCTTTCCTGCCGCTACAACGCAGCCTCATCCCTGCTTACATGAAGGAGCTTCCATGCTGGAAGACCGCTGGTTTGTCGATCGTGTTCCCACGGAACGCTTCCCCGGGTATACCCGAGGCAATGCAGGCGAGGTCCTGGCTGATCCCGTCAGCCCGCTCGGCTGGACGTTCGGCTGGGAGAGCGGCATGGTCCTCGGTTGCCGCGATGGTTTTGTCGCGATGGGCGTGTTCGACACAGACGAGTACGCGCTCGTTCAGCCGGAGACATTCGGCCTTTTCGGTGGCTACTTCTACAACTCGCTCACCCAGTCACGCCTGTTCGGTGTGCGTTCCGGAGCCGGGTGGCAGGCCATCGACAACGCGTATTTCGATGACCCGTCTGCGGTGCCGCCGTACGTCGAGGCCGACTGGCACACGTCGCCACGCCACTCCGAGATGCTCGGCAAGACAATGGGCTGGTTCATGTCCACGCCCAACGTGCCAGAGATCGACAAGCAAAAGGTCGAGGCAAAAGCGCTGCGCGATTCACGGCCAGACCTTGCATCGCTGACAGATCTGCAGTTGATCGGTCGTGCCCGCAGCATTCAGCGTCACCTCGTCGCCATGTTCGCCCAGCACGTTGCGGCATCGCTCGGGGCATCGGTTGGCCCCGGTGTGCTCGGTGCGCTCACAGCAGAGATAGATCCAACGATGGTCGGCAAGCTGCTTGCCGGCATCGGCGACGTCGACTCTGCACTGATCGCCAACGACATCTGGACACTGTCACGCGAGGTGCGCTCGTCTGCCGCTGTCACGGCACTGTTCGACGCTGGCATCGACGGCCTCGACGACCGTCTTGCCAGCGCCACCGATCCGGCGGTGGATGGGTTCCGCAGCCACGTCGCAGACTTCATGTATCAGCACGGCGGCCGCGGCCCCAACGAATGGGACATTCTCAGCGCCGTGTACGAAACACGGCCCGGTTTGCTGTGGTCAGCGGTCGACCGCCTTCGCCGCAACGACGATACCGCCGATCCTCTGAAGGGCGAGGCCCGCAATGCGGCCGAACGCGAACGCATCGGGGCACAGCTGGCCGAAGCGTTCAAGGACAACGCCGAAGCGTCGGGAATGCTCGCAGCTGGTCTCAGTTCGGCTCGGGTATTCATGGCTGCACGTGAACGCTGCAAGACCAACAACGTCCGTGCGTTGCACGAAGTACGTATGGTGTTCAACGAGCTGGCCCGGCGCGGGGTCGCGTCTGGCGCATTGGCCGACGCTCGGCATCTCTTCATGCTCACCGAAGATGAGCTCGACGCCTACCTGGCTGACGGTTCTGCTTTTACCTCAACGCTGGCCGAACGATATGCGGACTTTCAATCGCTGTCGGATTACAGCCCCCCGTACATCGTCGACGGTGAGGCACTGCCGCTCAGCCAGTGGGAACGCACCGGCCAGGCCGCAGCGGTCAGCGTTGCAGCTGGCGATGTACTGAAGGGCATCGCAGGTTCCCCTGGTGTTGTCACCGGCACGGCCAAGGTGTTGCTCAGCGTGGACGACCCCACCGAATTGGATCCGGGCGACATCCTCATCGCGCCCAGTACCGACCCGTCGTGGACTCCGCTGTTCCTCGCTGCAGGGGCGGTAGTGGTGAACGTCGGCGCGGTCGGCACCCACGCCGTCATCGTCAGCCGCGAGCTGGGCATTCCGTGTGTGCCGTCTATCTCCGACGCCACCCGCCGTATCCCTACCGGTGCCAACATCACCGTCGACGGCAGTGCCGGAACCGTCACCATCAACAGCCTGCCCTAAGGCAACTCAGGCCACGTAGCTGGTGGTCAGGCCGGTGAGGCGGTCCAGCCCGAGTCGGCGGGCTGGATGAAGTCGGCCGATAGGTCGGACGGACCGGCGTACAAACGAGTCAGCGCACGACGAGCAAAGCACCATTGCCCGTCGCCTCGCACGTAGGTGTCGTCGTACCAGGCCAGCAGAATGCCGCGCTCACCGGTCGCCCGATGCATGTGCTCTGACACGTACCAGCGGCCCGTAGCGGTGTCGGCACCCGTCACCATCACCGTTCCGTTGTGGACCACCTGCACCACGATGTTCAGCCCTCGCATGGCCGAGTGCCAGTACTCCACGATGGCTTCGCGCCCTGCGAACTCGCGACCCTTGGCGAGGTCCCACGTCGCGTCCGCTGCCCAGGTTTGTGCCCAAGCTTCCGCGTCGTAGCGCGTCACCGCATCGCTGTAGCGGTGCACCAGATCGATGATCTGTTCGCGATCGGTCAGTTCCATGTGTTAGTCCTCCAGCTTCACGAGCATCTTGCCCACATTGGCACCGCTCATCACACCGAACAATGCCTCGACCGACCGACCTAGCCCGTCGTACACCGTGTCCTTGCTGACCAGTTCACCGCTCCGAAGCCATCCGGCCACTCGCTGCTCAAACTCTGCGCGCATATCTTCGTGATCTCGCACGATGAACCCTCGGATGGTGTTTCGCTTCAGCACCGTCTGAATCAGCACACCGATATCGGTAGAGGAACCTTCCGGCGTCTTAGCAAAGTTCGAGATCATGCCGCACAGCGCCACACGCCCACCGATCCGCAGCGCGTGGATGGCAGCGACCAGTTGCTCGCCACCTACGTTGTCGAAGTAGACGTCGATTCCGTCCGGAGTCAGACGCCGCAACGCAACGCCCGCTGGTTCCGCTCGGTAGTCGAACGCTTCGTGAAACCCGAACGAGTCGACCAGCATCTTGCGTTTCGCCTCGCCACCAGCACTCCCGACAACCAACGACGCGCCAAGCAGCCGGGCGAACTGCCCGACCATTGAACCGACTGCACCGGCGGCACCGGACACAAACACCGATTCACCGGGATGGAAGTCGCCCACTCGCAGCAGACCCACATAGGCCGTGAACCCGGTTTGGCCGAGCGCACCCAGCCACACGTTCAGCGGAGCGATGGTCTCATCCACCACAAAAGCAGCCGAGGCATCAACCACTGCGTCCAATCGCCAGCCCAGGCGGTGGCGCACACAGGTGCCCACGGGGAGCGACGGAGCGGCGCTCTCGATCACGCGCCCGATGGCCGCGCCGTCGAGCGGCTGACCCGGGACGAAGTTGGTGGTGTAGTGCTTGTCGCCCGGCTCGAGGCGCCCGCGCATGGACGGGTCGACGCTCATGAACTCGTTCCGCACGAGGACCTGACCTGCCTCCAACGAAGGGACCGGCAGCGCTCGAATTTCGAAGTCTTCGGCCACCGGACCGCCAAGACCGCACGGTCTGACCAGATAGACGGCCTGGGTATGAATCGTTGCCAACTGGGCTCCTCTGGTAATGCCCGGGGGACGCCCGTTGAGGGCGAGAATCGACGGGCTCCGTAACTGTATGCGCTCACAAGATACTGTTGCCATCCTCACCGTGATGAACGAACCGGCTACAGATCTGCATCTCGACACTCGCCTGTCCTTCCAACCCACCAGGGTTGGCACCCTCGCGCTCTCGCATCGTCTGGTGGTACCCCCGCATTCCGGTGGAAGCGGACGCCTGCTCGAAACCGACGACGCCTTCGAACGTCACTGCGCCTACTGGGTGGAGCGGGTCAGAGGTGGCGTCGAATGGGTGGGCGGCGGACCGACGTTCGTTCGCAATCCGCTCATCCCAGGCTTCGAACCCACAGGGATCGGTTCCAACGGGCCGGGTTACTTCCGTCATCCGCTGTTCGTGCAACGCATGGGAGAGATGCAACGTCGCATCCGCGCCGCTGGCGGCTTCGGGACCGTCCAATTCGTGTTGCAGGGCGGCATGCCTGTGGCACCGTCGTCCACACTCTCGGGATACTCCGACCACCGAATACCACACGTCTTAGACCCTGACGAGATCAGCTGGCTGATTACGGAGTACGGAGAATCTGCATCGCTTGCCGCCGAAGCCGGGGCAGCAGCCCTTGAACTGCATGCCAACCACGACGACTTGCTGCAGTGGTTTCTCTCGCCCCTCACCAACCATCGCACTGACGGGTACGGCGGATCGTTCGACAACCGCCGCCGGTTCTTGCGCGAAGTGGTCGAGGCGATGCGCACACATGTTGACCGGCCCATCACGATCGGGCTTCGCTTGTGTCTCGACGAAATGATCGAGGGCGGCTACACCATCGCCGATTGCCAACAGCTGCTCAGCGCGTTCACATCTGACGGAACGGTTGACTACTTCAGCCTCGACGTCGGCGGCAACTGGGGTCGGGTTAGCTACATTCCTCCGGCGGTCTACGGCGACGCCGAATGGGCCTCACTGTGTGGCGAGGCGAAGTCGGCAACCTCATTGCCTGTTGTCTATGTGGGCCGCGTGTTCACACCTGACATCGCCGAATCGGTTCTCCGGGCAGGGAACGCCGACCTCGTTGGCATGGCCCGCGCCACCATCGCAGACCCCTCGTTCGTCAACAAGGCTCGCGCTGGGTTCGACGCACTCATCCGGCCCTGCATCGGCGCGAACGACTGCATCGACCGACGCACCGTCGAGATCATCGAGTTCGGTTGCTCCGCCAACCCGCATGCAGGAAGAGAACACCTTGGGTCACTCCCCCGCACCGAGGCACCGAAGCGCATCCTCGTGGTCGGTGGTGGTCCTGCGGGCCTCGAATCGGCCGCGCTCTTGGCCGAGCGCGGCCACTCGGTAAGCCTGTGGGAGCAGGGAACCCGGCTTGGGGGACAACTCGCCATTGCGGCCGGGCTGCGGATGAACGATCGGTACCGCTCCCTCATCAATTGGCAGCAGGATCGGTTGCGGGCACTCAACGTCGACGTCCGGTTGTCAACGGTTGCAACCGTAGACCTGGTACTCGCTGGCCAGTTCGACATCGTAATTGCGGCAACCGGCGCAACACCACGCATGCCCCACATCGACGGCATCCATCTCGACTGTGTACATACGATTGCAGACGTCGCAGACGGCAGCGCCGTGTTGGGAAGCCACGTTCTCGTTGCGTCCGAAGACGACCGCGCCGCGCCGCTCGCCGTTGCCGACCATCTGTGCGGGCTTGGCCACCGGGTCACGCTCACGTATCGCACCAACGCTCCGTCACCGTTGGTCGGCAAGTACTCCGTGGGTGCCATCCTCGGTCGCCTCGATGCGGAAGGAGCGACGCTTGTCCCAATGGCGCGTGTCGTGCGGGTAGAACCGGGCGCCGTGACGTTGGCCCACTCCTACAGCGACCGCCGGTGGACGGTCACCGACGTGGACTCCGTCGTACTCGCAACCGGGGCGACCGGCAACGACGCCCTGTACCAGACGCTGAAGGCTGTCCATCCGGCAGTGCACATCGTCGGCGACGCGTACGCACCTCGTCGGGTCGTGTTCGCAACCCGGCAGGCATGGCATCTCGCCGCCAGCATCACGTGAGCCGCTTTCGGTTCAGCATTGGTCGAGTCGACCCAGACATCACCGGCCCGATCGAAATCACTTCGTTTCCAGACCGGGAGATCACGCCAACCGAGGCACCGCTGGATCAGTCGATCCCGACCTCGCGAAGCCCGGATCGACGGGCTTGGCTGGCGGTATGCGCCGCCGCCGTTTCGATCTTTCTTTTCGTTGCGGACTCTGGGCTGATGGCCATCGCGCTGCCAGAAATCGAACGCGCCTTTCCAGATGCACCTCGTTCGACGGTTGCATGGGTAGCCAGCAGTTTCGTGGTGGCACAGGCGTCGATGCTGCTGGTGGCCGGCCAACTCGGGGACCGACGAGGTCGTAAGCGATTTTATCTTTTCGGACTCGGTCTGTTCACCCTTGGCGCGCTGACGGTCGCCCTCAGCAGCGACCTTCGACTCATGATTGCAGCGCGCATCGTCCAAGGATGCGGCGCAGCGTTTCTCACGTCCGGAGCCCTCCCCCTCGTACTTCCGCTCTTTCCCCGCAACAAAGCACCCCGAGTCATCGGGGTTTGGGGAGCTATTGGTTCGGTGGCCGCGTGGCTTGCACCAACAGCTGGTGGGGTCCTGGTGGAACACAGCTGGAGATACGCGTTCGCCGCCGTCGTGCCGTTCGGCATCGGCGGCTTCTTGCTGGGGTGGCGCGTCCTGCAGGAAGACTCGCACCACGACCGAAGGGGCACCGGGCTCGACCGGGTCGGCATTCTGCTTGGCCCACCGGGGTTTGGGCTTGCCATGCTGGTGCTGTCGCAAGGCCGCCGTTGGGGGTGGACCGCCCCGTCGACTATTCGCTTCGGTTCCCTTGCGTCGCTGCTGATCATTGCGTTCGTGCTGCGCTGTCGACGCACGCCAACTACACCCGGACCCGCCCCGCTGCTCGACCTGACTCTCTTCGCCAACCGAGAGTTTTCCGCCAACGTTGTAGGCGGGGTGTTACAGCAGATCGGCTTCTTCTCGTGGTTCCTGACGGCGCCGCTGATCATGACCCAGCTGTGGGGATGGTCAGCGACGCAAGCCGGGTTCGCCCTTGCGCTGAGTCAGGTACTCGCCACCGTCGGTTCGCCAACTGCGGGGCTGATGGTCGAGGCCGTCGGGCCGTACACGGTTCTCGTGCTCGGCGCGTTCATCAACGCCCTCGGCGCGCTGTGGCTGGTGGTCACTGTCGACGCCGAGGTTCGCCTCTGGTCCGGCTACGTCCCGGCTGCGCTGCTACTGGGCCTGGGTGCTTCGTGGTGCGGAACTGTTACCTCCGGTTCGGGCCTCGCCGCCTTGCCCCGCTCGGAACTCGGCATCGGCAACTCGGCCCAACAGCTGCTGCGCCGGGTCGGCGGCAGCATCGGCGTGGCGTTAGCCCTTGGCCTGCTGGGTGACGGCAAGGGCGACGCGCTGCTCGCAGGCGCCAGACGGGTTTGGTGGCTGGGGGTCGTTGTGCATCTGCTGATGGTTGTTCCTCTGCTGATGGTGCCGGAACCCTTCGCAGCCCGCCGCCGCAGCCCGCGTCTCCCCGTCACCTGAAGCGGCGACTGCGCAGCAGTCCACCTCGGGACTGGGCCACGAGGTGGATTGCACCCAATGGTGGGGGCAACCTCTCTCGCGACTTACTGTACGTCGAGTACAGATTCGGGTAGTGTCGGGCGTCACAAACTTTTGGAGGTTTGGCAATGGGAGAACTTGATGGTCGCGTCGCCTTGGTGACGGCCGGAACACGCAGCATCGGTCGCGCAATCGCCGAGGCATACGTGCGCGAAGGAGCGAAGGTTGTCATCACCGGGCGCAGCGCGGAAAAGGGTGCGCAGGCACTGCTTGAAATGAACGCAGGGGACAACGTCCGCTTCGTCGCCGGCGACGCAAAAGTGAAGGAAGACTGCGAACGTGTTGTCGACGAGACAGTTCGCCTCTTCGGCCGAATCGACATCCTGGTGAACAACGCAGGCGGAGCGGCCAACCACGCCCCAGTGGCTCAGCTCACCGACGAAGCGTTCGACGATGCCCTGAAATTCAACGTGTGGTCCACGTTCTGGTGCACCCGTAAAGCCCTCAACCACATGATCCCGCACCAGTGGGGCCGCATCATCAACATCTCGTCGCTGGAAGGCAAGGCCGGCAAGCCCGGCGTCTCCATCTACGTCACGGCCAAGCACGCCATCAACGGCTTCACCAAGTCTTGCGCGCAAGAAGTCGGAGCCATGGGTATCACCGTCAACGCATTGTGCCCCGGCGCCATCGAGACCGACATGATGCTGGAGGTTGGCCCTCCAGCAGCCGAGGCCATGGGAATGAAGTACGAAGACCTCATCTCGTGGTTCACCAACGAGTCCGCCATCAAACGGCTCAACGAATCAGAAGATGTGGCTCTCGTCGCTGTCTTGCTTGGGTCCGACGCTGGGGCGGGCATCACCGGCTCGCTCATCTCCATCGATGGCGGTACAGCCCCTTACTGAGTGGGCTGCACCAAACCCGCAACTAAACCCGCAACTAAACCCGCAACTGAACTCACCGACAAGAAACGAACAAGGAACACCATGGGCAAGCTCGAAGGAAAAGTCGCAGCAATCACTGGCGCCACTCGCTCCATCGGTCGCGGGATGGCCGAGGCCTTTCTCCGCGAAGGGGCAACGGTCGTCATCAACGGCCGAGACCCCGAAAAGGGTGCCGTCGCCCTTGCTGAGATGGGCCACACCGACCGCGCTGCGTTCTTCGCCGGCGACGCTGCACTGCAATCCACCGCAGAAGGCATCGTCGATTTCGCAGTCGAGCAGTTCGGCAAACTCGACATCCTGGTGCTGAACAGCGGCGGAGTGAAGAACACTGCACCGGTCCACTTGATGACCGACGAAGAGTGGAACCTCGAGATGGACTGGAACCTCAATAGCGTGTTCTGGGGCATGCGCCGCGGGTTACAGCACATGCTTCCTCGAGGTGCTGGCCGCATCATTGTGACGTCGTCCGTCGAGGGCAAGCTGGGTAAGCCAGGTATCCCCGGTTACTCCGCCACCAAGCACGCAGTCAACGGACTAGTGAAGAGTGCAGCGCACGAGACGGGTACCTCGGGCGTCACCGTCAATGCCATTCTTCCCGGCCTCATCGAGACCGACATCGTCAGAGAAACTGGCCCAGAGTCAGCCAAGATGATGGGGCTGGAAAGTTACGACGCACTCATCAAGTTGTTCACGGAAGAGTCAGCCATTAAGCGCACCAATACCGTCGAAGAAGTAGCTGCCGTTGCGGTGATGCTCGCATCAGACGCAGCCCGTAACATGACCGGTTGCCTGTTTCCCGTCGACGGCGGAACAATGCCGTACTGAATACGTCGCCGCACTAATACTACGTGAGCTTAGATTAATACCCGAGACGCAATCGCGGCGACGACCTCGCTGAGACGTCTCGATCCCAAGGCTCGCGCCGTTTCGTCGTTGCGGAGTGTGGTGGTGGCCGCAACTTCCAGCAAAGACACCATCGTTGCGCCCATCACGCCAACCTCGGCACGAGACCGCCGCTTGCCATCCGAACGTACTGCTTGTTCGAACAGCTCGGCCAGGTCGGCCCGCACCAACTTACGATGCGCTTCGAAGCTCAGACTGAGCCCGGTGCTGCTCACGTAGAACACCGTTGCTGCGGTGCGTTTCGAACGCATGAAGGCAAGCAGGTGATTGAAGATGGCCTCCATGTCGGCCTGGGAATGAACCAGATCGCTTGCCTTGGCGACAAGTTCTTCGCTGAACTCTCGCATTGCCTCAAGGAGAATCTGTTCCTTGCCATCGAAGTGGTAGTGCACCGCCGCTGCAGTGAGGTCGGCAAGCGCTGCGATATCGGAGACCTTCACATCGTCGTACGGTGCCCGGACAAACAGACTGAGCGCAGAGGTAATGATGTGGGCTCGGCGAGACGGACGATGCGCGGGCCGACCGCTGCGCCCGTGAGCTGCACCGCTCGGCTTGGGGGCGACACTCGTCTTGGCTGAGCCACCCTTTTTGGAGGAAGCTTTTGGTTTTGCTGGAGATGTTCCGGCCACGTGAATCTTCCTCGTCTGACACCGACGCGAGGAGGCGGCCAGGAAGCCGCTTCGTTGGCAAGACGGGCTTAGACTATCTGAAGTGCCACGCCAAGCTCGGCCGGTGATTCCTCCGGCAGCAACCAACAGACCCTCTCCAGCGCATCGTCCTTCTCGACGGGAAGAAATAGTTGATGCGGCTATTTCAGTATTCGCAACGCACGGGTTCGTCGATGCAGCAATTGCGCAGGTGGCCGACTCCGCAGGCGTGGCGGTCACTGCGGTTTACTACCACTTCGCGAGCAAAACCGACCTGTACGAAGCAGCCATCAGCAGCGTGCTGCGCACGGTCGACGACATCGTTGCCGCAGTGCGGGCCGACGACGCTCCCGGCGACCACGAAACGCTGAATCACACCATTGACGCCGTGTGGGAATGGGTTGACGCCAACCCAGGTCCTGCAACCCTGATGAGCCTGCACACGCCTGCGGCAACCCGACGTTCCGCTGAGTTGCGACACGAGTTCGATGAGCTGCACGTTCGCCGAGCGTTCGCCTACCTCAACGAGTCTCCCAGCCGGTCCTCTGCAACCCGCAACGCTGAAGCGACTCTTGCTGTGCGGGTCATGGTCGATCTGCTCATCTCCATTCACGCCATGCGTGTGGAAGGCGGACCGCTCAGTTCGTATCCGTCTGCCGAATTGCGCAAGGTAGTGAAGCTGGTTTCGGGCCGCCTTCTGGCTGTTCCGCGTTAGATCACACCCAACATCACTTCGCCCGGAAACCAACGAGCACACCATGAAGATCGGCCTCACCCTTCCGCAACTCGGCCCGCATGTCACACGTGAAGCTGTGCAGAGTTTTTGTACGCGTGCAGAGGATCTGGGCTTCGACAGTCTGTGGGTACAAGAGCACTTGTTCTTCGCTCTGGAACCCCAAACACCATATGCGGCCCGCCCCGGAATGCCGGTCCCCGAGGCGTATCGCTTTACGTTTGCTGCAACCGAGTTGCTGACCGCTGCGGCCGCGTGGACCTCACGGGTTGCGCTGGGAACAGGGATACTCGTGGGTGGTTATCACCGGCCAGTTGAGCTGGCGCAACGGCTCGCAACCATCGACCATCTGAGTGGCGGTCGACTGATCGTCGGCTTGTCGGTGGGATGGTCGAAAGACGAGCACGACCAGATGGATGTGGAGTTCACCACCCGCGGCCGCCGCATGGACGAACTCGTCGAGGCACTGTTGTGTTGCTGGGGACCTGACCCGGTTCAATTTGAAGGCGCGTTCTTCTCTATTCCACCCAGCTTTGTGTCACCAAAACCCTTACAGCAACCGCGTCCGCCTCTGATGAGCGGCATGCGGTCAGACGCCGGCTTGGCACGCACCGCCAAATGGTTCGATCTCTGGAACCCCGCCTCCGGAACACTGGATCAAATTTCCGCACAACGGACAGCCATCAACAGTGCCCGCTCCGCAGATCAGCCAGACATCCGGGTCATTCAGCGAATCTTTCCCGAGCCGCCATTCCTTGGTCCCGGCTTGGTGGAACTCTCATCCGATCAGTTGCATGCGGCAGTCGACGCGGCTGAACAAGCGGGAGTGGAGCAGGTCATCATCGACACCAGCTTCACTCGCACCGTCAATTCACCGCAGGACTGGGCTGAAATGCCTGCAAGGTTTGCATCGCTGATCAGATGAGGGGCTGACCATCAGCCGTTTGGGTCACCCAGGTCACGAACTTCACGTAGGTCAGTGACCTGGTCTCGTTCGGCAATTCGCCACCCATTGTCTCCACGCACGAGCACGTCGAAATACGAACCAAGCGTGAGTCGAATCTTTCCCGGCCGGGTGGGATTGATCGAATGTGCGATGAATGCCGACGTTGTTCGGGCACGGTCGCCGCTACGTTGTACGTCGGTGATCGAGATGAAGTGTTGGTGCCAGGTCGACGGGCCTACCCGGTCGCGGAGAAAGCTCGCTATCTCCGTGTTGCCACTGACCGGAGGATGTAGGTGATACCGCGCGACTGCGTCGTCGGTGAACACCGCAGCAAGCGCGCCCGCGCCCCAGTCAAAGGCATCGATGGCGAGTGCGTAACGCAGCACAGCTGCCCGGATCGCCAGTTCGTTGGCGGTGTCGTCACAGCATTGGTTTGCGGATGGCAGATCGTAAGTAGACATAGGTAATCCTGAGGGGTCTATCGGGCCAGGTAGCCAGCATCGACGGCGAGCGCATGACCGAGCGTGAAACTGGACGCAGAAGACGACAGCCACAGAGCCGCATCGGCAATCTCGCTAGGAGTTCCGAACCGTCCGAGCAAGCTCAGGCGTTGCACCACACCGTCGGGGTTTCGCCCTCGACGTTCCATAGCGTTGCGAAGCATCGGCGTGTCGATGGATCCGGGGCAGATCGCGTTGATTCGTATCCCGTGGGACGCGTAGTCAATTGCCGCGCTTCGGGTTAAGCCGAGAACGGCATGTTTTGCCGCTGTGTAGGCGGGCTGGTTGGGCTGGGGCCGATAGGAATTGGTGGAAGCGATATTTACGATGGTGCAATGGCCCCCATTGGAACCTCGACCATCGCCGGGCTTGGCGCCATCGTTGTTCAGCATTACGGCAAGTTGGTGCTTCATCGAGTAGAAGATGCCGTTCACATTGACGGACAACATCTGCTGAAACACCTCTGCCAAGCATTCGTGCAACGGTGCTGTTTCGTTCTCGATGGCTGCCGCATTCACCGCATGATCTAACCGGCCATAGCGCTGAGCGCTCAACTGCACTGCTCTGCGAACTGCGTCTTCGTCTGCGACATCAACTTGTCGATACGAAGCCTGCCCGGGGCCAGCGTCGGTGAGGCTCAGTGCCAGGCCCTGGCCGGCCTCCTCGTCGGCGAGGTCGCACATCAGGACCGATGCACCAGAGGCAACAAACGCGGACGCTATGGCCCGACCCATTCCACCGGTTGCGCCCGTCACCAACACGCTGCGCCCTACGAATGAGTACTGAACAGATGCAGAACGGGCAGCGGAATCAGATGACACACGTGGTCCGTTCAACGCGACGGTTGGACCATTGTCGAAGCGGAGTCGGCGGTGCTCGCCACCGAGTCCGTCGCTGCAGCGGCCGTAGCCGACTTTCGCTTCGGGATCTTGATGATGCCGCTGCGTGCCGCCAACGACACGGCAGCCAGCAGCGAGATCCCCTGGAACAATGGCTCAACCCAGATGGTCGAATTGATGAAGATGAGCTGCAAGCCTTTAATTCCCCATGCCAGGCAGTACAACGCAATGACGGTTCCCCAAACGTTTGGTCGGCCCTTGATCTGCGAGGCACCGAAGAAAACAGCAGCGATCGCTGGGAACAACAGCCCGGGCCCGAACGTGGCGGTTGCGATGCCGACTTTCCAGCTCTGAACCACCCCGACGAATGCCGCAATTGCTGCAGAGGTGATGAGTGAGCGCCACACCAGCCGGTCTGTTTTGACGCCTGCCAGCCGAGCCGCCTCGGGGTTCCCGCCTGTGGCAAACATGTACCGGCCCGTCGGCGTGTGTTCGAAGACGTACCAAATCGCGATCGCTAGGGCGAAGAACGCGTACACATATCTTTCCTGCCCAAACCACTTGGCTGTACCGATGTTCTGATACTTCTCGCTGAACGCACCAGAGATGGTGGCTCCCTCGCCGAGGTTGAGCGCCAGGGCATTGGCAATCTGGCTCATTCCCAGCGTCGCAATGAAGCTGTTAATGCCCATTTTCACCACGAAGAACCCGCTGATTGCCCCAATGAGAGCGCATACGCCCACCATGAAGAGCATGGACAAAATCGGATTCCAGCCGTGCTTCTCGTTCAGCACCGCAGACCCCACCAACGAGAGCGCTGCCATGTTGCCTACAGACAGATCGAATGTGCCCGTAGCAAGTGGTACCAGGAACGCGAGCGCCATAATGCCGATCAGTGCGTACTCCGTGAGCTGCAGGTGCAACGTTGTGGTGGTCAGGAAGGTATCCCGGCGAAGCACGCCGAAAACGATCATGAACAGCGCCCAGAGATACAGCGCGCTGTATCTGTCGAGACGAAGCTTCTTGATCACGCGGACCTCCGATGTGAGTGGCGTTGCTGAGTTGTCTGTAGTTGCAGGTGTTCCATGGTCTCTGGGGTGATCTGGTCGCCGGACAACTCCTCCACCACACAACCTTCAACAAGGACCAGCACCCGGTGGCACAGCCGCACTAACTCGTCGGTGTCGGTCGATGCGACGAGTACTGCGGTTCCGCCGGCAGAAGCAGCATCCACAAGTGCGTGGATCTGATCCTTGGCGCCTACGTCAACGCCCTGGGTAGGTTCATCGAGCAGTAGCAATTTGGGAGACATCCGTAGCGCCTTGGCGAACATCACCTTTTGCTGGTTGCCCCCGCTTAACGAACCAATGGGCGAATCGAAACTAGCTAGGCGCACAGACAACTTTTCGACCCAGGAAGCTGTTTCTGCGCGTTCAGCTTTGTGAATCAATCGACGGTTGCGCACGAAGCGGTTGACGTCACTGACGGTCATGTTTTCTTGCACCGAGAACGCGGCTATCACGCCACGAGCACCACGGTCTGCGGGCACAGTTGCGACGCCCCGGGCCTTTGCCAGCGAGGGTGCGAAGTTTGGAATGTCACCGTCGTCTACGCATACCGAGCCGCCTGTTCGTGGGATCTGACCCGCAATCAGGCTGATCACATGTTCCCGGCCGGATCCCATGATGCCGGTCACCCCAACGATTTCGCCGGGCCGCAAGTTCGCATCGAAGTGCACCAGGTTGCCGCCCGCCAACCCGTTAATGGTGACGATGGGGTCACTTGCTGCACCGGAGGCCGATGCCGTTCCGAGTTCGACTCGGTGACCGACGATGAGCTCAACCAACTCGTTGTGGGTGAGGCCGGCCACGGGAACGGTTGCGACCTTCTTTGCGTCGCGCAACACGGTGACCCGATCTGCCAACTCGAACACTTCATCGAGGTGGTGCGACACGTACAAGATGGACACACCTCGCGCCTTGAGCGTCTTCACAACCTCGAACAGGCGAGCTTTGTCGTCTGCAGCAAGCGACGCTGTGGGTTCGTCGAGGACCAGCAGGCTTGCACCGCTCTCCCAGCCGACAAGCGCTCGGGCGATGGCGACGGCGGTTCGTTGAGCAGGTGCCAGCTCAGCAACCGGCGCCTTAATGTCAAAGTCGGCAAATCCCAGGTTGGTCATTGCTTCGGCTGCTCGTTTGGCTTCGGTCCGCCACAGAATCCTGCCGCCGAGCCCGGTGGCATAACCGTTGACGATCGCGATGTTTTCAACGGTGCTGACACCTTGCACCAGACCGAGGTCTTGATGCACGAACCGGATTCCGGCTGCTGAAGCAGCCGAGCCGTTGCCAAGCGCGAGCGGCGCACCGTTCACCTGAGCCGTCGCACCAGGGTCTGGCTGGTGATAGCCGGCGAGAACCTTGATGAGCGTGGATTTCCCCGAACCATTCTGCCCGACCAAGGCATGCACCTCGCCAGCGGCAACCGTGAGGTCCACTTCTTCCAGGGCCCGCTGGCCCGGGAACGTTTTCGACAGGTGATGTATCTGCAACACGTCAGGCATAAGGGCAATTCGTTAACAGGAGAAAGTTGACGTAAAGAAAGTCGGGGATCGATCGACCGACTGACGGGTTCGACCGCCACGAAAAAACCCGGAGCCAGACGGCCCCGGGTTGGATCGAAGCTACCGAAGGATCAGAGTCCCCAGATTTTCTTGAACTGCCCAGCCATGTCAGCAGGATTCCAGTCATTTCCAGGCAGGGCAAGAACCTTCTTGGCTTCGGCAGGCGTACCAACGATGTAGGAAGGCAGCCCAGCGACGGCACGCTCTTCGGTGTTTGGCTGACCAATTGAGTCACGGGCAGCGGCGTCGACCATCAACCAGCCGGCGTAGGCCTTGGGGTTGGAAGCCCAAGCACCCATCGTTCCGGCGACGATCTCTTCAAGGTCGGCCTTGTTGAAGTCTTGGCCGAACAACTTGACTCGCTTGAGCAGCCCTGCGGACTTCAGCGCAGCGGACACGCCTGCTGGACTGTCACCGAAGGTGAAGAACACGTGCGTGAGCTTCTTGTTGGCCTGAATCCGGGAGGCAACCATGTTGGGGATCTTGCCGCCGACAAAGTCGTCGAGAGTGAACTTCAGGGTTTCAGCTGCACACTTTGCACAGTTCTTCTTCAGCTCTGCGCGGAACGCAACTTCTTCGGCCGCGAGGACTGGGTAATCAGGCCAGTTGACGATGAGAACGTTTCCAAGACCCTTGGAATCAACGGTCATCCAGTTGGCCATGGCAGGGCCGGTCTTCTGGACGAAGTTCTCGTCACCGCACTGATTGAGCAGATTCTTGCCCGGCCCGGGGGCGTTCTCAGGCATTGCGCTGTAACAGCTGATAACCTTGATCCCCTTCTTTTCTGCAGCCTCGGCTTGGTCCTTGTACGTGGCATATGGCGAGCCGGAGATTGCGATGTAATTGGCACCTGAATCGATCGCCTGCTGGAACGCAAGCGCAGGGTCGAATGCCTTGGCCTGGGCAACTTTGAAATCCCAACCCAGCAGCGCTGTGGCGTCCCTCAGGCCGGGGGTAATGGCCTTGGACGACTCTGCCTCGGCCTCGAGCCAGTAGACCATCTTCTTCGGCGGCTTGGACTTCAGCGGGATGGTTGGGCCGATTTTGTCGTTCGGCTTGTTCCATTTGGTGAGCTCAGCTTTGGCGCGGGCGAGGCCAGCGGCGTCTGCTTTTACCTTTGTCGCTGCTTGCGTTGCCGTAGGCACCAGGACAAGCAGGCCACCAGCGATGGCCGCTACACCTGCCGTGACCTTCGATCGTGTGAACATGGAAGTGGGTCCCCCCTTGGTTTGTTGCGGCGGACTGATCGGCCGCCCGCAGTGTTGACGTGCAACTTGGTACACGCTATGTCGTTTGTCACAACAATTCAACTCTAGTTACTTTATTTTCACTACAGCCACCGTCGGTGCCTGCGGGTGCGGGTCGAGCGTCCGGCTGAAGCGAACGCCGACCCGTGGTTCTACGCGGCAGGTCGGGCGACAACCGCCAGATTGCCGTCTTGCCAGACTTGGCGCATGACGCGATGTTCGATGCGCCAACCCTTACTGGTTCGGATCAGCCGGTCCTCATACACGCCGCCGACGAGGAAGTTGTCTCCGCCATTGGTACCGAAGCGTACGTGCTGGCTCTGCAGTTGACACCGACAGGTCGCCCGGTCGCCGTTCACCTTCACCTGGTGGTTGCCGATCAGGTGTTGGCTCGCGTCAAGGCGAACTAGCGCACCCGAGATGCGGCTGATGATGGCGTCTGCGCCGTCGCACCAAACACCTCGAAGGTCGGCAGTCGCATTCGGCAAAAACACATTGCGAAGCGCTTCGAAGTCTTTGGTGTCCAAGGCCCAGGTATAAGCGATAGTCACATCGATGATCGCTCGGACGTCGGCAGCGGTATCGCTCAGGGCCGATTCACCTGCGTCGTTGCGGTTAGCGGATTCGGAAGTTGAACTCACAGGCACGAGTGTTGCAGAACCGTTTCGCAGAACAGAGATGGATACGCTCTCGGCCATGACTGATCTGTTCGCCGCCCGCTGTGCCGTCGCCGAAAAGGTATTTGCTGCTTGGAGTTCGGGCAATGCAGATGCCCCCGAGCAGTTCTTCACACCCGAAGCGGTGTTGTTCGATGTGGCCAGCGGACGGTTCGAGGGATGGCCCGCGATCCGAGCGTTCTTCGCCGGCGGACTTACCCGCACTGGCAACCTTCGTCTCACCCCTGACGAGTTCTGGGAGAACCCGTCCGGAATAGCCGTCCACTGCACAATGAGTGGCGACATCGTTCTTCCAACTTCGTTCGGCCCAGAACACGTCGGGCGCCGTTGGAGCGTCGAAGTGATGTCGTACCTTCGGTTCGAAGGCGATCGGGTGTGTTATGAAGCCGACTTCCACGACAAGGGGTCACGGGCCAAATCGCTCGGCATCGCCTAGGCAATCGCTGTCTCCACTCCACTCATGAGCGAACAGATCCACGCATCCCGGTTGGGACTTGGCCCGCCGGTCCAGATCGCGTATGCGGTGGAAGATGCCGAGGTCGCAGCGGCCGAATGGGCACTCACTGTCGGTGCCGGACCGTTCTTCGTCCGTCATCACGTTCCAGTGACCGACGTGGTCTACCGCGGCCAACCAGCTCAGTTCGATCATACGTCTGCATATGGTCAGTGGGGCGGGTTCATGGTTGAACTGGTACAGAACCACACCGGTGGGCCAAGTGTGCTGAGCGAACAACGGGTTGCGCAGAACGGCAGGCGCAGCCTGCACCACGTTGCCTGCCTCGTTGATGATTTCAACGCCACGTTGGAGAGGGCGACGCGGGCTTGCGTCGAAGTAGCGATGACGGCCCGGGCACGAACCACCCCGTTTGCGTTCCTCGACACGATCACCTTGTGCGGGCATTTCGTCGAGATCTACCCGCGAACCAAGTCAATCGTTGCGTTTTACGCGAAGGTTGCCGATGCTGCCAACGGCTGGACCGGCAAGGACCCGGTGCGCGTGCTCGGGTGAGCAGCCGAGTAGACCCGGTCTCCGGACTCGAACGGCACATGTTGTTGACGGCAATACTAGAGTGCATCTCAAGTAACTGGCCTTGGGCGGCGCACGCTCCAAGCCCCATTGCGCATGCTGGAGGCATGAATGGACGAGACATACCTCGCTCGGTTCCGCCAACGCTCGGAATACGAGACCACTCGCACCGGTCCACCCGAGGGGTTCCCAAAACTTCCCGATCTACCGCTGGGGCGCTATACAGACCCCCAGTTCTACGCACTTGAGCAGCAGTACCTCTGGCGGCGCACCTGGCTGTATGCAGCACACTCCTCCGAGCTGACGCAACCTGGGGCATACAAAGTGGTCGAGGTCGCCGGAACATCTGTCGTGGTGGTCAGAGGCGACGATGGAACATTGCGTGCGTTCGTCAATGCGTGCCGCCATCGCGGCGCGCCCGTCGCACGGACAGTCGAGAAAACAAGCGACAACAACGGCGTGGGTGTCGCCCGCCAGTTCACATGCCCATATCATTCGTGGACATATGATTTACGGGGCAACCTGGCGCGTGTTCCCGACGAGCGGGACTTCGTTGGTCTGTGCCGCGAGGAACGCGCACTCTCGCCGGTCCGCTGCGAGCAGTGGGGAGGCTGGGTGTTCGTCAACCTGGCACTCGACGCTGAGCCACTGATGGAGTTTCTCGCTCCGCTCAGCGGCCACCTTGCCTCGGTGGTATCGGCAGACTGGCAGGTGCTGCACGCCAAGTCGGACTACATCAACTGCAACTGGAAGGTGTTGGCCGAGGGCTTTCTTGAGGTGTATCACGCACGCACAGTTCACTCCACAACCATCGCGCCAACCCTCAACACGGCTGGCACCGTCATCTCGCTCTACGACCGGGGCCACCAGGCGATGATCTCGCCGGTTAACCAGGGCACACGTACCGATGGGCGCGAGAACCTACCCATGTTTCCGGGCGCGCCGGCGATGTTCCAAGCGAACCAGAACCCGGCGCACGGCATCTTTCCGAACCTCATCAGCCCGCTCGATGCTCGTGGTTTCCCCTTCTTGGTGTTCACACCTGAAGGTGTGGCGCGAACTCGGCTGGACATCACCTGGTTCGTTCCTGCGTGGGGCGACGGTCCGGTGCCGCACACCGAAGTATGGGATCAGCGGCTCAGCCGATTCGACCGCATCATGGCCGAGGACTATTCGAACCTTGAGCCAATTCAACGGTCGATGCAAACCGCCGCCCATGGAGGCCAAGTAATCAACTACCAAGAACGTCGCATCTGGCATGTTCACGCGTGGATCGACAAGACAATCGGAGCCGAGCGAATCGCCGCTGAGTTGCGAGTGCCAGATCTTCTGGCTGACTGGGTGGAAGCATGACGGCATCAACACTCGGTTGGGGCGACCTTGTCTGGTCGCACTTCAGCCGCCCTCGCTTCGACTACTTGCCTGCGCGCATTCGCGCTGCATCCCGAGCCGGTTTTACCGGCATCGGCCTGTACGCGCATGCCTACGGGAAATGGCTCGATGACGGTGGAACTGCGACGGAACTTCGGGACTTATTGGCGGAAAACAGCATCGTGGTCGCCGAGGTCGAGGCGATGCGCGGATGGTGGGCGGACTCCGGTCCCCTTGCAGAAGAGGCACAGTCAGTAGAGAGATGGGCAGTAGACCTGGCATCGTCCATGGGAGCACGGTACCTACAGGTAATCGGCCCCTACGAATGCAATCTGGATGTTGCGGTTCGCCGCTTCGGGCAGCTGTGCGATCGTGCGTCCGATGTGGGGTTGCTGGTCGGCATTGAATGGCTGCCATTCACCAACATCGCAACACCGGCCGACGCTCAGCGCATCGTCGAGGGGGCAGATCGGCCGAACGGTGGCTATTGCGCCGACATTTGGCACCACGTGCGCGGCACCGGCGTCCTTGCCGACGTTCTGGCTCTCGACCCTGAGAAAATTTTTGCGATTCAGATGAACGACGGCACCATTGCACCGGCGGACGATGACTATAAACGAGACTGCCTGGCCAACCGGGTCGTTCCCGGATCAGGCGAGTTCGACTGTGCATCGTTCGTCGCTGCGCTTCATGCCCACGGCGTTCGCGCACCGCTGAGCGCGGAAGTATGTTCACCTACTATGTGGGAAGCGCCGGTTGAATGGGCTGCAGAACAATGCGCCGACGCGCTTCGGTCGGTTCTGGCTGATGCTCAGCGACTCGGTGCCAACCCTGCCGCCGGTGCACCATGACACATGCACTCGTACTCGGAGGTAGCGGCTTCGTGGGCGCCCGATTAGTCGAGGCTCTGCTCGCCGGCGGAACCGAGGTGACGCTGCTCAACCGGGGCGTCACCCCCGATCCCTACGGCGACCGTGTCCAACGATTGACGGCCGACCGCACCGACGCAACAGCCCTGCATGCTGCGCTCCACGGACGCACGTGGGATGCGGTCTACGACGTGTCGGGCTTCGTGATGGCAGCGGGAGGCGCGGACATAGACACCCTGCTCGACCTGCTGGATGGCCGCACCGCTCGGTATGTGTACGTCAGTTCCATCATGGCCTACGACCAGGCCTTGGTCGGGGTGTTCCCGTGGACCGAAGACATGCCCACCAACACCGATGCTGCAACGGGTTACGGTGGTTTCAAGGGCACCGCAGAGCGAGCCATCCTCCGTCGTCACTCATCATCCGGGTTCCCGGCAACCATCGTTCGCCCAGCCGCGATCTATGGGCCAGATAACAACATCTTCGACATGGAAACGCCCATGTTCCTGCGGCTGTTGCAGAACCGGCCGATCCTGGTTCCGCACGGTGGACTCATCGTTGGTTCCTATGGCCACGTCGATGACCTGTGCGCTGCGATGATCGTGATGGCGCAACATCCGGCTGCGGTCGGCGAGGTATTCAATATTACCGCTGGGTCTTACGACACGTCGACCTACGTGAAAACGCTCGCGCGGGTAGTTGGTGCGGTTCCGGAGGTAGTGGCAGTCCCCGATGAACTGGTCGAGTCGTTCAGCCCGCCCGTGTTCGGTCACCTGTTCAAGCGGCGCCATCACGCAATGCTGTCAACTCACAAGGCCAGCCAGCTGCTTGGCATCGTGCCGTCATTCGATCTATACACAGGTCATCTGCACACGTACGAGTGGTTTAGAACCCAGGGTTGGGATGCGTCGGAAGCGACACGCTCGGACCCACTGTGGAAGGTGAGTTGGGATTTCGAGGCCGAGGCCGCAGCTGTGAATTCCATTCTGGAAGCCGCAGCCCAACATGCTTGAGCCGCTCGCGCCATCCGACGCAGCCATGTGGCGCTGCGTTACCCATACCCTGCTGGCCACACTGCTCCCGGCCATCGACGACCCGTGGGCGCGCGCCGCTGCCGTCCAATTGGCCAGTCTTGCCAACGATGCCGGGATGCGATTGGCCGTCGGCCTTGATCCAGCCATCGAGGTGTCGGTGCAGGACAGTGACGACGCACTCATCAGCGCGTACCGCGGCAATGTGCCGCAGCTAGCAACCCCGCGGCACGGCCCGCAGTCTGGGTCGAACGCATGGACTGCCGCGTTGGCCGCCTGGCTATCGGACCATCACGTCGGCTCAGGGATAAGCAGAGTTCAGCGCATCGCCACCGGTAACTCACGGGCGATGTGGAGGGTCGACCAGACCGAAGGCCCGGCGTTGGTCTTGCGCATTGAACAAGGTGGCGTGTTCGGGTCAGACGGAACAACCGAGGCAACGCGCATGATGTATCTCGCCAGCCTCGGGTTGCCCGTCGCTCCGGTCCTTGGCATCGAACCAACTGGCGCTGTTCTGGGCTATCCGTTCTTCGTGATGAAGTACGTCGAGAACAACTCCGGTGCGGGCGAAGATCGGTCGCTGCCTCAACCGATAGCTGCAGAGTATGTGCGGCGGCTGCACGGCTTGCACAGTGTCCATGCGCCACTTTCGTGGGGAGCCACCGACGCACGCACCGCATGTCTACAGCAGATCGACCGCTGGGACGGGCTGCATCGGTCCGCGGTGGAGCAGCCGTTGCCGGCCTTGGTTGCTGGGGCCGAGTGGCTGCGTCGCAACCTTGCTGTCGACGGTCCGGCCGTCGTTGTGCACGGCGACCCCGGGCCTGGGAACTTTCTCCACGATGGTGAGCGGGTGCTGGTGTTCACTGATTGGGAGTTTGTGCACGGCGGGCATCCGGCCGAGGATTGGGCGTTCCTGGTACGCATGCGCGGGGCCAGGACCATGCCAGAAGACGCGTGGTTCCAGCTCATCCGCCAGGAGACAGGTGTCGTGCTGGACGAGCCGACCATGCGGTATTGGACAGCGTTCAACTACTTCAAAGGCGCATGCGCCAACCTCACGTGCCTCGCCGCGTTCGAAGGCCCCAACCCTGCTCCCAACATGGCCATCATCGGCACCGCACTTCAGCGTCGGTTCCAAAACGCGATGACGGCTCTGATCACCTAATGCCCTGTGATCACCTGACCTCTCCCGCACCGAATACCTGCGGCGCACACTTGCGCGCGAGCGTCCGGACGCAACAGACGTCGTCAGCGTCGAAGATCTCGTGCAGTTCGCGGCAGACTTCCCAGACCTGTCCGACCCAGAAATCATGAGCGGAGCCTGGGCGTGACCGTTTGGCTTATCGACAAGTCGGCGCTGGTCCGGCTTGGCCAGAGCCCCCAGGCAAGCGACTGGGCGCTGCGAATCCAAAGAGGGCTGGTTGTTCGCGTCAGCAA
The DNA here is from genome assembly GCA_043720595.1 of Acidimicrobiia bacterium. Classification (GTDB taxonomy): domain Bacteria; phylum Actinomycetota; class Acidimicrobiia; order Acidimicrobiales; family JANYDT01; genus JANNBN01. The sequence goes on from JAYSSK010000053.1 coordinate 36,171, forward strand.
GGTCACGCGGTTGGAAATCGGCTTCTCTGCACGTTCCGCAGCCGAGTTGCGATCAAGTCAGGCACGGCCACCCCTAGCGGCTAGCGGTCCAGTCACATGGGTCAAGTGCAACGTCTCCGTCCACGAAGATGGTCAGACCTTGGTTCGGGTGGACCCTGCGGGTGAGTTGCGGAACATGTTCTCAGCGTCGAAGCCGATACGGGCGTCGGGCACGATCTCGATGACCACTCGACCAGGCGTATCGAGATGGGCAACGAACGCGGCCTGCTGCGTGTCGCTGTTCGGGCGAACTTTGGCAGCGAGCAGCGGGTAGAACCACGCCTTGATCGCCGCACCGTCGTGAACCGTTGCGGTGCCCTTGTAAGTCACCGCCTGGCTCACGCCAATGTCAGTTCCGCGGCTGGAAATGGCCACTGCCACACGAGGCCGAGCCTCGACTGCCGCTACACGCTTACGACGCCGGGTGCAGGTGAGCCAGAACTTGCCGTCGTGAGCGACGAAGTTCATGATCACGCCGACCGGATCGCCCGCAGCAGTTGACCACATGAATGTGCATTCCGTTTGTGCACGTAGCAACTCTGCTTCCCGTTGGTCAGCAAGCGAGTACATCGACACGTCCTCGTAGCTGTCTGCATAGGAGGACGGCTCGTCGGAAGGGGTTGGTTGCTGGGTCACAATGCGGGTACTTTCCGGAAGGGTTTGCGAGTCAGGCTACGTCGGCAAGGGTCCACGAAATGGGGAGTGAAGTCAGGCCGTGCAGGACGAACGACGCGTTGCGCGTCGGCTCACCCACAAGTTCGATGGTGGTCGTTCTGCGCAGGATGGCCTCGAAGGCAACCTTCGCCTGGAGCCGAGCCAGCGGCGCACCGATGCAGTAGTGCACACCCCACCCGAAGGCCACATGATGGCCAAGTTCCTCGCGCGGCCGGTCGATGCGGAACGAATCTGGATCGTCGAACCGGCGAGGGTCTCGATTCGCCGCAGCGAAAAGCAACTGGGTCTTTGTGCGCTCGGCGATGTCGACACCATGCACGGCACAGGCCTCGGCGTTGGTGCGGAAAAGCCCACTTACCGGAGAGTCGAAACGTAGTGCCTCTTCGACAGCCTCTGGGATCCGAGAATGATCTGCGCGCAGAGCATCCATTGCGTGCGGGTTCTGCAACAGGCGCAACAACATGAGCCCTAGCAACGATGCGGTTGTCTCGTGGCCGGCAACAAGCAGTTGGTGACCAAGCAGACGGGCCTCGGCCAGCGACAGCGACCGGTTCTGGATGGCCGCACCCATAGCTGCGATGACGTCAGTGGGCTCAACGGTTGCGTCGGAACTTGCAGCCGATCGCTCGGCGAGCCGTGCTTCCACGTAGTCCCCCAACAGTTCACGGGCCTGGTGGTAGCGGGCTACGTCGCCGCCAGTGAGCGCAGACACGATCGTTTCCGCGAGTTCCTGGAACATCACACGATCTTCGGGGTGAACGCCAAGCAAGTTGCCAGCAACGATGGCCGGAAACGCGAGGGCAAAGCCGCTGACAAAGTCGCCAGACCCGGCAGGGAGAAACGCGTCGAGCAGGTCCTCGCATACCTGGCGGATGAACTGTTCCTGGCGGGCAATTGCCGGAGGCGAGAATGACGCCCGCAGCACGGCACGTTGGCGGTGATGGTCCGGGTCGTCAGCAGAGCCGAGCACTCCAGCGGGTGTGCCGTCAGGGGCATCGGGATCGGGACGAGCGAAAAAGACCCCGGGTCCATCGCCATTGCGCCACATCGCAGGGTCGCGCAGCGCGCTGATGACGTCGTCGAAACGCGACAGCACTGCGAACGGTGGATCGTGCTCGGCCACATGGCGGACCGGGCACGCCGACGCGTGCAGATCCCGATAGAGCGGTGCTGCTTCGAACGCCGACGCGTCGTCGATGTATGACCCCACTGAGACCTCATTCGCTCCAAGGGTGTTCCTTGACACTGACTACAGTATCTTGAAGCACGTGCTGCTTGCCTTTGACGAGTATCCGTTTCATCAGACAACGCATACGTTTGCGTCCACGGCCACCAGCGATCCTGCGTGGAACGACGGTCACTACGTCACTGCAACGGACCTCAGCGGAACCATCTGCTTCACGTCCAACGTTCGGCTGTACGCCAACAACAACGTCATCGACGGGTTCGTCTGCCTTCGCCATCAGGACAAGCAGTACAACGTTCGGGTGTCCCGTGTGCTGCGGCCGGACATGGAGTCGATGTCTGTCGGCCCCTTGCGCCTCGAGATCGTGAAACCGCTTGAAGAGGTTCGCCTCATCCTTGAACCATGCACCGCAGCCGACGGAACCACCATCGCGCTCGACGTCACGTGTCGCACCCACACTGCACCTTATATGGGTCCCATCGAGGTGAAGCGGCTCGACGGGCGGCTGATCAGCGAGCGGGCCACATACGAACTCGCCGGCTTGTGCACCGGAACCATCAGCGTGGGCTCGGACACGGTCACGTGGGCACCTGGCGAGGCGCGGTTCTTCCGCAACCATTCGTGGGGAGTGCACCCCGGCAGAGGAGGACCCCGCCTTCACGGAGCCCCGACGCCGTCGCATCGTGCTGCTGGCACACGACACTGGGTGCTGTTCGACTTCGATGACCACAGTGGTTTCTTTTTCGTGGACCCTTCTGGCCGCGCCGCGTCCGGGAAAGGTGCAATTCTCGAACCGGATCGGGTTGTGCCGGTGGTCGACGTCTCCACCAACGTCACCTTCTACGAACCGCACACCCGGCTACGCGCTGGCACGTTTCGGCTGACAGATATCGAAGGCCGCGTCCGGGAATATGAATTCACCGACCTTGGCTGGGTCTACTGCCAGGGAGGCGGTTATTTCGGCGGTTTCAACGACGGGCTGGGTCAAGGCGTGTACCGCGGCGAATCCCACATCGAAGGGGAAGCCTGGGACGTTTCGCACCCAGTCGACATTACCCGTGAAACCCATACGTGGACTTACGACAACAATTGGGCAGAGAGTTTTGTCCGCATACAACAAGGCGATGCCACCGGCCTGGGCCACTACGAGTGCGTCGTCATCCGTTGACGAAGGTCAGATCGACTAAGCCTCGTTTGGCCAAGCCTCGGTTACGCGATGAGCGCCCCGTCGACCACTATTTCTGCGCCGGCGACGTAGCTGGCAGCGTCGGATAGCAGGAAGCAGACGATCGGCGCCATCTCGGTGGGCAGGCCAACCCGCCCAAGTGGGATGGTTCCGTTGAGGCGTTCGACCCGAGCCGCATCTTTGGTAAGCATGTCTGTGTCGATGACACCGGGATGGACCGAGTTCACGCGCACACCATGCGGCGCAAGCTCACGCGCTGCGGTCTTGGTCATTCCACGCACGGCCCACTTGCTGGCAACGTATGCGAGCGAACTATGCCCACGCATCGCCGACACCGAAGCGATGTTGACAATGCTGCCACTGCCCTGCTTCACCATCTGCGGAGCAACCGCGGCCATCCCCATGTACGTCCCGGTTTGGTTGACCGAGATGATGCTGTTCCAAGTCGCCAGCTGCTCTGCAGTGGTTCGCTCCGAACCCACTAACGAGTGGTCCGTATGCAAGCCAGCATTGTTCACCAGCCCGTCGACCCGTCCCCACTGCGTCATTGCACGGTCGATGACGAATTCCCAATCAGCGGCTGAGCTGACATCGTGGTGCACGTACATACATCCGAACCGGGCAGCAAGCGCCTCGCCCTCGGCGTCGAGTAAATCGGTCGCCATGACGATGGCGCCCTGGGCAAGAGCCAGCCGAACATGCTCCGCACCCATGCCCCGTGCGGCGCCGGTGACGATGACTACCTTGCCGTCGAGCGCGCTCATGCTTCGAGACGGTGATGCAACAGCTTCGGCCCGGCGATCCATCCACACAGATGCGGATCAGCCGAGTAGACGTCTCCTTCGACCCAGGCACCATCGTTACGGAACAGACCCCACTGGCCATCTTTGGAAACCCGAACCAGCGTCGGGTCGGTTTCGTCACGCTCGTACAGGGCCCCGGAGAAAGGGTGAACCAGACCTTGCATCTACTTCACTCCCAGACAGTGGTCGAGCTTGGTATGAAACCACCGCAGCTTGCCTTCTTGGTAGGCGGACAACGTGAAGGTCTTCTTGGCCGAAGCCTTCATACCCGTTTGGACCTTTGGCATGTTGTGCGCGTCCTGCTCGAACACCTTGGCCAGCAGGCCGAGCTCTGGCGCCTCTGTGAAACGTTGGTCCGCCGAGAGATGCGTGGTTGTTGCAGCGGCTGGCCGCTCACCCGTGAACGGGTTGAGGAAGAAGATCTCCATGATTGCGGAGTTGTGGTCGTCGCCATTTGGCCGGAACCGGTACACGATGCGGTTGTACGCACCCCACGGGTGGAAGTTGGGAAACACCGTGTAGTCGATGTTGTCGATGAACTCGGCATCGGACCACGTGTCCACGGAGTCACCAACGACCTTGCGCCACCGCTCACGCGCTGCTGCAGCCGATGCCGTGCGAGCGGTTGACCCGACCGGGATTTCGATCGCAAGCGGTTCGTCGACCCGAGTGTCGAGCATGTAGCGAAGAATGTCCTGCTCGGTTGTTTGGCCCTTGATGAGCGGCGAAGGTGTTCCGCCCGGGGTGATGACTCGGCTGATGTTGTCCCAGATGTCGACCTGTGAGTTGATATCGCCCAGGTATGGAGAAGCCTGAGGGTGGGTCGCGTTGACGTGGTAGGACTCGCAGAACGCCTCTTGGACAACCTTCCAATTCGCCCGCACAACCTTGGCAACGTGCACAGCGATGTACCGGTTTGCCAGGTCCCAGCGCTCGAAATGCACAGGGAGCTCGCCCAGATGCTCGAGCAGCGGCCCAGCGTTCGGGTCTGGGTTGATGAACACAAAACCCCCCCACGTATCGACCTTGGCCTGCGGCAAGCGCCAGTCGTCGGCCTTGATCTGCGGAAAATCCCAGCCGGCTGGGATACGCGTCAGCTCGCCATCGAGCGCCCAGGTGAACCCATGGAATGGACAGCGGAACTCGTCGCATCGGCCGTCGTGGTCTTTCAACTGACGCCCGCGATGCAAGCACGCGTTGAAGTACGCGCGCAGACCATCTTCGGTGCGGGTGATGATGAACGACTGGTTGACAATCTCGTAGATGACGTGGCTGCCTATGTGTGGAAGCTGCTCTTCGCGACACGCGAATTGCCACGTTTTGCTCCACAGATGCTTGACCTCTTTTTCGTGCCATTCACGAGACGTGTAACGGTCGGTGGAAAAGTCCTTATGGCCTTGAAAGCGAGTCGACTGTTCACGAAGCACCATTGGCACAGGGTGCGAATCGGTGTCGATCAGCGCCTGATAAGACACACCCGGCGACATCGCCATGGGCGTCGACGGGTCTGCAAGACCGCCTCTGCGAGAATCGGCGTTCATGCGTAAGACCGCCGAAGCACGTCTGCTGGGGTGTGACCATCGCTGAGCGCATCGGTCCATCTGTGCAGGTTCTGGTTGCCGGGTTCGTTTCGACCGAACCTGAAGACATCGTTGCCCATCGCAGCCGCGGCCACCGTTACTTCTTTCACTGTGGAGAAGTCCTCGTCTCGGGTAACTGCGAAGTACAGCTCTCGTTTGGCGTCAGCGTCGGCGATTTGTGCGTCGGTCAGCATTGGTTCACGGAAGTATTGGAATTGCTCGACCCGACAGGTGTCCGGCGTCGCACCAGGCGTGATTCGGCTGACCATGAGGCCATGACCCGGCAAGCCGGAAATCGACACATTAGGGAAGATGTAGTGCACAAGGCTCATCGCTTCCCTCAAGTTCCAATCTTCATCTGGCAGGTCTCGCATACTGAGGATGGGTTTGTTGGCGAAGCCCAACCGGAGGTGAGGACCGAACAGATCGTAAGTGTTGCGGTTGGTTATTGATTTCGCACCGATCGAGTTTCGGTGCAGGAACCCGAGGTGGTAGCCGTCGACGTACCCGTCAGCCGTAGCTTTCCAATTGCCACTGTCGGTCTCGATGCCGTCACGGTGGCGGTGCAGTCCTGCCAGGTCGATGAGCTGAAGTGAGTCGGCCATTCCGCCAAGCCACGTGTCGATGTCGAGCGGTGCGTCAGGTGTGAGGACCGCGAAGATGGCCCCTGAGCGTTCGACGGTGGGAAGCGGAATAAGTCGGTCGACGTCGATGCCGGCGAACGCCTCGCGGGCCGTGTTACCAACAAGTGTGCCTTCGGTGTCGTAGACCCAGAAGTGATACGGACAGGTGAATCGACGTGCCGAACCGAAGCAGTCGGGCGTGACCTTCGCCCCCCGATGACGACACACGTTGAGGAACGCGTTCACCTCTCCGTCATTGCCGCGTACCACCAGGATGGGGCGACCTGCGATGGTGAGCGCAGAGAAGTCGCCCGGCTTCGCCAGGTCGCACGACAGCGCCACCATGAGCGGGCACCGAAGAAAGATGCGATCGATCTCGCGTTGGTGGCGAAGCGGATCGGTGTAACGGGCGGCTGGGACCAACATCATGTCGGTTGCCTGGTCGCTGCGTTCTGCATCGACGTTGGCGAGCAGCCGCCTAGCGACTTGATGCAGTCCGGTCGATGTCATGCTCGTCGCCATTGCCGATCGGCCTCCGTTCCTTGCTTGAGCCAGCTTGCATTCAGGGGCACATCGTTACTGTAGTCAGAATGAAGTATCAAGTGCCTGCCTGGGTGACCTGAGCCCCGCGGTTTCACCCTTCGATGTCCAGGTTCTTGCCCTGTTGGCCGGCCCAGACCTTGGCGGGCCCCGAGCTCACCCAGGCAATTGCGTTGGCCACCAGTCGCCGGTACGACGGATGCAAAAAGGTGTCACCAGAGTCACCCGGTTGGATAACGACCAGTCGCCCTACCACGGTAGGTGCCAGGCGCATAGCTGAACCGAGCGCCGAGAGCGTCGGCCCAACCGTCCCACGTGGGCCACGCTGCAAGGGCGTGGTGCAGCACCACGATGCCAACTCCGGCTTCGGTCATGTCTCGCAGGTCGGACCGGACCTGCATCGACGGCGCAATTGGTCTCGGAGCGGTTCCGCGTGCCAGCGCGATTCCCGGCAAATCGTGCAGCACCACAACGTCGAACGGGCAATCGCCCGCCAACCATCTCTGCGCAGACGGTTGGAACCCGTGGCTCCACGCAGCATCGAGTGCGTCGGCTGTCGACGCCATCATCGCGAAGAACGCATCGGTGTCTACACGGTGCCCACCGGTCATGCTGAGGACCTTCATCGGAGACACATTCTTGGCGTTTTCGTGGCGATACTGAGTTGGGGTGAGTCGGTCAGGTTCGCAAGTCAGTAGGCCACACGTTGCGTGAAGCCACCATCGACAACGATGTTCTGAGCGTTGACCCAACTCGACATGGGGCTGGCGAGGAAGGCCACCACGTTGGCTACCTCTTGCGGCGTTCCCAGCCGTTTGGCCGGGTGCTGCGCAACGTGTTGGTCGTAATAGTCCGGCTTGCCTGACTTGATGCGCTCCCACGAACCGCCGTCGATATATACCGGCCCCGGGCTCACCACGTTGGCGCGGATACCGTCGGCGTAGGTCTCTTTGGCGAGGTGCGAGATGTAGTTCACCAACGCTGCCTTCATCGCCCCATAAGAGAACCCGCCCCCCGGGTAATGGTGGTACTCGACGGACGCTGTGGTTCCAATCTGCACGATCGAACCTCCGCCCGCGGTCCTCAGATATGGAAGCGCAGCATCAATGAGCGCGACCGTCGAGACGATGTCGACGTCGAAGCTTGCGCGCCAGCCATCGATACTCGGAGGAATTCCGCCCTTCGCGGAGGTGCCAGCCACAACCACGTCGATTCGACCGAGGCGTGATGCGACGGAATCGACCCAGGCAGTCGCCGCGTGGTGATCTGACACGTCGAGCACGTCACCAACAACCGGGCCGAGCGGCGTGAACGCTTCAAGCGCCACCTTCACGCCATCGGGGTTGCGGGCACAGAACGCGACGGTCATGCCTTCGGTCAACAGTCGTTCAACAACGTACCGACCAATGCCTCGGCTTGCGCCAGTCACGACAGCGACGCGGCCGCTTAGTCCCAAATCCATGTGTCCCCGATTCGCTTGAGCTCGCCACGGGTCGACCAGGAAACTGTTCGACTTTCGACAGAGCAACTACAGTTACAACTCCTACATCGTCGTCGCACCTGGCGCCGACGCGCAACTCGGGGGAGCACCCAACATGGACCTGCAGCTCACAGGCAAGCGCGCCATCGTCACCGGATCTACAAAGGGCATCGGCCGAGCCATCGTCGAGGCACTTCTCGCGGAAGGCGCATCGGTCGCTTTGTGCGCCCGTACCCAAGCCGACGTCGAAGCAGCCATCGCAGACCTTTCGAAACTCGGCACCGTTGTCGGCTCCACAGTCAACGCCG
>JAYSSK010000054.1:0-13297 GCA_043720595.1 Acidimicrobiia bacterium
CAGTTCGGTCAAGTCCGTTACACGCCTTCGGCAGCGCGCCGCTCGACCTCGGGCCAAACCGTTCGTCGCGCGGCCTCCACAACAGAGTGCGACAGCGACTCGCCGGTGAAGTGCGCAAAGGCGTCGATGGCCTGCCAGAAAAACAACTCGGCTCCTGAGATTGCCAACGAACCCTGCTCTTCCGCCGCCATCAGGAACTGTGTCCTCATGGGGACGTAGACCGCGTCGAACACCCAACTGACCCCATCAAGATGGAGCGGGTCCACCGGGTTTCCTGGATGATGGTGCATCCCGACGGGGCTGCAGTTCACCACCCCCGTCGCGTCCTCACATGCCTGTTCAGTTGATGTCGCAACCTCGATTCGCATAGACGTCGCTGCGAGAAGCCGCCCTGCCAGATCGACGGCACGGTCGGGCTGCGGATCGAACAAGCGAATCTCCTGAGCCCCGAGGGCGTCGAGCGCAAAGGCTGCCGCGCGCCCAAATCCGCCGGTGCCGATCAGCGCTACACGCTCCAGCCCTCCCTCCGGGACCAAAGGACGCAGCGCCTGTTGAAGACCCGTGCAGTCCGTGTTGTGCCCTACGATGCGCCCGTCGGGCAGAAAGCAGACCGTATTGCACGCCCCCATCGCCTCAACAAGTGGGTCCGGTTCAATAAGCGCGCACACGGCTTCTTTGAAAGGATGCGTGACGTTGATGCCGATCCGACCTTCAGCACGGCACTGGTTGAGAAACGTGCTGAGTTGCGGAGTGAAGGAACTGTCGTGGTCGAAAACGGGATAGTCGACGGACCTTCCGGTTAAGTCGCCGAGGATCACATGCAGCCCAGGCGACATCGACCGACCGATACCGTGCCCCACCAACCCGAGACCGAGCGGTCGAGTGGTGAGCGGAGAGCTCGAAGTTGAACCCGAGGAGAGCAACCCATCGGAACCGTTCGCCGTCATCGAGCGCCTCTGTTGGCCGCCTGAGCGGCTAGGCGGATCGGTGCATTGGCAGCACCGAAACCAGAATACGACACTCGCTGTACGAACTCGAAGAAGACACCGTGAATTTCTTCTGTGTACAGATGAAGGTATTCGCCGTCACCTTGGCGGTCATAAAGAAGATTGTCTGATGCAAGGCGTTGAATCGTCTTTGCATCGAGATCGAACCGGGCGGCTAGGTCGTCGTAGTAGTTGGCGCCGATCTGGAGCACGATCGATTTGTCGATCCGAGTCAGCACGAGGTTGAGATCTTCTGCGGCAAACGCAATGTGCTGTACTCCCGAGCCGTGCACCGTGGATCGAAATCGCTCTGGCGAAGTTGATGAACTTGACGCAGTGTTCAACGGGATTCGGACCGCGCCGTTTCTTGAGACCACGGTTCTTGACGTGACCAAACCGCCGATGTCTGCGATCTCCATCGGTGGTTGCAGTTCGAGCCCCAGGACGGCTCGGTAGAAGAGCAGCGCTGAAAGCAACTCATAGGGTGCCACGGCCTGCGCGACGTGATCGATAGCCAACCACGAGGCGCTCGTCGTAGGCGTCGCACTTTCAGTCGAAACAAAATCGGTCTCGATGAAATGAGGTGCGCCAGCATCAACGAGATACACAAGTGACCCGCCGACTCCTGCAATCGCAGGTAGTCGCATCTCCCCTGCTTCACGAGAACGTTTGATCTCGCTGCAGTGGTAAGCCTCGGTTCGTTTCAGCAGCGCGGCTGCGTCGTCGGTCTCGATGCCGATCCCGCTCACGAAAGTACGCCTCACCGACGCCAGATCACTTGTGTAGGTAAACGGCTCTGCATTGAGCGCAATCCATGAGCCGCCCATCTCGAATAGGTCAACTGCCTTGGACCTATGGCGATGTGTGAGCGAGAAGCCAAGCCGCGTCAGCACGGCGGAAAGGGCGGTTCGCTCTACCTCGTCTGACACTGCGAATTCGATGAACGAAAACCCGGTTACCGATGGCGCTGGTATCGGGCGGGGGGTGTTTGTCCAACGAGGCGGCTCGGACGGTTGCGACACGAGGAGCGACGGACGCAACGAGTGAGCAACCAGTTGTTCTTCCAGCCACACCATTGACCGGTATCCGTCCGTCGCTGTCTGATCAGCCGGTGCAGTCCGAAAGTCGTCGTTGAAAATCTCGTGCGAGAGGACCCCGTCGTATCCGATGGCCTGCAATTCAGATACCACTGTCGCAACCGGATAGTCGCCTTGGCCGGGAAAGTTGCGCATATGCCGGCTGTGGCGGAGTACTTCCATATCGAGACTCGGTGCGTCGGCAAGCTGCACAATCGCGATGCGGTCGGCGGGGACGTGCTTCAGCGGCGTGATCGGGTTGCCCCGCACGAACAAGTGGTACGTGTCGACGACGAGACCAACAAGGGGATGATCTGCGCGCTGAACAATTTCCCACGCTGTGGTCCAGTCGCGAACGTGGCGCCCCCATGCCAGCGCCTCGTACCCCAGGCGAAAACCTCGGCGAGCCGCCCGCTCCCCCAACTCGTGAAGGTCATCGGCAGCACGTCCGATTCCGTCGACTGAGTCAGGTGAACAGTTGCTGGGTATGAGCAGCAGCTGGGTTCCGAGGCGTTCCATGAGGTCGAACTTCCGCTCGGCCCTGGCGAAAGCGGCGCTCCGGCCGGCATCGAGCATTCCCTCGAAATCGCGAAACGGTTGCAACGCAAACATGGTGAGACCGAGGTCTGCTGTCATCTTGCGCACCGTCTCGGGCGATTCCGATGCAGCAGTGAGGTCGGCGTCGAACATCTCGAAGCCGTCGAAGCCAGCGCGGGAAATCGCTTCGAGCTTCGTTTGAAGCGTTCCTGACAGCGAGACCGTAGCGATCGAGGTCTTCATCGGACTTGAAAATGCAGCTTGCAAAATCGGCTGAGCAGCCAGCCCTTGGCACCAAAGTGGGTCATGATTCCGTATGCGCGCCGAGGAATACCCGAGCAATATCTGGATGGTGCAACAACGTGTCGGCGTTTCCCTGCAATGCAAGGCGACCCTGCTGCAGCACGATGCCGTCGTCGCTCATCGCGAGTGCTTGTTTAGCGTTCTGTTCGATCATCAAGATGGTGACGCCTGAGTCACGAAGACTCTTCAGTTCGCCGAAGACCTGCTGGACGAGGATGGGTGACAATCCGATCGACGGTTCGTCGATCAGCAGAACCTTCGGTTCGAGCAAGAGGGCCCGGCCAATTTCAAGCATCTTCTGCTCTCCGCCGGACAAGGTGCCGGCCTGCTGGTCGGCCTTCTTCTCCAGCACAGGGAACCGCGAGTACACCGACTCCATACGTGCTCGAGTGTCTTTGAGGTTCCCGAGCGGAACACCACCGAACTCGAGGTTGGAGCGAACCGACAGCTGCGGAAACAGATTTCGGCCCTGCGGAACGTAGGAAACTCCGGCGCGAAGCAGCGCGGCGGGGTCTAGCCCGGTGATTTCGTTGTCGGCGAGGATCACTTTGCCTTCACGAAGCTTGATCAGCCCGAAGATGGCTTTGAAGACGGTTGACTTTCCGGCTCCGTTCGGCCCGATGACTGTCGTGATTGCAGCACGGCGAACTCCGAAGGTGGTGCCGTGCAGGATGGTTGTCGGGCCATAGCCACCGACCAGGTTCTCAACGCGCAATGCAACGTCAGCGGGGTCGAGGCGATAGCCGTCGATGAGCGGGGTGTGTTCGTTCATCTCTTCAGTTCCCGAGGTAGGCCTCGATGACCCGTTCGTCGGCCATCACTTCGGCAGGTGTGCCGGTCATCAGAATGCGACCTTCTGTCATCACGATGACCCGGTGGGAGATGCGCATGATGAAGTCCATGTTGTGCTCGACAACGACAAACGTTGTGCCATCAGTCTTGTTGAGATCAACGATCTGGTGCTCAACGTCGGCAAGCATTGTGAGGTTGACTCCACCTGCTGGCTCGTCGAGGAACACAACATGCGGTCGACTGACGAACGCCATCGCCGTATCCAACAACTTCTGCTGACCGTACGACAGGTTGCCTGCCTTCTCCTCGGCGAGGTGACCCAGTCGGAAACGCTCGATCAGCGCATCGACCTCGGGACCCATCCCCATTTCAGGAGAGGCGACCAAACGGCGCAACACACTGCCACGGTGTTCTTGCAGGGCCAACAGCAAGTTGTCCCTGACGCTCATCGAGCCGAACACTTGCAGCAGTTGGAACGTACGACCAATGCCCGCTTTCGCCCGTTTGACGGGCTTCCATGAACTGACGTCCTGTCCGGTGAGTTCGACGGTGCCGGTGTCCGGTACGTACTGACCGAGCACACAATTGAACATCGTTGACTTGCCACAACCGTTGGGACCGATGACACCGAGGATCTCTCCCTGGTGCACATCGAACGACACCGTGTCGACGGCGACCACACTGCCGAACGTCTTGCGGATGTCATGCACCCGCATCACAACTTCACCCCGCGCAGGGGTTTTAGTGGTCACGTTCACCGGAGGCGGTCCTTGGCCTTGGCGGTGATGCGTTCTTTGAGCAGTTGCACGGCTCCCACGATCCCCCTCGGGGCTACCAACATGATGATGATGACGAACAACGCAAAGATGACTTGGTAGCTCTCGCCAAGTTTGCGCCACGACTCGTTGTCGGTGAGGTACCGGAGGCGGTTCTCGACGATGGTGATGAAACCAGTGCCGATGAATGGTCCGACCAGCGTGCCTGCACCACCGACAACGGCCGCCAGTAGGAACAGGAACGATTTTCCAGCTGGAAACGCCGTCGGGTCAATCGATTCCACGGCTGGGGCGTACAGCGCGCCTGCCAACCCGGCGAGCGCCGAGCCGATGGCGAACGCAAGCAACGTGTACGTACGAACGTCGACGCCGAGGCTGGAGGCCCGTCCGGCGTTGTCCCGGATGGCTTTGAACGAACGACCCCACGGGCTGCGCACGATCCACCAGATGAATGCTGTAACCACGAGCATCCAGAACAGGCAGAACATGTAATAGCGCCACGGATCGAACAACGAGATGTTGAATACCGAGAGATCGACGTCTCCGTCTGCCTCGGTAAAGGTGCGTCGAAGCGCCCGAATGCCCTGAGTACCGCCGGTCAGTTCGTCTTCGTTATTGAAGACCAGCAGCATCAGGCCGTTGAACGCAACCGTGATGAACGCAAGCCATGGTCCCTGTACCCGAAGCGCTGGAAAACCGATGAGCAGCCCGATCAGGAAGCAGACGACAACGGCGACACCGATCGAGCCGACGAACGGCAGGTTAGGGAAGGTGAATCCCCACTGATCACCTTCTTGGCCCCATCGCACGACCCGGCCCTGCTCGAAGAACTGGCTGACGTACGCGCCAATGCCGAGGAACGACACCTGAGCAAGTGATGCCTTGCCTGCGTAGCCCTGAATCAGATTCAGCCCAAGGATGGCAATTCCGAACACCATGAACAAGGTGAGGTCGACGAGCGTCGAGGAGGCTCGATTCAGCGGAAACAGCACTGCTGTGGCAAGGCAACCCACGAGGATCGCCCATCTTGCGTATCGACCGAGGCCAGCGGTGAGATCGCACGCGGCCGCAACAGCGACGATGACGCCGAGCGTGAGTGCCAGAACAGCAAACAGGCCAAACCCGAGCTTTGACTGCCCGAGCGGGGCGAGAGCCGCTCCCACGCTGGAGAGCACCGTCGCAGCCAGCAACGGTGGGGTGACGGTGTAACCGGGGCCACCGCGGGTTACGGCATCACGGCGGTTGGCGAGCATGTCGCCGAGGTTGTGAGGAGTAGGCATCTCGGATCAGACCTTCAGATGCGTCGCTGTTCGGCACGACCGAACAGCCCTTGTGGACGGAACCAAATAACGAGGATGAGCAGAATCAGCGGAACCGCGTCTCGGTACTGCCCGAGCGCCGGGTGCACCTTGGGTAGGTAGAGGCCGGACCAGTTGTAGAGCACGCCGAGCAGGAAGCCTCCGGCGAGCGCACCGCGCACCTGGTTGAAGCCGCCGACAATTGCGCTTGCGAAAGCCGAGGTGCCTATGAGCAGGCCGTTGTCGAACTTGGCGTAACGGAACGGTGTGTCGAGCAGGCTTGCAACAGTGACGAGCGCTGCGTTGAGCACAAAGGTCAGCAAGATCATCTTGCCAACAGGGATGCCGAGCACACGGGCGGTGTCTCGGTTTTGGGCAACCGCATCCATCTGGCGGCCGGTAAAGCTCCGCGTCAAGAACAGCTGCAGGCCAGCGATGATGACGATGCTGGAGACGATGACGCCGACGTCGTTGGCCGAGACGGCGACCTTGCCGACCTTCCACACTGTGTCGCCGAAGATGCTGTCGAACGGCTTGGCGGTCGCTGACCAGAACACGCGTGCAGACTCTCGAAAGAGCAAACCCAGGCCGATTGTGGCAACCACCAAAGGTGTTTCGTCGCCTTGCTTGAGCAGCCGGTCGACCAGGGCGAACTTGAACGCGACACCGAGCACTGCGATGCCGATCAGCAGGCCGAACACGATGGAGGGCCACACCCCCATGCCGGTGCGCTCGCGAAGTACGAGCATGACGATGGCCGGCATCGCGACAAATTCGCCGTGGGCGAAGTTGATTGCTCCGGCGGTTTGCCACAAGAGAGCGAAACCCACCGCGGCGAGCGCATAGATCGACCCCGTTGCAAGGCCCGAAATGGTGATCTGAAGGAAGGTGCTCATGCGCTACCTCAAGGGCGGAGTTGGCGTGTTGCGGCCGAAGGCGGATGCTGTGCGTGAAATGGGCATATTTCTCGCCCAACAAAAAGGGCGGCCGGCCCGACGATTCGTCGGCCCAGCCACCCCTACAACTTCATGGAGTTGCTGATTGCTCAGCAGCCCTTCTGCACGCCAAGAGCGGGCAGGGTCTTGGTGATGCGCTCTTCACCGTTGACAACCGAGGAGAGGAAGCTCTGCCGGTCGATGTCGCCGTTGGCGTCGTATGCGACGTCGAGGAAGATGCCTGGCTCCTGAGCCGTTGTGATCTTGGCGCAGTGCAGTTCCTTCGCGAGAACCTGGCTGTCGAAGCCGTTCTGGCGCTCGGCCATTTCCTTCATGACGTGGACGGCGAACCAGCCCTTGATGCTGTTGTGGTCTGGGTAGTCGACCGGATCTTTGGCCTTGGTGAACGCGAGGTACTTGGTGACCCACTCGGAGAACATCGGAGCAGCCGAAGACAGACCGACGTGTGCAGATGCGCCGTCGGCGGTGCGACCGGCCAAGCCGAGCGTCGACGCTGCGGTCAATGTGGTCTCGCCGACAAGCGGCAGTGAACCACCCTGACGCTTGTATTCCTTGAGGAAGTTGGCGTTCTCGGTCTCGTTCATGTACACGAACACACCCTTGGCCGCCGAACCGTTGACCTTTGCAACCTCGGCTGAGAAGTCGGTCTGGCCGGGCTGGCCGACCACTTCAGTGACGACGTTGATACCTTCTGCCTTGAACGTTGTGCGAGCGGCGTCGCGGCCGCCGATGCCGAAGTCGTTGTTGATGTACACAACGGCCACGTCGGTGATCTTCAGGTCTTTAGCAATGAAACGTGCGACCTTCGGGAACGAGATCGACTGCCCGAAGGACGTGCGGAAGATGTAGTCGTTGTTCGAGTTACGAGTGCGGTCGGTCAGCGACGCTGCTTCGCCACCGGTGAACTGTGGAACCTTGGCGCGCTGTGCTTCCACCATGTTGACAAGTGTCGAGCCGGAAAACACGGTACCGAACACGACGAACGGCTTGGCTTCGAGGCCCTTAGCAATGACCTGCTTGGATTTGTCTGGGATGTTCTGGGTGTCCTGGTAGTCAGCAACAACCTTGCATCCGAGAACGCCGCCGTCTTTGTTGATCTCGGAGATTGCGTACTCCACACCGCGCTTGTAGTTGACGCCGGCCGGCTGGTTGGCCTCGTAGGCAACGAGCACGTTCACTGTGCCGTTTGAAGGGCACGTCGCCTTCTTCGGCGATGCAACAGTGGCAGGTGCCACGGTGGCCGGTGCAGCCTTTGTGGTGGTCGCCTTCTTCTTCGTGGTCGTGGCCTTCTTCTTCGTGGCCGCATTGGCCGCGGTTGGAAGAACGAGCGCGCAAACGACGGCGCCGACTGCGAGCGTGGTGAACGAACGCTTCATGCGTTTCCCCCTGGGTGATTCTGTGTGGAAGCCGCCCACATCGTGCGAGCGAATTGAACCGATTCAATAGATCAGATGTGACATTTGCAACTACTTTCTGGAAATCGCCTTGAAACATTGGGTTTAGTCGCACGAAACGCGCATTGAACGTTACAAACTTCGGCATTTGTCAGCACGAATTCGCACAATCGTTCCAAGGATCTTGTTGACCTTCTGGGCTGGCTGTCCTCAAACTCACCCATGGCAGTGAGCATGAAGGACGTGGCCAACCACGCGTCGGTGTCGGTTGCCACCGTGAGCAACGCCCTCAACCGTCCGGAACTGCTCAGCCCAGCCACACTTACCCGAATCCAGGCCTCCATCGAGAAGCTGGGGTTCATCCGAAACGGATCAGCAGCTCAGCTACGCGCTGGTCGCAGCAAGACACTCGGCCTCGTTGTGCCAAACATCGCCAACCCGTTCTTCACCGACATCGCCCGAGGCGTCGAAGACTTTGCCAGCGGACGTGGCTACTCGGTGTTCTTGTGCAATTCCGACGAAGACTCGGAAAAGGAAGAGCGCTACCTCAGACTGCTGATGGAACAGAGGGTCGACGGACTACTTATTCGCCCAACAGACGACTCCGACGAACGCCTCTATGACTTGCGAGAGCGCGGGTTTGGGTTGGTCCTGCTCAACCGCACCACCGAACAGCGCGACTTCTGTTCCGTGTCCGTCGACGGCGAACGCGGGACTGGCGACGCACTCGACCATCTCTATGCGCTCGGTCACCGCCATGTTGCCTGGGTCACGTGGTCCGTGAAGAACCCAGCATTTGCGCAACGGGGTCGCGGCGTCATCAAGGCCGCAAAGCGACTCGGCGTGCGTGTCGAAACTATAAGTGTGCAGGGCATGAACAACGGATCGGGTGCATTAGCCGCAGCAAAACTGCTGACGATGGACCCTCGCCCCACAGCGATCCTGTGCTCAAACGACTTGCTGGCACTAGACGCAATGCGCGGGTGCATCGAACAGGGCTTGCGGGTCCCTGAGGACATTTCCGTCGTTGGCTTCGATGACATCGAGTTCTGCGCGAACGCGCGCGTGCCGCTCACCACAGTCAACGTTCCGAGATACCAACTTGGTGCCACAGCCGCCGGCCTGCTCATCGAAGAATGCGAGACCCCACAGCAACACTCGCATCAACAGGTCGTGTTCCAACCACGCCTGGTGGTGCGATCCTCAACCGGCCAGGCGGTCGGTCCGGCTTAGTTCGATAGTTCGATTGCTCGCCCACTACGCGCACTATCGAGCACGGCTATGGCTCCAGCCAGCGTCCGCAGCCCATCAGCAGCGTCGATGACCGGAGCGCACTTCCCCTGGAGCACATCGGCGAAGTGGTCGAGTTGGTCTGCGAGCGGATCGTTTGGCTGGGGCCGAGCTTTGTCTACCTGAAGCGGCTCGTTCCACGATGGTTCCCCTTCCGCAGTGAAGACGTTGAAGTCCGGCACCGTCAGCGAGCCACGGGTGCCGACGATTCGATAGCAGGCCTCTTCCCCGTAGTAGTGGTAGGTGGTGTCTTCACCGGAAGACTGCTCCCAACTCCACGGGCTGGCGGCACAGTCGCTGAGCAGGAACGTGCCGAGCGCGCCGGACTCGAACCGCAGCGAAACCGCAGCAGTGTCCTCAACCTCAAAGCCGCGTACTGCGTTCGATGTCAGCGCGCTGACCTGTGCGATGTTTCCCAGCATGAACCGCAGGTCGTCAATCTCGTGCACGAGGTTGATCAGCACCGGCCCGCCTCCAGCGACACGACGCCAGGCCACATCGAAGTACGACGTCGGCTTCGCGAATGCTGCGATTCCCGTGACCCCGACGATGCGGCCAAGCTTGCCTGACCGGACGATGGCGCGGGCGGTCCGCAGCGCTGCCGAGTGGCGGCGGTGGTGACCGACCAGCGACACCAGCCCTTTGCTTCGAAGCACAGCGACAATCTCGTTCGCGTCCTCGAGCGATCCCGCGAGCGGCTTCTCGATGAGCGGGATGACCCCAGCTGCTGCACAGGCACGCACCGCTGGCAGATGTTGGTTGTTCGGAGTAGCGACTACCACACCTTCAGGATTCGCCTCCTGCAGCAGTTGTTCGAGGGACTCAAAGTGCACCGCACCCGCATCAGTTGTCGTGAATGGATCTGCCACACCAACAAGATCGCAACGTATGGACTGCTGGACGCGAGCGATGTGCGCCCGGCCGATCAAACCCGCTCCAACGACTGCAATCCGAACCCGGCCACCGTCGGACATCACAGTGACGCCACTTCTGTGTGACTGATGCCGACGCCAATAGTCATGACACCGAGCGGCTCGGCAACACCAACTTCGAAATCCATTCTGTCAATGATGTCGCGCTGTGGGTCGACCCCGGGCGCGACCAGCGAAGCAACCGCATCCGGCGACCTGGTGACAGAAACTGGAACATCGTTCTATTTAACGACAGAGTTCAGGTTTCTGCCAATTGGCGACGCGATGTTCGGGGTGACCGGTTCGGAGACGTTCCGGCGCCTGTCCGTGCGAAAGTTGGCGATGACCCGAGTGAACCACGCATGACACAGGCCCTGCGAGTATCCGAGCCTGCCCGTGAGATCGACGTCGTCCGCCATGCCGACGTGGTTGTTGTCGGTTCCGGGCCAGGCGGCCTTGCAGCGGCTCTAGCAGCTGCGCGCGCCGGTGTATCGGTGTGCCTCGTCGAGCGATTCGGCTGCTTCGGAGGCAACATCACCGCAGTGGGCGTCGAAGGTTTCGCCTGGTATCGGCACGAGGACACCGTTGAAGCCGGTGGTATCGGGTGGGAGTTCGAAGAGCGAGCCAAGCAGATGGGCGCTGCAACACCGGAGAGTCAGTCGCTGTCTTACGAGCTGGACTCCGAGGGTTTTAAGGTCGTCGCTGACCGCCTCGTGCTCGAGGCCGACGTGTACCCGATGTTGCACCGTCAGTTCGTTGCGCCGTTGATGGATGCTGACCGGGTGATCGGCATCGTGACGGAATCAAAGGCTGGACGTGAAGCCATACTCGGGACTGTCACGATCGACGCGACCGGGGACGCAGACGTCGCTCATCGTGCGGGTGCTGCCACTCGCAAGACCCCGATCGAATTGATGCAGGCGGCCTCGGTGATGTTTCACCTTGCAGGCGTCGATAAGCGAGCATTTCTTCGCGGTGTCGCCGATGACCCGCAGACCTATGCCGACTGGTCAACGGGCGAATGGCGAGTCGAAACAACCGGCAAGGAAGATCGCCTATTTTCGCCGTTTCTCGCCAAACCGTTCAGCCAGGCAATTGCCGACGGAGTGATGGACAACGACCTCGACACCATCGGGGGAACCTGGGGAGCCGTGCACGACACTGGCGAGTTGACCTACATGAACTTGATCCACCTGGCTGGATGTGACGGGACCGACCCGGACAGCATGACCCGGTTCGAGATCGAAGGAAGACGCCAGACCCTTCAGGCGATCGAAGCTCTGCGCGCATACACGCCCGGCTGCTCACAAGCCAGGCTGAGAAACTTCGGCATGACCATCGGCATCAGGGACACCCGCAAAATCGACGCCGCCTACAACCTTTCCGAGTTCGACGTGCGCAACGAAGGCCGATTTGATGACTCGGTCGGGATATACCCGGAGTTCATCGACGGCTATGGCGTGCTCGTACTCCCGACGACCGGCCGATATCTGCAAATTCCTTACCGGTCCATGGTGCCGAAAGGAGTTCGAGGACTGCTGGTTACCGGGCGTGCGATCGGTGGCGACCGTATCGCACACGCAGCGACACGCAACATGGCGTGCTGCGCCGTCTCAGGGCAGGGCGCCGGAATTGCGGCCGCGATCGCCGTCAAGCACGGCACAGAACCATCGTCAGTGGACATATTGTTGCTCCAAGCTGAACTCCGCCGCCAGGGTGTCAGAATCGACTAGAGCGTGAGCTGCCTCATCGGCAATGCTGAACTGATGGGATCAGCTGACACCGAGCCGGACGCGCCAACCCGAATTTTGCGGTTGGTCGGCGTGTACGACGCGGACAACACACTTCGCGGTGAATTGGCGTATTGGGTCGGCGCGCGCCTCGGTCGCCGTCATTGTTCCCTGTGCGACATCACGCACGGCTTGGTTCGGCGGCGCGCCGAATGGGCGGTCTGTGAAGCCAGCCTCCCTGTTCAATTCGATACGTTTCACCGCAACGATCAGCCAGGTGAAGTTCGCGAAGCGGCGCACGGTCATGCGCCGGTCGTCCTCGCGGAAACAAGTGCGAGCATGATTGTGTTGCTGTCCCCAGCCGACATCGACGCCTGCGACGGATCGATAGACCTACTCTTGAGTGCCATCGAACGAGCCGCCGCCAGCCGCGGCCTGCGCTGGCCCGCCCCCTCAACGTAATCGCGGACTGGCGTGGTTCTCGACCACGGGAATCCACACTTACGCCGGTTGGCAGCGGGTTATGCGACTGCTGAGACTGCTGCGGCGAGCTCGGGGTCGATCAGACCAATGAGTTCGTCAATGCGGACGCCGGCATGGAGCCAGCTTTCGTAAGCGTCAGCTCCGTGGGCAAGGCGACGGGCAGCGGAAGCGACACGTCGTTCCGTGAGGCGCCGTCCGAATGGAAATCCGCTCACCCCAGGAATCAGATCAACACGGCCACCGAGTTGGAACAGCAGGAGTGCACCGTGCAAGCCGACAAGTGTCGAGGAGTGAACCTCAGGCATAGCCGGATCGAGGCGCATTGCCTCGAGCGAAGCAACAACAGCTTCGAGTTCTGCAGAGGGGTCTACATCGTGTGAAACGAATTCTTCCCAAGCTACGGGAGTCGTCTCGAGTCGAGGAAGGTATGTGGTCATGCTTTTACTATCGACCACGAATGTGAGGGGAAGGTGAACAACGCATGCCAAACCCGACGGTCAGGAATCACACGAGACATTGGTCATTGACGCCGGGCACACTTCGAGCGCAGATAGAGGTATCCGTCCTGAAATCGGAGTACGTACGTGGCTAGAGTCCGGGCTATCACCACGCCTCGTAGGAGCAACCATGCAGATCAGTGGCAGCCACGTAGTCATCACCGGAGCATCTCAAGGAATCGGTGCTGCGATGGCGAAATCGTTCCGTGAAAGGGGCGCAACGGTACTGCTGGTTGCGCGTTCAGAGGACAAACTTGCCGCGTTGGGG
>JAYSSK010000055.1:0-4779 GCA_043720595.1 Acidimicrobiia bacterium
GGCGATTCGATAAAACATGCTCTGACCTGCGGAAGTTACTGGTGGGCGATGCAGGACTCGAACCTGCGACCCCCGCCGTGTGAAGGCGGTGCTCTACCAACTGAGCCAATCGCCCGGGGCGATTAAAGTAGCACAGGGGGAGTCCGAAGTTGCCTAGATGGCCTCCGGGCGAACTACTTCTTCTTAGTAGTGGGAGCGACCTTGCGCACGACTCGCTTCTTCACGTTCGCCTTTGGCTTTGGCTTCGCGAGTGCCAATTCGTTCGGTGCTGAAGCGGTGGTGGCCTTCGGCGCAGCCGACGCCGTCGAGGTTGTTCGGTCGTCAGTGTCCATGAACTGCTCTGTAACGTAAAAGCCGGTGGCGTCATATTCGATAGTGACCGCGATCTGATCGAACGCAGGGTCGACAAGGTTCTTGTAGTGAGCCGGGCTCTTCACGAAGGCGTCATGCAGAATCGGCACATCTGGACCTACGCCGACGTTCTCGCCGAGTTTGCGCCAGTCAGCTGTCACTTCCTTAGACAGGTTCGGGTTGTGAGAGATCGCGCCGCTTGCCTTCATTTTCGCAGTCCACTCGCGGGCAACGCGCTGGAGGTCCGGGTGAACAATGAGGGGTTGCAAACCCTGGGAAGTTCGGAGTTCGTTGATGAGCGACACGAACCGGGCCTCGTCAGCCTCGCGGTTTGGCGTGGTCTGTGCCTCAGCTCCCCTCATCGACATGGGCAGCACCCCAACACTGATGACTAACGCAGCCAGCGCCATGCGTTTGAGTGCACGGGAGCCTGTTGTCCGTTGAGGGCTGGGTGTCGGAGAAGTGAGCTGTGCCACGGGAAGTCCTTCGGTAGCTGGCTGCCATCTACCCGTTCCGACGAATCGGTGCGGACAGTTAGGCCCTTGGCTTTGCGAGTCCCGGTTTCCCGGGGTTTGCCGTTGTCTGAACGACAGCCAACCTAAAGACACCACTCTGTGTGGTCAACATCACGTCGCGTAATTCACGTGCACCAGCGACGCGTGGCTGAACTGGGCTTCACCGCTTTCCCCATCACAACTGCGAACAAACCCGAACCAACCCCGAACCAACCCCGAACAGCAGCTCGAATAGCGCTCGCTAGTCAGCCGGAAGCGGCGCGACGAAATCAATCAACTGTTCAACGGCACCGACGAGCGTCGGATGAAGATCGGCGTACGTTCGAACTGATCCCAGGATCGTGCGCCAGAACGCACGGGGGTCAGCGACACCCAACGCTTCACAGACACCTTCCTTCCACGGCACGCCGCGAGGCACCTTTGGCCAGGCCGAAAACCCAACACGTCGCGGGTCGACGGCTTCCCAAATGTCGATGAACGGTGTGCCGACCACCAACACGACCTCGGGGTGCGCATCCATCGCCGCCTTTGCTATGCGCGCTTCCTTCGAGCCGACCACCAAATGGTCAAGCAAAACACCGATCCGAAACTCGTCATCAGGATGCGCATCGTCGAGACGTTCGACCAATACGTCTGCGCCATCAAGGCGTTCGACCACAACGCCTTCGTTGCGAAGGTCGTCGCCCCACACACGCTCGACCAGCTCAGCGTCGTGGATTCCTTCAACCCAGATTCGACTGGCCCGTGCAACCTTCGCAGGGCCCCGTGGCGCTGCGATCGAACCCGAAGCGGTCAGTGCGGGTCCGGTCTGACGAGCCACCGGTTGCGGAACGATGCTGACCACCGCTCCGTCGATAGAAAAGGCACCTTCGACCAGCCGAAACAGCCGACGGTCGCCGCTCACTCCGGTCAACTCCACCCCACCATCGCGAAAATCGTTGACAACCCCCGTGAATCGGGTCGCCCGATGTTGCACACGGGCTCCGAGAGGAACCGCAACCAAAGGAGGAGCGGGACTGCGTCGAGGGCGACCTGACAGGTCGGGAGGCCCTCCGAGCACAGCCATCAGCCAGGCCCGCCTTCGGGGGCGAGCGCGCGATGCAATTCGGACAGGAGTCCGTTTTGCCGACGAACAAGAATTCGCAGCGGCGGCTCGACGCCGAGCTGGCGCATCACTTCGACCTCGGTGGCAGCCCCGATGAGTCGAGCGTACGTACCCATCAATAGAGCGTGTGCATCGTGGGGGCGCACAACTCCGGCACGAACCGCACGATCGAGATACCGCGTTGCGGGCACCGTTAAGGGGTCCAAAGCTCGCAACAGGTCCGTCGTCTGACGGTCACCGAGCCGTGCGACCTCTCGGGTTAGTGCGATCAGTTCTGGGCGGAAGGCTGCGAGACGAAACGCAGCACGCACTGTGCGATCCACCACGGTCAGTACCGACTCGGTGGTTCGTCCTCCGATGGGCGCTGCACGAAGCGCACCGCCGATTGCCGTGACGAGCTGCGAGGCGCTTCGTTCGACGATTGCTCTCAGCAAGCCGTCCTTCGAACCGAAGTGATGCAGAATCGTCTGCTTCGTCACGCCAATGGCCGCGCCCAGCGAATCAAGCGAGGTTCCGTCGTATCCCCGCGTGGCGATCGAGGCGAGTGCCGTGTCGAGGATGCGTTCGCGTGTGTCCGCCGCAGTCCTGGACCGCGGAGTTCGCGACGTACCGCGCACCGATTCCGGGTTGTTCGGGAGGGTGGTCGACGCGGTCACTTACCAAATGGTAGACAATTGGGTGTGACCGATGGTTCATCCCCCGCTTCGGGTGCCGTGACCCCGTTTTCCGAATCTGGCGAGGCTCCCGAAGCCACCCAGCTCAGGGCAATCGCTGACCTGCTCGACGGGGCGCGTATCGCCGTAACCGGGGCAACCGGATTTCTCGGCACAGCCCTCGTCGAACGACTCCTCCGAGGTGCCCCCGGCTGCGAGATTGCGCTCATCGTGCGTTCATCTCGACGCACCAGTTCGATCGAACGCGTCCGCCGCGAGATTCTGCGCAACGACTGCTTCGACCGACTACGCGGACAACTCGGCGCTTCATTCGACAGCGAGATGGAACGCCGGGTGCTGCGCCACGTGATCGATGGCGACGTGTCACGTGACGGAATGGGCATCAGCGACGAGGGTCTGGCCATTCTGCGTCCGTGCCACACCGTGATCCACTCTGCTGCTGCGGTGGCGTTCGACTCACCGTTGGACTCTGCTGTCGAGACCAACCTGATGGGGCCAACCCGTGTCGCCGAAGCCATGCGCGCCGCTGGCTGCCGCGGTCATATGGTTGCGGTGTCCACCTGTTACGTCGCAGGCAAGCGTCGCGGCGCCTCCCCTGAACGGGTGCTGGGCGAAACACCGTTCTCCACTGCTGTTGAATGGCGGGCCGAAGTGGCCGGGGCACGTCGCATGCGCGCTGATATAGACGCCACCTCCCGAACCACCTCGCAGCTCACCCAATTCCGCAAGGCAGCTCGGTCAGAGCTAGGTGCTGCTGGCGAGCCCGTGCTGGCGGCGAAAACTGAGAAGCTTCGCGAAGAATGGGTACGCCAGCAGCTGGTCGATGCCGGCATCGCTCGCGCTTCTTCGCTCGGTTGGCCCGACGCGTATGCGTACACAAAAGCGCTCGGCGAACGTGCATTGCAGGAAACAAAGGGCGATGTTCCTGTATCCATCGTTCGGCCGTCCATTATCGAGTCCGCACTTGCCGAACCTGTTCCAGGCTGGATCCGCGGGTTCCGCATGGCCGAACCCATCATCGTGTCCTATGCGCGCGGGCTACTGAAAGAGTTCCCTGGCGTACCCGAAGGCGTCATCGATGTCATCCCGGTCGACATGGTGGTCGCTGCGATCATCGCCGTCACAGCCGCCGGCCCAGACCTCACGACCGATGTACCAGCGGTCTACCAAGTTGCTTCGGGGTCACGAAAACCACTGCGCTATCGAATCCTGGTCGACAACGTCCGGGACTGGTTCACCGCCAACCCGGTACACGACTCCGATGGTTCACCCATCATGGTTCCCGAGTGGAACTTCCCTGGCCGCGGTCGGGTCGAACAGCAGCTGAACCGTGCCACCAACACGCTCAAGCGCGCAGAACGGATCGCGAGTTCACTGCCGATCCGTGGCAGCAAGGCAGAATTCGCAGCGAAACTCGAAGAAAAGCGGGCACAAGCCGAGCGGGCCCAAGGGTATGTGGCTTTGTACGGCGCATATACAGAGACCGAGGCCATCTTTCAGGTTGACCGGCTTCTGGGGCTGTACAACCGTCTGTCCGCTGATGATCAGCGCGCTTTTCTCTTCGACCCGGGCGTCATCGTGTGGGATGACTACGTCCGAGACGTCCACCTTCCGTCGGTGGTGCGCAATGCCCGCCTCAAGATGACTCCTGGCAAGTCGAAAACGACCTCCCGCGCCGACCGTGGCCGCAAAACGATTCTCTCACCCGACCGACACGTCGCCGCATTCGACTTGGAGAACACGCTGATTGCTTCGAACGTTGTCGAGTCGTTTGGTTTCTTGGCCACCCGAGACATGAGCGGCCCCGAGCGGACGAAGTTCGTGCTCGACATGTTCCGCCGAGCACCGTCGATGCTGAAGCTGGACCGCAAAGACCGAGGCGACTTCCTCCGGTCGTTTTATCGCCGGTACGAAGACGCGCCAGCAGCCTTGCTGCGAGAGGACTCTTGGGAATACCTCAGCCAACTGGTGATTACCAAGAGCTTTCCCGCAGGCATCCGCCGAGTGCGGGAACACCGTGCGCTGGGCCACCGGACCGTGCTCATCACGGGCGCACTCGATTTCCTGGTCGAACCGCTCCGGCCACTGTTCGACGAAATCGTCGCCGCATCGATGCTGGTCCGCCCTGACGGGA
>JAYSSK010000056.1:0-1975 GCA_043720595.1 Acidimicrobiia bacterium
TGTGCCGCCGACCTGGGCCAGCCACGGTGCCGCGCTCACAACCCATCCCTGATTCACACCATCGGCCACCGGTGGAGCCATTGTTGTTTCGTCTTCAGCGGTTGCACGCGTCGCAGCTGACGTGGGCACCGTCATCGCGCCGGACGCAGCAGCAGCGCCATCAGCCGCCGAAGGAGCAGCGACTGCTCCGGAACCTGCGCCGCCCATCGGCCCGAGCGCCTTGATCTGCGAGCCAGTGAGCGGCCCGCGTAGATACGACATGGCCCAACGCGAGTTGAACACCAAAGGCTTGTCGGCCCCGGCGCGTTGCAGAATGAACTCTCGCTTGGCCAGCCCAGAGATGGTGGCCCCGAGCTGGTCGATGTCGGTCGCACCCGATGCTGTGCGCATACCGTCTAGCAAGCGGTCACGGTCTCGTTCGGTCTGTAGGCGGCCAACCATCCACGTGGTGGCGTTCGACAGAACCTTGTAGTCCACGTCGACCGGGTTCTGCGTGGCCAACACCACACCGACGCCGAAGGCGCGGGCCTGCTTCACGAGCGTAAGGATGGGGGCCTTGGTCGGAGGGTTGCCGTTCGGTGGCACATAACCCAGCACTTCGTCGATGTACAACAACGCACGCAGCGAGGTAGTTCCGGACTGCGCACGCATCCAGGTAATCAGCGCGCTGAGTATCTTCGCAACGGCGAACTGGCGCTCTTCATCGGAGAGGTGGGAGATGGTGACGACGCTGGCCCTTGCCTTGCCAGTAGCTGGGTCGTGCAGCATCGCTGCGATGTCGAGCGGCTCGCCTTCACCCCACGCAGCAAACGCTGGCGAAGCCAACAGACCGTTGAGCTTCATGCCCAGTTCTGACCGGTCCTTCGGCGGGTAGAACGTGTCGAGGTCGAGGACACCCATCTTGCGGAACGGGGGATCGAACACCTGGCCCACCAACTGATCCAGCCCAAGGTCTTGACCCGCAGCCCAGGATTTTTCGACCAGGTTGGCAAGGAAGATGTGCTCTCGCCCGCTCATCGGGTCGGACTCGATGCCGACCAAGCGGAGCAGGCCACCAACCGACGCTGCGATCTCGTCGGCCCGAGCGGCCGGGTCTGCCGCATTGCGAGGTGCTTGCAACGAACCGATGAGGTTGAGCCCGCGGCCCGACGACGACCCAGGGGTCCACACCACAACGTCGGACTTGGACTGCAGGTTGCTGATCTCGCTGCCATCGATCTGCCAACTGGCCAAGCCCTCTTTCCATTGCGTCGCAATGGTTGCGGGTTCGGCGCCCTCCACCCACGGCGTGAACTCGGCCGTGCTGAGACCTGGGAACCGCAACGCAAGGTTGGTGAGGTCACCCTTGGGGTCGATGAGGATGACCGGGGTTCCGCCGAGTAGCACCTCTTCGATGAGGGCAATACCGAGACCGGTCTTGCCGGAACCTGTCTGACCCACGATGACGGCGTGCGTCGTGAGGGATGCAGGGTCGAGCGTGATGGCCGACCCAGTGCGCTGGTGCGCGATGGGGTCGACGGATTCTCCGAGGTGCAGCGGTGCTGGGCGCGTCATATCAGCCAGCGTACGCGGTGGTGCCCCTTCTGGCGGGTGCATCCCGCAAGAGGCGAATCACCGTGAGCCAAACAGTTGCGGCGTGTTGCCGGTCAGGCGGCCTTTTTCGGGGCCTTCTTGGCGGCAGTGGCCTTGATCATCGACTCGAGCGCTGGGTTGGGACCGACCTGCGACGCAGGAGGTGCGCTGATGGAGACCTTGTCGCCGAAGCCGAAAAATTCGTACGACGTCTTGGCGGGTATGGTTTGGCCCTGCTGGGTGACCTCGAACGTGATGTCGAACTTGCGAGCGCGGTTCTGTGCGTCGACCCACAGCGAAACGGGCAGAGAAGTTTTGTTGCCGAACATGACTTTGGCTTGCGCCTGTTGATCTGCGGGGGTGTTCTTCAGCAACGTGGCCAGATCGACAGTTGTGTCGAAAC
>JAYSSK010000057.1:0-129569 GCA_043720595.1 Acidimicrobiia bacterium
GGCGCACGAGGTCAGACGAGTTGGGAGCCGATCACCTCGATTGTCGATGCGCTGGACTCGGCGTTCTATGTGGCGTTTGGAAACGTTGAATCGGCCGGCAAGCGAACGCTTCTCGCGCTCGACGTGTCGGGGTCAATGATGTCTGGAGCCATCGGCGGTGTCGTTGGCCTGAGCCCGCGCGTTGCGTCGGCTGCCATGGCTGCGGTCACGCTTGGTACCGAACCAGGTGTTGAATCGGTCGCTTTCACCTCGACGGGTTCGAATTTCTGGGCATCGCCCAGCCGATCGCGCCAGTTCAACTGGCAATATGGCATCAGTCCACTGAACCTGTCGAAGCGGCAGCGGTTGGATGACATTCTGTCGACCGTCGATGGCCTTCCGTTCGGTGGAACGGATTGTGCGCTGCCGATGCTCTACGCACTCGACAAAGGGAAGAAGATCGATCACTTTGTGGTCTACACCGATTCCGAAACTTGGGCGGGTGACATCCACCCCGTACAAGCCCTGCGTCAATACCGTGAACGGACCGGCATCAACGCCAAGCTCACGGTGGTGGGCATGGTCTCCAATGGGTTCAGCATCGCAGACCCCAACGACGCCGGGATGCTTGACGTTGTCGGATTCGACGCTGCGGCTCCGCAGCTGATGGCCGACTTCGCCGCGGGCAGGCTTTGAACCGCAACTGAAGTAGGTCGACGTTTCGTCGCTTTGGGTGCGACGAAACGAACCAGAAACTCACAACTTGCGGCGCGCACCTGACCCGGCACACACAACGCATTGGTTTGTGGTGGGCACGGCAAGCCGACGTTCCAGCGGAATCGGCTCACCGCACGACTCGCAGGACCCTGTCTGCGCCTCATCCAAACGGTCCTCGGCCACTTCCAACGCGGCGATGGTTCGTAAGTACCCATTGCGTCGAGACGTGAGCTGTGACCGCTCGAACGCGATGGTGTGGCCCTCTGGATCGTGCTCATCGTCGGGAGGGTTGGCGTCGGCAGCGTCGGTCAGCTCATCGACATTTGCCTTCAGCGAATCGACCAGGGCCAGCAGCCGATCACGCTCGATGCGGATCCGGCTCTTCAATTGATCAGCCCCCTCTTCGCCACCGTCCATCAGGTCATTGTCCTCCAAAATCACGGTGCGACGACGAAAAGGCATGTGAACATTGGGCATGTCTCCAGCGTTGCTTGAGTTCGCACACGGCACCTACGTCATCAGCACTGATCGGTCTCGCCTTGATACCGCGGCGGTTCACCGTTACCTGTCGGAAGACTCGTACTGGGCGAAGGGTCGCCCGTTCGACGTTCAGAAGCTGGCAATCGAGAACAGCCCGTTAGTGGTGGGTGTCTATGCGCCCGACGGTTCGCAAGTGGGGTTTGCCAGGATGGTCACAGACCTTGCAACGTTCGCGTGGCTCTGCGATGTCTTCGTGCTGCCTGAGCATCAAGGCGGCGGGCTTGGCAAAGCAATGGTGGGGGCGATCGTGATGCACCCGGCGGTGGCGCGGATTCGCTTTCAGTTATTGGCAACAGCAGATGCGCACATGCTGTATTCGAAGGTCGGTTACACGGCGCTCGACGAGCCAGGGCGATGGATGCACCGTCGCGGCCAGTAGGGTTGACGGGCTCTCGCCGCTACTCGCGGGAGCGGTCATGAGGACCCATGTCAGAGCCGTCAATGCCCGCAGAACCAACAAGCTCCAGGTCTGCAGAACCCAACCTGCAGGAGATCCTGGTCGACCACATCAGCTCGGCCGAGTTCGCGAGAGCCGTGCTGTCGGTTCCTACGCAAGCCGGCAACTCGCCGTGGCAGAAGATCACCATTCGCAAAGTTGAACTGGCACGCGGAACCGAACTGCAGATTGCCCGCTTCGATGGCAAGCAAGTGGACACCAAGACGGTGGGTGCCGATGATCCACTGGTAGCCGAAGTCGCCGCTCTGACGTTCCGTCACCTCACGGTTCAGTTAGTGAGCGCACTGATTGAGTATCGCCTGACGAAGAAGGGCAAGGTGCTCAGTACACGCACGAACGGCCCAACCTCGGTGTCAACGGCTCATGACCGGACGAAGGCCCGCCTCATACCCGAGAACGCGCCCTTTCTCGAGGCACTCGGCCTCGCGTCCGGCGGCTCGGTGAAGCCGACTGGGCAGAAGAAGTACCGCCAAGTCAATGAGTTCGTCAAAGCCGTCATGGGGTCCGACGGTATCGACGAGATCCTTCGTGAGAGTCCCGTGCGAATCATCGATTTCGGGTGTGGGAACGCGTATCTCACCTTCGCGATCTACCACTTCCTCCACGAAGTTCTGGAGCTTCCGTGCGAGGTCCGCGGCATCGACCGAGACGGCCCGCTGATGCAGCGGGCCAACGAGCGTGCGCAGCAACTTGGCTGGACAGGCCTCACGTTCGAACGCGGCACCATCGACGACGCCCCTGTCACCACGATGCCGCACATTGTGATTGCTCTGCACGCATGCGATACCGCCACCGACGACGTTCTTGCGCGCACCGTTACATGGGGTTCTCCGCTGGTGCTGGTTGCCCCATGCTGCCAGCACGACGTGCAACGGCAGATGCAACTGTCTGCCGCACCTGCGGACTACACCTCAATGGTTCGCAAGGGACTGCTCAAAGAACGCCTGGGCGACGTGCTGACCGACAGCTTCCGATGCGATGTTCTGGGCCTCATGGGATACCAGTGCGAGGTCATCGAGTTCATCTCCCTGGAGCACACAGCGAAGAACCTCATGATCCGCGCTCGGCTGACCAACAATCAGCCGACCCCTGCCCAGGTGCACCAGTACACGTCGCTCCGTAACCAGTGGCACGTGACACCGTATCTGGAACGCGCGTTATCGGCCCAACTGCGCCCACTATTGGCAGCGAGCACATTCCGGACTGACATTCCGACCTGACATTTCGAACTGATGTCGGAACTGACAACTTCGATCTGAACGGTGCCAACGACCGCGGCGATAATGTGACGTCACGCCGACGCCGGCGTTTGCAGCAGGGAGCATGCCATGGCATACATCGTCGATTTCGCAACCGTGTCGACCGTCGGCCTGGAGTCCTCGCCGGTGGCTGATGCTCTTGCCGGCCTGCGAGCGCACGAGGCCCGATACTTCAAGACCAAGTACAACCACACCTTCACCGTGGAGCCTGCAAGTAAAGCGCGCAAGACCATCGCGTATGTGGCGCGCGTTCTGAAGGACGAGCGTGACATCGTGATCGAGTCACCGGCGCTTGAGGCGGCCACGTTCGAGGTCGATGGTATTGAGTGGGCATACGTGTTTTACGAAAGCGGCCTCTCTATCAACGTTCTCTACACGATTGAAGATGCGAAAAAGCGAGCCGTCGGATTCAAGCTGTCCGTTGGGATGGAAGTGCCTGCAGAGCTTGCGACGCGGTTCAAGTTTGCTCGGCAGAAGTCCAAGCTGGCCGGAGAGATCCGCGGGTCCTACTTCGTGATCAAGGGCGAGTACTGACTCCCGTGGAACAGGTTCGACTGGGTAAGTCTGGCCTCAGGGTGAGCCGCATTGCGCTTGGCTGCATGAGCTTCGGCGACACCTCGCGGGGCTTCAACGAATGGTCACTGAACGAGGATGAGTCGCAGCCGTTCTTCAAACAGGCAGTCGAGCTTGGCATCACGCTGTGGGACACGGCGAACGTTTACTGCCTCGGCAGTTCCGAGGAGATCACGGGTCGTGCGATCAAACGCTTCTCACGGCGTGAAGACATCGTTCTCGCGACGAAGCTCCATTTCAAGATGCACGACGGGCCGGGCGGCCAAGGGCTCAGCCGCAAAGCAGTGATGGAACAGATTGACGCGTCCCTCACCAGGCTGGGCACGGACTACGTGGATCTGTACCAAATTCATCGCTTCGACGCCGCCACTCAGGTTGAAGAAACGATGGAGGCGCTGCACGATGTGGTGAAGGCTGGCAAGGTCCGCTATATCGGCGCGTCGTCGATGTGGGCGTGGCAGTTCGCCAAAATGCAACACACCGCGGACCTGCATGGCTGGACCCGATTTGTGTCGATGCAGGACCAGTACAGCCTGCTGATGCGAGAAGAAGAACGGGAAATGTTCGGCCTGCTGGCCGACCAAGGGGTTGGGTGCATCCCGTACTCGCCGCTGGCAAAGGGCCGAGTCTGCCGGCCGTGGGGTGTTCGAACCACACGGATGGACGTTGACCCGGTCGGTCGTCGGTTCGACATCGACGAGGATGCACCGATTGTGGACGCGGTTGAACGGATTGCGCAATCCCGCGGACTGCCGATGGCCCAGGTGGCCATGGCGTGGGTGTTGAAGCACCCAGTTGTGACCGCCCCAATCGTGGGCGCAACGAAGGAGCACCATCTCGCCGATGCTGTCAAGGCCATCGACGTTGTACTGACCGCCGAGGAGATCGGCGAGCTCGAAATGCATTACCTTCCGCATCTCCCCAGCGCGTTCTGAGTTTTTCGAATTCAGCGCCGGGGGAGCGGTGTAGTGCCGCGGTGTTACACAGACATCAGCGTGACCAACTGGTCCAGTGCTGCGCCCCAACCGTCGTGGAAGCCCATCTGCTTGTGCTGCTCGCAACCCGATGCGTCGGCATGGATGGCGATCGCGCGATAGCGCGTGCCACCGCCTGCTGCAGGTGCGATCTCGATTCGACCGGTGAACGGCAGGTCCGCTGCGCCGTTGGTCGGGACCACGGGGCGGAAACCTTCTGACATCACGCTGGTCCACACCAAGAGGCTCCCCGGAATGACCTCCAGGTAGCAGCCGGCGTTGGGATACTGCTCTCCTTCAGGAGACTCCATCGTGGTAACGCAACGGCCACCCGGACGGACATCGATGTCGCACGCCACGGTCTTCCACGGCGCAGGCGTAAACCACTGCAGAATCAATTCGGGTTCAGTCCATGCCGCCCAGACCCGGTCTGGTGAGACGGCGATGGTGCGCTCGAGCACGAGGTCGAGCTGCGGGTTTGGTGTGTAGTCGCTCATGATGGTTCCTGTCTGGTTGAAGGCTTGCTGGGTGAAATCTTTGGATCTGGTGGTTTGGGACCTGAGAGCTGGCCCAACAACAGTTGGTCCAGCTGATCAAGACGCCGATCCCAGTGGTTGCGAAACGTTGCGAACCACTCTGAGGCGATACGCAACGGTTCCGGAGCGAGCTGGTACACCCGGCTCCGGCCGGCCTTATGTGATGTCACGATGCCTGCATCTTCCAGCACCCGCAGGTGTTGCATGAAGGAAGGCAGAGCCATGTCGAACGGCCGGGCCAATTCCGACACCGATGCCGGTGCGATGCTCAGCCGTTCCACAACGGCCAGCCGTGTGGGGTCTGCCAAACTGCGCAAGACAGCAGCGAGTGCTGGCTTTGCAGGATAGTTAGGCATATGCCTAACTATCGACGATTCACCGAATCATGTCAAGGGCCTCATCAACTTTGATGAAACGAGCGGACGAAGATTCCCCGATACCTCCTGCATGACTGTCGTGCCACCCAATGTTGAATCGGCCGTCCAATCCTTCTCTCCACCTCTCACCGAAACGCCCGGGTGTCCGCTTCTTACTGCCGCGCTCGCCGACCTCGACGGACCTGCCCTCACCCTGAGCGAGCGGACCGAATACCCGGCGCCACAACCACCGCTCTGGCGCCAGCCGTCTTGGTGGCTGCTGGTGGCAGCAACATGTGCCTGGACCGGGTGGTACTACCTGCAGGTCTGGCGTCGTCACGACCGGTTCGGCACGTTCGACAACGACCTCGGCTTTCACTCTCAGTACCTCTGGCAGATCAGCCACGGGCGCTGGTTCTCCACCATCCTTGGGCTCGATGCCTATGCGCACAACGCCACGTTCGGGTACGTGTTCCTGGCCCCACTTGCTCGCCTAGGTGCAGGGCCGCATGCGTGGAATTTCATCCAGACCGCCTCGCTGGCCAGCGGCGCGTTCGCCGTGTTCTGCTTCGCGCGTCGCCGCCTCGGCTCTGTCGGCATCGGTGCTGCGGTCGGTGTCATCTGGCTCATGCAGCCGGTGGTGCAGGGCAATGTGTGGGAAACGTTTCATCCTGACGCCATGGCCATGGCACCACTGCTGTTTGCCTACAACGCCGCTGATCAGCGCAAGTGGCGGTCGTTTGCCTTTTGGGCGTTCGCTGCCATCGTCTGGAAGGCCGACGTAGCGCTCTTCCTCATGGTGATGGGACT
The DNA here is from genome assembly GCA_043720595.1 of Acidimicrobiia bacterium. Taxonomy (GTDB): domain Bacteria; phylum Actinomycetota; class Acidimicrobiia; order Acidimicrobiales; family JANYDT01; genus JANNBN01. Next base: position 6,202 of record JAYSSK010000057.1, read on the forward strand.
GGTGATCGCATGGAAGAACCGCCGCAGCGTCTCGCTGAAATCCATCCGACCCGATGGCACCACTGTCCGTCGGATTCGCCTCGGTTTCGCTCGCGCTGGCGTGCTCACCTGCGCTGTTGCCGCCGTCTGGTTCTTCGGCGTGGTGAACGTGATGATTCCCGCTCTATCCGGCGGTGGCACCGTGTTCGGCGGGATCTATGGCGAGTTGGGCGATTCGCCCGGGGAGGTAGTGATCAATGGCATCCGTCGCCCCGGGCTGGTGAAAGATCGACTTGCCACTGCGAACCCGGTCCGCTACGGGCGAGACCTTTTAGCGCCACTGGCCTTTGCGCCCGTGGCCGGCCCCGAAGGGTTGCTCATTGCGCTGCCACAAGTGGCAGTGAGCCTGCTGAGCGAGCGCGAATTCACACGGGACCCGTATGCCAACCCGCACTACCAGGCGCTCACGGTCACTGCCCTGATGATTGCGTCCGTCGAGGGCCTGACCCGTCTGCGGCGCCGCCGCCAGACGGCGGTGGTCCCGATGATCGCCGTGATGGCAGCGTGCGCACTGGCTTCGACCGCGGCGTGGGGCGCGATGCCAAGCGGCGTACGCCGCAACACGTTCTGGGTGACCGACAAAGATGCGGCGAAGCAGGCAAAGCGGGCCGCCATCGAACGCGTCGGCCCAGACAGCGCAGTCAGCGCCACGTACCTGTTCGTCCCTCACCTCGCAGAGCGCAAAGTTGTGTACTCCTTCCCTAACCCCTGGCGCCAAGTGTTCTACGGGGTGGAAGGAACACCAAGACCGGACCCGCAGCAAGTGCAGTACGTCGCGGTGGACTTCCAGCTGTTGGCAGAGGGGCCCGACCGAGAGCTGTACGACTGCCTGATGCGCGTCGGTTCGTTCCGCCCGATACAGAGCGGAGCTGACGGGCAAATCGTGGTGCAACAACGTGTCAAGCCAGTCTCCAAAGCCCAGCAGGACGACTTCAGCGCAGCGGAAGAGAAATGTGCGCGCCCTGAAGGGTAGACAAAGTGCCCGCTGGATCTCCCGCAACTTGCTTAAGCGACAGGCGAATCGCGCCGACGAACCTATGTGTCCGAAGATCTCGATCGCGTTGAAATTCCATCGCGCAGCGTCGGACCGGAACTCATGGCCAATGTGGTCATCATCGGGGCCGGTCCTGCTGGGCTCACTGCGGCGTTTGACCTGGTTCGGCGCGGCGAAAGCTGCCTTGTTGTCGAGGCCGACTCACAAGTCGGTGGAATCTCTCGCACCGTAGAACGAGACGGGTTTCGGTTCGACATCGGCGGGCATCGCTTCTTCTCGAAGTCGCAGCAGGTCCGCGAACTTTGGAACGACATGATCGCCCCGCAGCAATTCCTGCGCCGGCCTCGACTGTCTCGCATCCTGTACCGAGGCCGGCTGTTCGCGTACCCGCTGAAACCCTTCGACGCGCTCCGCAAACTAGGACTCCTAGAAGCCGCCCGCTGCGTGGCCTCCTACGCTTGGGCCCGTGTTCGTCCACCGGCAGACCGGTCTACGTTCGAAGGATGGACCTCCGCTGCATTTGGTAAGCGGCTATATGAAATCTTCTTCAAGACCTACACCGAGAAGGTGTGGGGTGTACCAGCAGCGTCTATACAGGCGGATTGGGCCGCGCAACGAATCAAGAGCCTCAACCTGGCCCGTGTCGTTTGGGACGGGGTCTGTCCCCGCCGGTGGAGCAAGACTGCGCCACCCACAAGCCTGATCGATGAGTTCGACTACCCGGCACTTGGGCCTGGGCAACTCTGGGAACAGTGTGCGCAGACGGTTGTTCGCGACGGCGGACGCATTGTCTTGAACGCACCGGTGGTCACCATCAAGCGAAACAGCGGCGGTGCCTGCGAGGTGGTCACGCTGACGGATGACGGCCTGATGTCCAACCCCTGTAGCGCGGTGATCAGCTCGATGCCGATCTCAGAACTCGCCCGCGCCTTCGACCCGCCAGCACCGTCCAACGTGCTTGCTGCCGCAGCTGGGTTGAAGCACCGAGCGTTCATGACCGTGGCACTCGTCGTCCCTGCCACGTGCGGCTTTCCTGACAATTGGATCTACGTGCACGACGCCGCGGTCGGTGTGGGTCGTGTGCAGAACTTTCGGTCATGGTCGCCAGACATGGTGAAGGACGGGTTCACCTGTCTCGGCCTGGAGTACTTCGTGGAAGAAGGCGACGCCATGTGGATGATGGCTGACTCCGAGTTGGTCTCGCTGGCAACCGAGGAAATGGCTCACCTGGGCCTGGCTCGGCGTGGCGACGTAACCCAGGGCTATGTAGTGCGGATGCCGAAGGCATATCCGATGTACGACGCTATGTACGCAGGGTATGTGCAGACCATCCGAACATGGCTTGAGCAAGTAGTTCCGAACGTGATCCCTGTGGGACGCAACGGGATGCACCGCTACAACAATCAGGACCATTCAATGCTGACCGCGCTGCAGGCAGTGGAGAACCTCTACGGGGCGAAGAACGATCTGTGGGCAGTGAACCTGGACGACGACTACCAAGAAGAGATTAAACCTCCGTCTCAGCCCGGACGGAATCGATCAGCGCACAGTCCTTTGCACGCACCCGACGATGCTCCGGCGTGTGCCAATGTCAGTTGATGAGTTCCGCCGAACACGTAGAGGTCCTAGACGACCGGATGACTGCGATCGTTGATCCGGGGTCGGCTGTCACCCGCTTGGGTGGCGATTGCAAATGGTCCGAGGGACCTGTCTACCTTGCGTCTTCGGATTCGGTGATCTGGAGCGACATTCCCAACAATCGGATTCTGAAGTGGTCGGCCGAAGATGGGTCCGTCACCACATGGCAGAGCCCCTCGAACTTCAGCAACGGTCATACATTGGACAACGAGGGCCGAATTGTCCAGTGCTCGCACGGGGCCCGCGCAGTGTTGCGGGTCGAACACGACGGGTCCGTTTCTACGTTGGTTTCTCATTTCGGCACGGGCCGGCTGAATTCGCCCAACGACGTGGTGGTTGCATCGGACGGCGCCATCTGGTTCTCCGACCCGCCGTACGGGATTCTCTCGAACAACGAGGGATACCAAGCAGAGTCGGAGTTGCCCGGTTGTTTTGTGTATCGGTTCGAACCTGTATCTGGTCGGCTCGATGCCGTTGTCACCGACATGATCTACCCCAACGGGTTGGCGTTCTCGCCGGACGAAACTGTTCTGTACGTCTCTGACACCAGCGAGGTCCCGATGGGCGAAGCTGGCCAGCATCATGTGCGCGCGTATGACCTTGCCCGAGGTGGAGATGTTCCCGTGGTGGCAAGCAACTCACGTATATTCGCCGATGTTCGGCCGGGCCTGCCTGACGGGTTCCGCGTCGACTCCAACGGCAACCTCTACATCTCCAGCCTCGACGCGATCCAGGTCTACGCGCCAGACGGTACGCGCATCGGGAGAATTCCAGTCCCCGAACGAATCGCGAACTGTTGCTTCGGCGGGCCAGACGGGCACACGCTGTTCATCACGGCAACAAGCTCGCTGTACTCGATACGCGTTCGTTCTGCCCAGGGATAACGCTCTCTACCCGAAGCTGACTGCGGCAGCTGTGGCGGTGCTGGTTGTACGGCCCGGGTAACTCACCCAGGTCATGCAGATGTTGAGGTCGTCGATGATGCTGGCCGCCTCGATGGTTCGTCCGTCGCCGAGGTCCATGGAGCCGGTGGTGTGGGCATCGGAGATGAGGGTGAGGTCGTACCCACGCTCGAGCGCTCCGTACGCGGTCGCGCGGATGCACCAGTTGGAGGCTGCGCCTGCCAACGCGATGTGGGTGGCATCCAGCTTTGCAAGTTGGCTCTCCAGGTCGGTGTTCTCGAACGACGAACTGAAGTTCTTGTACACACGGGTCTCATCTTCGGCAGGCGTCAACGGGGGTGCCCATTGCCACGCGTCGCTCCCGTATACCAACTCGTCGTCTGCGTGCTGCACCCAAATAACTGGCACGTCAGCTTGGCGTGCTCGGACGACTGCGATCGCCACGTTGCTGACAATGCGGTCAGCGTCGTGCGCATCGGCGACTACCCCCACTTGTACATCGACAACGACCAACACGCTCTTGTTGCCTTCTCGAACAGTTGCCATGGTGGTTCCTTTCGCAAGTGGATCAGTTGGTGGACCTGTGATGTCCAGTCTGGCTGAAAAGCGCGCCGTGGACACCTCGTACGATTGCTTCAGTGTCGGATTCGTCGCATCGGTCGCCCGTCAACCCGATGCTGGGGATGCTTAGCCTGGTAGGAGTCCTGGCAACGTGGAGCTTCGGCCCGACTCTGTCCAAACAGGTCACCACGTACCCAATTGTTTCTTCGACGCTTCGGATGTTGCTGGCAAGTTCCGTGCAGTGGCTGATTTGCTTGGCGTTGGGCATTGCACCATCTCGTCGGCTGCTCGCTCGTGCGGCCATCCCTGGTGCGCTCTTTTGCGTCACCAACATCTTGTTCTTCTTCGCACTTCAACACGCAAGTGTGCTCACGACCACGCTCTTGGGTTCGCTGCAGCCGATCGTGGTGCTGTTTGTCGCCCGGCCGCTCTTCAACGAGCAGGTGACCATGTGGGATGTGTCGTGGACGGTGGTCTCGTTGTTGGGCGTTGGCGTGGCCGTTTTCGGTGCAAACCGGGGCGGAACGGCAGTTCCTACCTCGCTGCTTGGGGCCGTGCTCGGGGTGGCGTCCATGCTGGCCTTCTGCGGGTACTTCCTCGCTGGCAAGGTTCAGAACTCTCACAGCACGGAACCACCACCGAATCCGTTTACTTACATGACGGCCATCCTCACGTCGTCGGCCATCACGTCGCTGCCGTTTCTGTTCCTCAGCGGGCACGCCGGTGATGTGCCGCACATCAGCCGCCATCAGGCGTTCGGCCTGGCACTTGTGACCGTCATCCCGACCATCGGCCACGTGTTCCTCACGTTCTCGCACCGCCACGTCGACGCGTCGTTGTCGTCGCTCATCTTGCTCGTGCAACCCATTACGTCGGCGTTGATTGCGTGGTGGATTTTGGGCCAGCGCGTGGTGCCGGCGCAGGGACTCGGTGGTCTCATCGTGCTTGCCGGCATTGCAGCGGTGACGCTTCGCCGACGAAGCCGAGCACCGCTTTTCGAACCCGCCGAGACGTTGACTATCTCCTAGACACGTCACCTAGGGTGATATCCGTGCGGCGGAAATGGATGAGAGGTGTGCTTGGGCTCGCCTTGATGGCAGTCCCAATCGGTGCGGGTGCAACTGGGATCGTGGTGCGCAGCCTCCGACTGGTGTTGGCCGCTGTTCCGCTACTGGCATTCGCAGTCCTTGGCGAACGGCTGGTTCGCGACACGCCGGTGGCACCGCTCAATGCGATCGCTCGTCGGCATCGACGGGCCTCGGACGGTCGAACGACATCGGCCGATCTCGGCTGGGCTCTTGGAGCCGGTGTTTGCGGTATTGGACTGTGCAACTCCGTCGTTCGGGCCCTGAACGCGGTTCGCAACTCGTGGGTGTCGGTGTCGATTTTTGTCGTTCTTCTGGTCGCTCCCTTCGTCGCCGTGATCTACCAACTGAGGTGGCGCTTCGCCGGGATCCGGCTTTGGTGAACGTTCTGGGTCGGCCAATGGTTTGGACGCGAGCGGACTGATACGCGAACGTTCTGCTGGTTCACGCCACCCGTGTCGCTGTGCCATCGAGTGAACACCACCATTACGACCGGAGTCGACTAGGCCATGAGACTGAGCAGCCCACGAGTACCAGCACTTGCAGACGAGGATCTCACCCCCGAGCAGCGAGTTGCGCTTGCGCCAATCACGACTCGTAACGGAATGGTGCTCAACATTTTCCGCACGTTGGCGCATTCGACGGAAGCTCTGAATGCGTTCATGGCGTGGGCCGGGTACGTGCTGTCCGATGCCAACAGCCTGCCTCCACGCGAACGCGAGATCGCGATTCTGCGGATCGGGTTCAGATGTAAGTCCGGTTACGAGTTCGCGCAACACACGCGCGTCGGCCAACGGTGTGGCCTGAGCCTTGACGAAGTGAACGCAATCAAAGGTGACCCGGCTGACCCGCGGTGGACAGACGCTGAACGAGTGTTGCTCGTGGCCAGCGACGAACTGCACGATGCGCACTTCATCTCCGAGCCAACCTGGACGCAACTGGGCGAACACTTCACCGACAAACAGCGGATGGACCTTGTGTTCACCGTCGGGCAATACACGCAGGTATCGATGATCCTCAACACGTTCGGAGTGCAGTTGGATGCTGGTCAGGAATTGGACCCAGATCTACGCGGTTAGCTGACGGCCAGGCGAGTGGTCAGTCTCGGTCTTGCCAGGTACACACGCAGATCTCGTTGCCCTCTGGGTCGCCAAGGACCCAGAAGGCCCGAGCGTATTGGTCGGTGAGCATCGTGCCGCCAGCGGCAATTGCCGCAGCAATGCGTGCCTCGGCAACGTCGTCTGCCACACGCACGTCGAGGTGAATTCGATTGCGCTGGGTGCGTGGCTCGTCCATCTGCTGGAACCAGATGGGTGGGCCAATGCGTAACGGGTCGATGACCGAATCGACCTGCTCGCCATCCTCGGGCGGCTCGTCGATGTAGCCGAGGACGGCTCGCCAGAACGGGAGCAACCCGGCGATATCCATTGCGTCGATCGCGATTTCGACGCGTCGGATTCGAGCCGGCTCGGCAACGGCACCGAGTTGGGCTGCGAACCCCGAGATGGTGCTGGCGAGCGTGGCGTCGATGTCGGTGAGGCCGTGTGCCGCGTGCGTGGTGAGGCAAACCCGCACACGTCCTGGGTATCGCAGGTCGACATCAGGATGGTGACGGACCCGGTCTGCCTCGGCCCCGACGAGCTGCAGCAACTCCAGAGCGGCCGGCCACGAAGGTGCCTTGAAATCGGCTTCGATCTGATGCGCAGTGATGCGCCAATCGGGAAGATCGTGCGTAGCTGCAAATACGGACCGGGGCGTTCTGGTGGTCATATCGTGACCCTACTGAACCCCGCTGATCTTCCAGACTGCGCGCAGCTCTCGCCGACGGGCTCTGGCCCAGCTCCGACTCGTTCGTGCAACGCATTACCGTCGGCCCATGGTTGGGACTCTGACGTGAACGTGCTGCGCCTGGCGGCTCCGGTTGTGGTGGTGCTGATCGGACCATCAGGGTCCGGAAAGTCCACTTGGGCGGCTGAGCAGTTCACCGACTCCGAGGTGGTGTCAGCAGACCGTTTCCGATCGATTGCAGGGGTCGGCGAGGCCGACCTCAGCGCCTCGGCAGACGCGTTCGAGTTGGTGCGCCAAGTCTTGGCGATGCGCTGCAAACGTGGCCTGACGAGCGTGGTCGACACGCTGGGTTTTGACGCCGAGCTGCGCGAGTGGTTGGTCTCGCTCGGAGCCGAGCACCAGATCGAAGTCCACGCAGTTGTCTTTGACACTCCGGCCCCGTTGTGTCGGGAACGAAACGCGCAACGCGCGAAACGCGTTTCTGCCGCCGTCCTCGCCACGCAATTGAAGACGTTCCGCACCGTACGTGAAGCGGTGAGTCGTGAACCGTTCACGGCGGTTCACACCATTGCTCCGACACCGTCGCTCAACCTTCCAGCAACGGCCGATGAACCCGAGAGCCGCGAATCACCCGGCGACCATATCGACAGTGCACATACAAAAGACCTGCGGTTCGGACTGCACCTCTCCTCCTTCCCAGGACCATCCGCCACGCTCGCGGAGCGTCTTTCGGAATGGGCGGTTGCTGCAGAAGAGGTGGGGTTCGATTCGCTCTGGGTGATGGACCACTTCCGCCAGATTCCTCAGGTCGGCCGTGAATGGGACGATATGCCCGAGTCGATCGCCACCCTCAATTTCCTTGCCGCTCGCACGTCACGCGTCACACTTGGCGGGCTGGTTCATTGCGTCACCCATCGCAACCTAGGTGTGCTTGGTAAGTCTCTCGCCACCCTTGATGTGCTCTCTGGTGGTCGAGCCGTCTGCGGGCTTGGTCTCGGGTGGTTCGCTGCGGAACATGCGGCATACGGGTTGGAGTTTCCGACGACCAATGCTCGGTATGCGCTGCTTGAGGACGCGTTGCGGTTTCTTCCCTTGCTGTGGGGCAAGGGTGCGCCCTCATACGAAGGAAGCGTGTTCAGCGCGCCGCAAGCGTTTGGGTATCCACGGCCTTTACAAGCGCGCATACCAATTCTGGTTGGCGGGGGCGGTGAGCGGCGAACACTGCGTTTGGCCGCGCAATACGCCGATGCGTGCAACCTGTTCGGCGACGCAGACGCAGTGCGGCACAAGGTGGCAGCGCTACAGAGACATTGCCTCGAGGTTGAACGTGACCCGGCTTTGGTTTCGGTGACCCACCTTGGGACTGCAATGGTGGGCACGTCGCCACAGGATCTAGCCGAGCGACTTCAAGCATCTCGCGCATCTGCCAGGCAGGTGAAGGCCTGGAATCCCGGAACGATCGATGACCACTTGGCCCGTGCTTGCACCCTGCATGAGGCCGGCGTTGATCACCTCATCGTCAGCCTTCCCGACATCAGCGTCGATGCGATCAGCCGGTTTGGCCGGGTGATCGCATCGGTTCGCAGCGGTTGAGTCGAAGCTTGTGCAGCGAACCTCGTGGGTTGGTCCTAGTTGCCGCTCCAGTTGGGCTGGCGTTTCTGTGCGAACGCTGCGGGGCCTTCCTTCGCGTCGTTCGATGTGAAGACCTTGCCGACCAGTGGGGCCTGGTACGCCCAGAATTCGGCCTCGGTCTGATCGAGGCTCGCCTTCACCAGCTGCTTCGATGCGGCGACACCCAGCGGCGCGTTCTTTGCAATTCGTTCCGCAAGGACGAGCGCAGCTTCAAGCGAGCCACCCTTCTCGGCAACTCGGGCAACAAGACCGTAGGCATGTGCTTGTTCGGCGGTGATGGGGTCGGCGGTGAGCGCCAATTCCATCGCAACGCCATATGGCAGAACGCGCGGGAGGCGGAGTAAACCGCCGCCAGCAGCGAACAGCCCAACACCTACTTCAGGAATGCCGATTCTGACGCCGGTCGCTGCGACCAGCAGATCGCACGACAACGCCAACTCCAAGCCGCCGGCAAGCGCGAATCCCTCGATGGCCGCGATCATTGGCTTCTTGGATCCGTTGCGGATGAACGTCTCCATGCCGATCGGCGGGCCTTCGGTCGCGAACGCCTTGAGGTCCATTCCGGCACAGAAACCTCGGCCGGCACCGGTGAGCACCCCGACGGTGAGGCCCGGGTCGTTGTCCAGGTGGTCCACCGCTGCGAGAAGACCTTGGGAGAGTGCCGTGTTGATGGCGTTCATCTGGTCTGGACGATTAAGGGTGATGATCAGCACACGCCCACGAACTTCGGTGAGAACCGCTGGTGCGGAGTCCTGGGATGGTGCGGGCGTGGAAATTGCGTCAGACATGGCTGCTCCTGAAATCGGGAGCCCCATCGTTGGCGATCAGCGCAGTGGGCTGCCAATCGATTCGAAGAAAGCGGTCAGCCGAAGGCCACCACATTGCCAGGAAGGGTCGTCTCCGCCACAACCGGCTGGACTGGCTTGTCGGTCTGGCCAGAACCGGAGCGCGAAACCTGCACTCGGTTCATGGTGATTGCCACAACCGCCGCGGTAAACGCAACTCCGAACGTGGCGATGCGGGAACGAGAATCCGTCTTGAGTTCCACAGAATCCAGCTTGACGGTGTGAACCTATATCCACAATGGGTCGTTCGACCCGTTCAGATGAGCGGTGTACGCATTGTTTCGGTGAACCGCAGATCAGCTTGCGGTGTGCCAGGCTGAGAGGGTGAGCGCCGAGGACAACCAAGCGCCGCTGCCTCCTGCCGCCCGGCCTGCTGTGCCTGCTGTGCCTGCTGTGCCGTCCGACGCCATCAACGGCGCAGAGACCGTTGCGAGCGCCGGACGCATCAGCCTCACCAAGTGGGGTCCAATCATCGCTGCGGCAATAATTGGTGTTGCGTCTGTCACTGGGTCGATCATTGCGTCGTTGATCAACCGGTCCGACAGATCGCCCGAGACAACCACGACGTCGACCACCTCGGTGGTGACGTCGACCACCCTGCCGGTTCCGACGGCGCCCCCGCTGACCGCACCACCACAGGTGATCATCGTCCAGGTACCGGGTTCCACGTTCCCCGGAGGTCCGCCGAACACGGTGATTGTCACGGTCACTGTGCTTGTTCCGGCTCCGCCAATCAGCGTGGCGTCGACACTCAACGCGCCGACCACCGCTTCCGATTCGGCTGGTCGACCATCAATAGTTGGCTCAACTTCCATCTTGTCAGGTGCTTCCACCGGTGCGGGCGGCTCTTCCACGTCGAGTGTCGTCAGCACGCCGGCAAACGCAACGACGGTGGTGAGCAGCGGGCCAAGCCTTGGGCCAGGTGTTGCCTCCACCTCGGCCACTGCTGGTGGCCTACCCAGTTCCACGCCGGGGCCAGGGCACTCGACGACCAGTTCGTCGATGGTGGTCGGTTCAACCACCGGTTGAGACGAACTCATCGCAGCAATGAGTTGGGCCGGGCGTTGCCGGCCCCGTGTCGATCTAGATGCCGCCCGAGAACGTGTCGCACTGCCCCGGTTCGCCTGAGCGGTAGCCCGTGTTGAACCACTTCTGACGCTGTTCAGACGAACCGTGCGTCCATGCTTCGCGGTTGATTCGGCCTTGGAACTTCTTTTGTATGAAGTCGTCGCCGACACGGGCGGCAGCGTCGAGACCGGCGGTGATGTCTTGGTCTGTCAGCTCGACGATGAGCGGGTCTGGGCCGCTGGTTGCGTTGGCAGCCCATACGCCGGCGTAACAGTCAGCCTGAAGCTCCAGCCGAACGGCTGCACTTTCCGGGCCGGACTTGTCGCCGGACTGTTGTACCTTCGCGCTGGTGCCGAGGAGATTTTGAATGTGGTGGCCGTATTCGTGCGCCACAACGTATGCCTCGGCGAACGGTCCTCCGGTGGCACCGAACTTGGCCTGCAATTCATCGAAGAACGTGCGGTCAAGGTATGCCTGCGAATCTGCTGGGCAGTAAAAGGGGCCGACGTCGGCTGTTGCTGGACCGCACGCCGTTTGGACGTCTCCGGTGAAGAATGTCGTCTTGGCCACCTTGTAGTCCAGGTTGTTCCGCTGGAACACCTGCTCCCAGAAGCTATTGACATCGTTCACGACGGCAACGATGCGACACTTTTGACTGCTGTTGGCATCGGCACCGGTAGTGCACGCGGTGTCCACATCGCCTGTTGCGACGTTGCCGGCTGAAGCTGGGTCCGTTTGAACCTGCGCTTGGCCTTGGCTGAAGACATCGCCCAGACCGCCATCAGTTCCCGTCCCGCCGCCTCCGCCGCACTGGCTGGCGACAAGTGCGAGCACGATCATCAGGATCAAGCCAGCGCCGCCGCCAGCTTTGCCCATCGGAATGCCTCCACCGCCGAGGCCACCCGATGTGCCGCCACTGCGGCCGAAGCCGCCGCCGAGGCCACCGCCACGTCGCCGACCTTCCTGGTCATCGATCTGGCTGGTGTCCAGTTTCGCGTTGTCGTCGAACTTCATGGGAATACCTCCGCGGCCGCTTCGGAGCTGCGGCGCAGCCGCAACCATAGGTGATGAGAAACCGAACCGGCTTGGTCACGCTCCTACGTTCGGGTCGGTGGGTGGATTACCTCAGCGAGAACAGCGTGTCCGGCCCATCGGACTCGTCGCTCGAGACCACGAGGTCATCTTGGCGGAGTGCGACGAGATGCGCCAAGACGGATCGTCCGGCGGCCTTGACCAGGCGATGATCGAGCCCGGGGTACATCTCCGCAACCATCGCTGGAATATTCTTGGGACCGGTCGCCAACTGCTGAAGCACCTGCACCGTGCGGTGCAGACGATGCTGATACAGGTCGTGCACATAGGCCTGCGGGTCCCGCACCGCCGGGCCGTGAGTTGGCCAGTACAGGCGCTCCGACCTGGCTTGGACCTTCTCCAAACTTCGGAGGTAGTCGTTCAAGTCTCCCGCTGGCGGAGACACCACGCTGGTGGACCACGCCATCACGTGGTCGCCGCTGAAGAGCACGTTGTCAGCTGCGTACGCAAAGCACAAATGGTTAGAGATGTGACCAGGGGTAGTAACTGCCTCGAGGGTCCAACCGGGGCCTCCGATGGTGTCGCCATCCGTCATCAACCACTCGGGTACGTGGTCGGTGTCCGAGCGGTCTTCGCTGTGCGTGGCGTCGTCTTTCGACTCGGCGTCGTTGGAGTCGGATTGCGACTCGACCTCGGACTGCGCAGCGACGAGAGAAACCTCGTCGTGTTCTGGGTGTGGTGCGCAGCCGACGATAACTCCGCCGACCAGATCCCTGAGGCGACGTGACCCGGGCGAGTGATCCGGATGGGTATGTGTACAGACGATATGGCTGACGGTCTCGCCTTGCAATGCTGCCACCAATGCGTCGAGGTGCACAGGGTCGTTGGGCCCCGGGTCGATCACGGCGACCGTTCCGGTTCCGACGATGTAGGTGCCGGTGCCGAGGTACGTGAAGGCTCCGGGGTTGGGTGCGAGCACTCGCCGGATGGAGGCTCCCAGCCAATCGATTCGCCCTGGGGTTGCGTCGAGTTCGCGGTCGAACGTGATTGCCATCAGTCCACTCTGCTCTCCGTGCGCTTGCCCGGCCAATTGGCGAGGTAGGGGAGCAGCGCGCCGAAGTGGCGGTGACGCAACGATCCTTCCCACACCCCGGCGCAATAAGAGGCATCGTCGATCAGCCGCATCGCTATGAAACGGGCCGGGTCGATCGACGGTCGGCGTTCGCGCCACTCGGCAGCGTTCGGGAGAACTCCCGCTGCCACCACGGCGATGCGAGCGCGGCGAGAGAACATGCAGCTTGCCAACGCGAAGGGAAGCCAGGCACGCCACAGGGCCGAAGCGAGTTGGCGGCCAACGCCCCAGTGGCCACGCATCGCAAGCGACCACGCCAATTTCCGAGGGTTGGCAATGGACCGCAGTTTGCGTTCCAGAAGGGCACTTGTGCCGACTGCCGCCGCGGCGGCCCCACCGACTCCGACAGGCCCGCCGAGCATCGCCAAACTCCACGCGAGCACGCTCCAGCCGCTGGCGGCGACTGGCGCCACCTGGCGGCGATGCCGGATGTCCAACGCTGCGGCCGACTGGCCGTAGGAACGTCGCTGTTGGATGAACGCTGCGATAGTGGCGCGGGGCCGATGGAACACCTCCGCAGCCGGTTCGTAGCGAACGACTCGCCCTGAACGAGCCATCCTCCAGACGAGGTCCACGTCTTCGCCAGTGCGCAATGCAGGATCGAAGCCGCCGAGGCCGCGTACTACTCCGACGTCGGCTAGCAACGCTGCGGTGGGAACGTAGGCAACCCGTGAGCGGGGGCGCACCGAAGCGCGTCGGGTGCCCAGGTCCAACGGACTCCGGATTGCTTCGTAACGGTCGATCAACCCGCTGGCACTGTTGTGGCTCCGGACACGGGGTGCCACTGCTGCCACGGCGGGATCCGCGAAAGCCAAAAGGTGTGGTGAAAGCCAGTCGCCATTCGGCAGCACGTCGGCATCGATGAACAGGACAAGTGGTGTAGTTACCTGGTCAAGGGCCGTGTTCCGGGCAGGGCCAGGTCCGACTCTTCCAGGTGTGTGAAGGACGATGGCGCCGGCGGACCTTGCGTTGCGAACCGTCGCGTCGGTTGACCCGTCGTCGACAACGAGCAGGTTTCTGATCCCCGCTTCGCGCAGCGACAAGATGAGTGGGCCGATTGCAGCTTCCTCGTTGAGTACCGGCACCACGGCGGTGATGTCTGTAGCTGAATAGCGAGCGACCGTCGAGAACAGCGGTTCGGCCAGCCCGGTTGCGATGAACTTTCGTGCGAGTCGTTGCGCTGCTGCATGCGACACACCCGCAGCCTTCGCTGCACGGGCGATGTCGTGGCCAGACTGGAGTGATTCGATGACTGCCGCAGCACCAGCCTTGAGTGTCAGCATGACGTAAGGCGACCCTCCAATGACGACCCACGTCCCGTTGTGGCCGGGGACGAGTCGTGTCCCGGGGTCCAACTTCAACCGAGTGCTGAGAGGCAGCAGTTCCAACTCGCGAGTGGCTCGACTTTCATTGGAACCTCCGTCGGAAATTCCATCGGGCGGAGCTGGGGTCACGGCGCGTCGATCGGTTGCCAGCGATGCATCACGCGCTGCTCGATCAGGTCGAACGACCAGAAATTGCCCCCGCCCGGAACAGCGGCGCCCCCGACCTGGTCATAGGACCGGCTGATCGGAACGCCCAGCAGGTGGCAGAGCAGCAAAGTGCCGACGGCCCCATGGGCAACGACAACCACATCTGACCCCGCGTGCGACTCAGCGGGTGACTCAGCGGGTGACTCAATTGGTGATCCGAGGAGCACATCGGCCGTTGCCTGCACGATGCGGCGTTGCGCGTCTGCACTGGTCTCCCAACCCTCGATGGATACCTGGGGGGATCCGAAAAACGCGTCTGCGAGCACCTCGAACCGATCTGGCGGTACGAAGCCGGTTGACGATCTGTCGTTCTCGTGAAGAGCATGGCGTACTTCAACCGGCACCGAGATGGACATCGCCAGAATGGCTGCAGTTTCCAGGGCCTTGGTTTCTGCACTCGAAATGATTCGGTTCGTGCGGCCCAGCCATGGTTGTTCTGCGAAACGCGTGGCCCGGGCTCTGCCGGCATCGCTGAGGCCCCATGACGGCACGGGAATGTCTGTCGAGATGCGTACTTGTGGATGGGTGACGAAGCGCAGGATGGCCACGCCCGGACTGTACCGGAACAATGGAAAAGTGGTTCTCGCGGCCGTGAGCTGGAGCAGCGCGAACGAGTGGCGCTAGGGTGTGCCCATGGCTCCGGTCGACTTGTTGGAACAGAACACCCCCGTCTTGGTCACTGACCAGCAGACGAATCGTCGCGTTGTCGAAACGAACGATGACTTGTTCGACGAAGACGAGCTGTTGATCGAGGAAATCTCGATCGACGGCATGTGCGGCGTCTACTGACGACTCGCTAACGTCCCAGTACATGGGAAGTCATGTTGCAGGAACTCTTGGTTGGCCCCTTCGTCGGGCCATGGCCGTTCACCATGATCGTGAAGCCATCGTCGATGGTGCCACCCGGTTGACCTATGCCCAATGGGGTGCCCGATGTCTCGGGCTTGGTGCTGGTTTGCGGGCACTTGGCCTGAACGACCTCGACGTAGTCGCTGTTGCGGCACTCAATGGCTGGCGTCATCTCAGCTGCTGGATCGGCATCCCGTCCGCTGGGCTGGTGCTGAACGATCTCAACTACCGGTTGGCTCCGGCTGAGCTGCAGTTCATCATGAGCGATTGCGGGGCCAAGGCACTCATAGTGGACGATGCGCACCTGGCACTTGCGGCAAGTCTCAAGGATGAGTGTGCGGGGTTGGTCCACCTCATCCACGCCGGCGACGCGCCTACGCCTGATGGATTCGTCTCCTTCGATGATCTGTGTGCGTACGACCCGTTGCCGCAGTCAACGGTCCATTTCATCGACGAAGACACGCTGGCAGCAATCGGGTACACCGGCGGCACCACGGGGCTGCCGAAAGGTGTGATGCAGAGCCACGGCAATCTGCTGAGCAACGCCAAACATATGCAGTACGCGTATGGTTATTCGCCAGACGACTCGTACATGCACGCGGCGCCAATGTTCCACGCCGCCGACGCGTCTTGCACATTTGCCGTCACATGGATGGGCGCACGGCACCTCATGATTCCCGGATGGGACGCGCAAAAGTTCTGCGAACTTGCGGCGGCGGAAGCGATGACCATCGTGCTGCTGGTGCCCACCATGATCAACATGTTGGCCAACCACCCAACTTTGGATCAGTTCGACTTGTCCTCGTGGCGACTGCTGGGTTACGGCGCTTCCCCCATGCCTTCAGAACTGCAAAAGATCGCAATGTCCAAGCTGCCGTGTGGGTTCATGCAGTTGTACGGCATGACGGAAGCGTCGCCCTTGCTCACCATGTGTTCTGCAGAAGACCACCGTCGGGGAGCTGCGGGCATGCCTGGGTATACCGAGCGGCTGCGTTCGGCCGGTGCACCGGTGCCCGGCGTCGAGACAGAAGTGCGCCGTGAAGACGGCACTATCTGCCAGCCTGGTGAAGCTGGCGAAATCTTTGCCCGTGGTCCGAACATCATGCTTGGGTACTGGAATCGGCCAGAGGAGACGGCGCACGCTCTGATTGACGGCTGGTACCGAACCGGTGACGTTGCATACGCCGACGCTCATGGCTATCTGTACATCGTGGACCGGGCGAAAGACATGATCATCTCGGGCGGGGAGAACATCTATACGACCGAGGTCGAAAACGCGCTGTATGCCCACCCGGCAGTGCTTGAGGCTGCGGCATTTGGCATTCCCGACGAACGCTGGGGTGAATCGGTCCATGCGGAAGTTGTTCCCAAGCCAGGCGCGTCGGTCACCGGCGAGGAACTCATTGCCCATGCTCGAACGCTGATCGCTGGCTACAAGGTGCCGAGATCGGTCAATGTGCGCAGCGAAGCGCTGCCGAAGTCTGGTGCCGGGAAGATCCTGAAGAAGGATCTGCGGTCACCGTTCTGGGAAGGTCGTACCCGTAGCGTCAACTGATCGGGTCCGGCCGAACAGGCCCGAAAACCTCAAACACATCAGCAAAACGCTCTCATGACCCGGTAGGCGACCCTTTGGCAGGTCGTCCAGGGCCGGGGTCTCCGGCAAAAGCCTGGGCGATGGGCACCCATTCGTTGGCCAACGGACCGTGCACCACGAGCGCCGTGTCGTTGATGTGGCGGCGCTGTGTAACCAACAGACAGAAATCAAGCGCCGGGCCCGAGATGCAGTTCGCGTCGGCGGCCTCTGGGTTCCATTCCCACGAGGATCCGTCCGGTGCGGTGAGTCGAACCGCCACCTCGGCTTCCGGGAGCGTCAGCTTGTTGATGGCATAAGCGAAGGCCCGAGCCCTCACGCCAATGTGGGCAACATGCTTCAGACGCGCGGTGGGCGCACGAACGGCACCGACGGTGTCGCACACGTCTTGTCCGTGGGCCCACGTTTCCATGAGGCGGGCGGTCGCAAACGACAAGGCCCCCATGGCTGGGCCGTACCAAGGCAGGCGCACCTTTGGGTCGAGGGAGCGGAACACACTGATCATGTTGGTCCGTGTCTTGACGAATGAGGCAAGAACCTCGTCTGGTTTCATGGCCCGACCCTCATCCAATCCGGCGCTGGTTCCGACACCAGAGGTCATGAGGTGCTTCGCTGCTGCTGCGAACGCGTCGGGGTCTGTCGCTGCAAGGGTTCCGGTGATGTCGAAATAGGTGAGGTGGCTGATCTGGTCCCGCACCGACCAACCCTCGGCGGGCGTGGAGGCATCCCACTGCGCTGGTGTCAAGCCACCCAGGACATCGGTCAATGCGCCGGTCTCGCCTTCCAGGTCGTCGCAGATTGGGTCCATTCCGGTGGTCATGGTGCAAGTGAACCACCTGGCTTGGCGGTAAACCAGCCGGAGCGCCAGACTGGAGCGTGCCCCGTCTTACGTTTCCAGCAGCATCGCTGCCGCATTCGACTGAACAGCTGCGGTCCGACATCCGCTCGTTCCTTGAAGCGGAGATCGCAGCGGGCACGTTTGTCCCACGCTGCGACACGTGGTTGTCGCAGCACGACCCGTCGTTCAGCGCCAAGTTGGGAGCGGCAGGATTCCTCGGACTGGCCTGGCCGGTCCTATATGGCGGAAAGGGTCGCACCCCTCTCGACCGGTTTGTGGTTGTCGAAGAACTGCTCGCGCACGGTGCCCCAATCGCTGCGCATTGGGTGAGTGACCGCCAGTCAGGGCCGTCGATCTTGAAACACGGCACGGAACAAGCCAAGCGGGAATTGGTCCCGAAGATGGCGGCGGGCGAGTGCTTTTTCTCCATCGGGATGAGCGAGCCCGATGCCGGCTCGGACCTGGCCGCCATCCGTTCGACGGCAACTCGAACCGATGGTGGTTGGCTGCTGAACGGAACCAAAGTGTGGACCAGCCAGGCCCACAACAACCACTACTTCATCGTCCTGGTCCGGACCACCCCCATGAGTGACGGCGGTGCCAAACACCGCGGTATGAGCCAATTCATCATGGACCTGAAAGCGCCTGGCGTATCGGTCCGTCCCATCAGGCTGCTCAGTGGCCATCACCACTTCAACGAAGTGGTGATGGAGGACGTGTTTGTTCCCGACTACTTCCTGCTCGGTACCGAGGGCAACGGTTGGGAGCAGGTCATCGGCGAACTCGCCTTCGAACGTAGCGGACCCGAGCGATATCTATCAACGTTCCCGCTGTTGGTCGCCCTGATTGACGCAGTTGGTTCAGACCCCAGCACGGAAGTTGCCGCGACGCTTGGCCAACTGACAGCGCGCTTATTAGCGTTGCGTCGCCTGTGCATTTCGGTAGCGGTGGCGTTGTCGAACGGAAAAGAGCCGGTAACCGAGGCGGCCATGGTGAAAGACATGGGTACCCAGTTGGAGGGTGAGATCGGTGAAGTGGCACGACAACTTGTGCCGCCCGGTCTGAACCCCACGTTTGATGCGCTCGTGGAAGACGCGATCCTCTCAACCCCCGGCTTCACGCTGCGCGGCGGAACCAACGAAATCCTGCGCGGCATCGTTGCCCGCCATCTCGGAGTCCGGTGACCAACATGAACGAGACAACCACACGGGTCGCAGACGAGATGCTGGTGGAAACCGTCCACCGACTGTTCGCAGAGCACAGCACCCCAGAAAGAATGCACGCTGCCGAGGGGGGCATGGATCGGTCCGTGTTCGCCGCATCAGCCGACATGGGCCTCACGTCCGTCGGGGTGAGCGAGTCGCTTGGGGGATCGGGCGGCACACTTCACGACGCCGCAGCCGTGATGTACGCAACTGGGTATCACGCAGTCGCTGCGCCGGTGGCTGACGTACTTGCCGCCGCGCTCATCGGGGCCGTGCACGACATCGCACCTCGTGAGGGTGTCACGCTTGCGATCGCCGGACAGAGGGTCCCGTGGTGGGGAGTCGCCGACCGAATCTTGTGGGCCGATGGCAGCGCAGCGCCAGCGACGTTCGATGTTGTCTCGACCGGGATCAACTACGCCGGTGAACCGTTCGCCGTCGTCGAGGCCCGCACACGACTTGCGTTCGCCGACGACATTTTGGCGCTCACCCGTGCGATGCAGATGGCAGGAGCCCTACAACGAGTCAGCGAATTGTCGGTCCAGTACGCAGTCGAACGTGAGCAGTTCGGCAAACCCATCGGCAAACAGCAGATCTTGCAGCACTATCTCGCGCAGATGGCAGGCGATGCGTCGACAGCGTTGGCTGCTGTGGACAATGCTGTCGATGTGTGGTCCGTCGACGGGCCAAGTCCGCGGTTCGCGCTGGCCGTTGCGGCGGCGAAGACGGTCAGTGGACGTATGGTCGCGGCGACGAACAAAAACGCTCACCAACTCCATGGCGCCATCGGATACACCGATGAGCATCGGTTGCAGTACTGGACTCGCCGCCTCTGGGCTTGGCGAGACGATTTTGGCACAGAGGTGCACTGGTCGGCAGTGCTTGGCCGTTCTTTGGTGGCCGAAGGCGGCAAGAACCTTTGGGCATTCGTGACTTCTATCCCACCTGCTGATGCATGAGCAGCGGGAGGGCTATGGGCGAGAACAGCGTTAGACATCTGATGTTGAGAATTTTGATTATCACTTGACCCGGCCTCGTCAATTTCGGCCTGTCTGGGATAGGAGCGATATGCAATACTCATTGACGAATCACGTATTCCTGATGATTCCTGCCCAACCACCGTTGGGCTTCTCCCACTCCTTTGACGCCGTACAGGACAGATCACAAGTGCCAACCTCCGAAGCTGTTTCAGCCGCGATCGAGTACCAAACGCGGATGGGAGAAGCCGTCTCGGCCCTTGTGCCTGGCCGTGACCCGGCAGAGTCCGTTGCTGTTTGGCGTCTCGTCCGAGCCGCCAGCCTGGCTGAACGCCAGGTTGAATCCACCGTGCATCGGCCCCGGGGCCGAACATGGGCCTCATTTCGGGTGCTGGTTGCGCTGCGCTCCATTGGGCCTACCGAGCCTGGCACGCTTGCTGAAATCCTCGACATTGCGCCGCCGAGCGTTTCGAGCCTGTTGTCTACGCTGGAAAAGGCCGAGCACATCACGCGTCGTCCGGACCCCACCAACCGCCGCCGCGTCATTGTCGAGTTGACTCCCACCGGCAACCGTGCCGTCGAAGAAACGATGGCCGCACAGTTCGACGGCGAATCTGCGTTCTTGAAAGGCCTCGACCCCGCCGAGATTGCCACCTTGTCTGGCATTCTCGACAAGTTGTTGCGCCATCGCTGGGCGGATCAGCGCCCGTAACACTCCCCGCTTCGTTTCAAGGTTCCGCCCAACGGTAACGTCGGGTGTGTGGAAAACAGCGGTCGCACGGTCCAACTCGACCAGCCTTACGCCCTACACGGCAGTGTGGCGGTGCGGCCCGAGCCGTTCGGGGCGCTGGTCTACCACTACGGAAACCGCAAGCTGGTGTTCCTCAAATCGCCGCGCCTTGTGGCGTTGGTCCGCTCGCTTGGCGACCAACCAACGCTCGAAGCTGCGCTTGAGGCCAGCTCGGTACCTACCACTGCACGCGGCCGGTACATCGAGGCGCTCCAGTCGCTGCTGCAGTCAGACATGATCGTTCCTGTTTCAGCCGCGCTCGTTGGTTCCTCTGTTGGTTCGTCTGTTGGTTCGTCTGTTGGTTCGTCTGCACACATGGGTTTGGTTCCGTTGCCACCCGAAGGGATCACTGATGGCACCGCTGGTTGAACAACTGAAAGGTGGGCTCGATGCGCCCATCTGTCTTACGTGGGAACTCACGTACGCGTGCAACCTTGACTGCATTCACTGCCTGTCTTCGTCGGGCCGCCGCGACCCGCGCGAGCTGACAACAGCGCAGTGTCTTGCGGTGATTGATCAGCTCGCTGCGATGCAGGTGTTCTACGTCAACATCGGTGGTGGGGAACCAACTATCCGGCCCGACTTCTTCAAGATCCTGGACCACTCGGTGGCCAGCGGCGTCGGGGTGAAATTCTCAACTAACGGTTCTCGAATCGATACAGCCGTTGCACGCAGGCTCAGCGGCACGGACTACATCGACATCCAGATCTCGCTTGACGGGGCCGATGCTCCCACCAACGACGCGGTGCGCGGCGTCGGCAGCTACGACACGGCTCGGCGTGCGATGGACCATCTCGCTGACGCTAATTTCGGACCGTTCAAGATCAGCGTGGTGATGACGCGCCACAACATTTCGCAGTTGGACGCGTTCGAGGCGCTTGCTGCTCAATACGGTGCAGAGCTGCGCCTCACCCGCCTGCGTCCAGCTGGTCGCGGCGCGGACACCTGGGACCAGCTGCATCCTTCGCAGGCCGACCAACGTGCGCTGTATTCGTGGCTCATCAAACGGCCAAACGTGCTGACAGGCGATTCGTTCTTCCACCTGTCAGCGCTGGGCGAAAGCTTGCCAGGGCTCAACCTCTGCGGCGCCGGCCGCATCGTGTGTCTGATTGACCCTGTCGGCGATGTGTATGCCTGCCCGTTCGTGCTTCACGACGAGTTCAAGGCCGGCAACGTGTTGTCGCCAGGCGGATTTGCCAACATCTGGTCGTCGTCTGACTTGTTCACGTCGCTCCGCGAGCCGCAAAGCCCTGGTGCATGTGCTTCGTGTGGGTCTTTCGACGCGTGTCAAGGCGGGTGCATGGCGGCAAAGTTCTTCACCGGGCTGCCACTCGACGGGCCGGACCCAGAGTGCGTTTGGGGCAACGCTGACGACGAGCTCGCCCGCCTTGCGTCCGTCGGGGTGGCGGCATCCAAGCCAGTGCCGGGCCCGGGCCATTCCAAACCGGTGGCAGTCTCAATCGGCCGACGATCGTGACCGAGTCCGGCACCGAGGATGAGGCTGGCGCCCGTCGTCGCCGCCGGACCGAGGCCTACTTCGCGATGTGGGGAGTGCCGGCGACCATCCCGACGGACGTGTTAGCCGTTCCGTGCGAGCCGCTCGCGTTTGCATCCGCGGCCGCTGTGCGCGGCCGCGCACTTGCCAACTGCGTGATGGCGTTACGGGGCCAGGGTTTGTCGCAGCTCGAGTCGTTCGCGTTCGCCGACGCGTATCATGTGTGGGAGCACCTCACGTTCGAAGAGAACCAGTTCTTGCTCACCGAAGAACCGCTCGGCGATGAAATGCTGCAGGCGGCGTGGCGCTACGAGCGCCTGTGGGTGCACCTGTGGGCGCTCGATCGTGTTCGCCACCTGGTGTTCGCCGATACACAGGTGGACACTGCCCGTGCAATTGAAATGTGCATCTCTGAAGTTGCCTTGGTGCGGCCTGCTGACCTCCGGATGCGTGAGCCGAAAGAACTGCTCGACGCTGCTGACATCGCGTGGTGCGCGAGCGTTATCGAACGGGCTGCGTCTACCCCGATGCAGTCCGATGTCGTGCATGAACGCGCCGTTGCGTTCGACGAGATCGCCCCCGGCTGGCGCTCGTGAGCATCACGGATCCGTTGTCGATACGTGGTCGCTTGGCACCATCGCGCGTCATGTTCGGCCCGCACGAAACCAACCTTGGAGACGATCGCACCTTCACTGCGCGGCATGCTGCCTATTACGCCAGGCGTGCAGCAGGTGGAGCCGGGGTCATTGTTCTCGAGGAAGCATCTGTCCATGACTCGGACTGGCCATACGAACGAGCGCCGCTTGCTGCGTCTTGCAGCACCGGTTGGGGTTCGGTTGCCTCCACTATCCGTGCAGCAGCTCTCTCCGATGGTGCGCCGCTAGTCATCGCCGCGCTTGGTCATAGCGGGGGACAGGGAACATCGCATTGGAGCCAGCGCGAGTTGTGGGCGCCGTCAGCTGTTCCTGAAGTGTCGACGCGCGAGGTTCCGAAGGTGATGGAGGTGGCCGATATTGCAGCAGTTGTCGCAGGTTTTGTCACGGCAACGGCTGCTGCGGTAGCGGCAGGGTTGGACGGGGTAGAAATCAACGCTGGCCAGTTCTCGCTGGTACGGCAGTTCTGCTCTGGACTCACAAATATGCGCGCAGACGAATATGGGGCAGATCGTCTCCGTTTCGCGAGCGAGGTGCTCGAAGCAGTAAGGGTTGCCGCTGGTGATGCGGTGGTCGGTCTTCGGTTGTCTTGCGACGAACTGGCTCCGTGGGCCGGAATCGTGCCCGATGCCGGTGTCGCGATAGCTGTGGAGCTTGCCCAGTTCGTGGACTACGTCGCCGTCGTCCGCGGCTCGATTTTCTCCGCCGCGCTCACTAGGCCCGACGGACATGTGGAGCCGGGTTTCAACATCGGCCTCGCCCGCCAGGTCAAAGATGGCCTCCGCGCTGCAGGTTCGCAGCTACCCGTGGTGGCCCAGGGGTCCATTGTCGATGTTGGCCAGGCGGACTGGATCATCGAATCCGGGGCGGCCGATGCGGTCGAAATGACCCGTGCACTGCTTGCCGACGCCAATGTTGTCCGTCTCGCCAGCGCAGGTCAGTCAGCGCGCATACGACCCTGTGTGCTGTGCAACCAAACGTGCAAAGTTCGCGACAACCGCAGTCCGGTCATCACGTGTGTGGTCGACCCGCTGACAGGTTTTGAAACGACCGACCAGGCCGACTCGCCTGCGACACCGCAAATTGGTGCTCGGCGTGTGCACATCGCCGGTGGAGGAATTGCCGGGTTGGAGGCCGCTCGAGTGGCCGCGCTGCATGGTTGTCAAGTCACTGTGCACGAACGTTCAAACGCCTTCGGTGGAGTGGTGCGTGCCGCCGCTGCGGGCACCGGCAGGGCCCGGTTGGCACTCATTGCCGATTGGCTCGAAGCCGAATGCCGTGTTCTTGGTGTCGAGTTGGCCGAGTTGCGAGCGGTTCAACCAGACGGTCTGGTCGACGGCGCCCCCGTCGACTTGGTCGCAACAGGTGGTCTGCCGGGACCATTGCCTTTCCAGATTGACCCTGGCGTTGTGGTGCACGATGCCGCAGCGATCCTCGCTCGGCGCGGTGTCGTCGAAACCGATGGGGAGGATCACGCCGCTGCAGTCGCCGTGTGGGACCCCTTGGGTGGGCCAATCGGTATTTCAGTTGCAGAGTTGGTGGCCGCAACGGGTCGCCCCGTCATCCTCATCACTCCGGACCTGCTTGTTGGGGAGAAGTTGGCCCTCTCGGGGGATCTTGCTCCGTCGCAGGGCCGCCTGCATGGTGCTGGGATCGTGTTGATCAAGCGGGCGATTGTCCGCCGGGTGACCAGTTCCACGGTAGAGGTCGAAGATCGCTTCACCAGACGTCGGACGTGCGTCGACGCCGGTTCGTTTGTCGCAGCGCATCATCGGGTGCCAGACACCAGCGTGGATCCGGACGAACATCTGCTTCAGGCCGGTGACCGGGTTGCTCCTCGAACCATTCTCGAAGCAGTGCGCGAAGGCAGGAAGGCTGGTTTGGGCTTGGCTCTTTCCGTGCCCCTGGTCGCTCGACGTTAAAGGTTGGAAGTTGGCGCGACCTGGTTCGCTAGCTTGACTGGGTGAGATCCCAACCCATCAGAACGGGCGCGGCCGAGTGGTGAAACGGAGGGATCGGAGTTGAACCCGAGGTGGAGCAACCCATTAAGCACGGTTTGGTCACTGTTCATCACGGCCGCCGTGCTGTCGCAAGGCTATGGCGTCATGTTCACGCTCATCGGCCGGTTCCGAGACGATTACGGCATCCCCGAATCTCAACTTGGTGCTGTGGTCGGTGTGGGTTTTTTCACGTCGTTCCTGGCGCAGCTTTTCATCGCGTCGTTGGCTGACCGGGGCCACGCAAGAGTCTTGCTGCTGGGGGGTATTGCGACGAACGCCCTTGGCCTGCTCATCATGGCCATTTCGACTTCGTTCAGTGGCTTGTTCATCGGCCGCCTGGTGATGGGCCTTGGTATTGGGTCGGCGTACCCGGCCATCCGCCGCGCGATCGCCGTGGCCGAACCGGACCGGGTCGGTGAAAACACCGGTCGCATGCTGTCGGCGGATGTGCTGGGTTTTCTGATGGGCCCGATGATCGCGTTCGCAGTGGTTGATCGATGGGGCATCAACGCCCCGTTCTATATCGGCATCGGGCTCGGAGCATTTGCGCTTGTTCTGTGTTGGAGAGTGCCCATGGGAGCGGTGGTGGGTGACCCTGTACGCAGCCAGCGGTTGGCACTCGACCTGCTTGGCGAGCGGTGGATGCAGTCAGCGGTGCTGTTGGGCGTCGCATTCTTCGCCATGATTGGCACGTTCGACGCTCTGTGGGCAGTTCGCATCACCGACCTCGTTGGTGACGAGGACAAAGCTGGCCCGTACATCCAGCTGGGTATCGTCATCTTTGCGCTTCCGTTGGTTCTGTTGGGCCGGATCGGTGGCCGGTTCGTCGAGCGCCGCGGTCCGTTTCGAATGTCGGTTGCCACGCTCGCACTTGGCGTGTGTTTCGTCAGCCTGTACGGCCTCGTTGCCTTTCCTGTGGTGCTCGTCATGATCGGAGTGGTGCAGGCAACGGTCGATTCGTTCGGTGCCTCTGGCATCCCTGTGGCGGTCACGCACCACGCACCGCCTGACCGAATCGCCGGGGCACAGGGTTTGGTCGGGGCGGTGCAGACCCTCACCGGCGGGATAGCGGCAATCATCGCCGGGGTGCTCTACGACCACTTCGGTCCGGTGCCCACCTACGCAGCCGCGTCAGTGCTCATGGGGATGTGTGTCCTCGGCGGGTACCTGCGCTCTGCGCCCTACAGACGCAGTGAAGCGGCCGCCCGGCGCATTGGTTGAATATCTGCGAAATGCTTCGATAAGCCGCTGCCACGGTGCTCTTATTTTCACTCGGGCCAGATCGGCGATGATGGGGGCGTGGGGCGTTATCGATATCTGTTCTCCCCGCTTCGTCTGGGCCCGGTCACCGTCCGCAACCGGGTGGTGTTCAGCGCGCATCTCACCAACTACGCCCAGGACGGGCTACCAACGGCGCAACACGCCGCGTACTACGAGGCCAGAGCCAAAGGCGGCGCTGGGCTCATCATCACCGAAGAACATTCGACGCACCCCACAGATTGGCCCTACGAAAAACTCATCCATGGTTTCCACCGCAGGGTGATCCCTGGATACCGGGCTATCACCGAAGCAGTGCACCGCCACGGTGTTCCGGTGTTCGCACAGATCAACCACAACGGTGGGCAGGCCTCGTCGATGTATTCGCGCCTACCTGTGTGGGCGCCGTCACCGGTGCCCGACCCGCTCTTTCGCGAGGTACCGAAGGCTGTCAACATACGAGAGATCGCCGAGATCGTCGCCGGGTACGCGTGGGTGGCCGGTCACTGCCGCGAGGGCGGCTTTGATGGGATCGAACTGCAGTGCAGCCACTCCTCAATCGTGCGCGGATTCCTGTCCGGTGCCACCAACCTGCGCACCGATTCGTACGGTGGCTCGTTGGAAAACAGGGCGCGTATTCTGTTCGACATTGTCGATGCGGTCCGAGAGGCAGTCGGGCCGGACCTCGCGCTCGGAGTTCGCCTGTGTGGCGACGAGTTCATCGAAGGTGGCACAACCATCGACGAAGCGGTCGAAGTTGCGCGTATGGTGCAGGCACACGGCAAGGTTGACTACATCAACACCTCTATTGGTGTGGCCACCGCGACGCTCTTCATGATCGAGGCGTCTATGCATGTGCCGCCGGGGTACTCGCTATTCATCCCCAACGCCATCCGCCAGGCGGTCGATATTCCCGTTGTTGGCGTCGGCCGTTTCAAGGACCCGCTGCAGGCGGAGCGTGCAATCGCAGACGGTCACTGCGACCTTGTGGGTGCCGTCCGCGCACAGATTGCTGATCCTGACTTTGTGCGCAAGGCCCGCATCGGTGACCACGACAGCACGCGGCTGTGTCTCAGTTGCAATCAGGAATGCGTCGGCCGCATGGGGCTCAACCGGTGGCTGGGCTGCATCGAGAACCCTGCCACCGGCCGTGAGTCCGTTCCGTCGGTCGGGTCGGTGGTGCTCACGGCGCGTCCGAAAGACGTGATGGTGGTTGGTGCCGGCCCAGCTGGTTTGCAGGCTGCCATCAGCGCTGCGCGTCATGGGCACCGAGTCACGGTCTATGAACGCGAATCGGTCGCCGGGGGGCAGGTCCGTTGGGCAGCGTCAGTACCCAACCGGGCAGAGTTTGGCGACCTGATCCGCAACCAATTGCACGAACTTCGGATGTTGGAAGTGAAGCTGGTCTATAGCCATGGGGTCGACGCTGCGTTCATTGCCAGCACCCGGCCAGATGTAGTGGTGATGGCCACGGGGTCGCTGCCAGCTCGCCCGTACTGGGCTCCGCCGGAGGATCCGCGCATCGTCGACGTGATCGATGTTCTGGCCGGACGCGTTACCCCGGTCGAAGGCAAAGTGGTCATCGTTGACGAGTTGGGTTTCCATCAGGCCACCAGTACTGCTGAAGTGCTGGCCGACCGTGGCTGTGCAGTCGAAATACTCACGCCCGGCATGGTGGTGGGACAAGATCTCGGCATCACGTTGGACATGGAGAATTTTTGTATGCGCGCTGGGCAAAAAGGAATCGTGCTGACGCCGGATTCTGTGGTGATGGGCTGGAACGGCCAGGTGCTCAGCGTGTTGCACCATGTCAGCGGTCGCATGCTTGACGTAGCTGCCGATCTCGTGGTGCTTGCTGTTTCCGGCTCACCGGTCGATGCGTTGTACAACGAGTTACTGGGCGTGGGCGTCGATGTCCACCGGGTTGGCGATTGCCTTGCACCACGACGGGCCCACAGCGCTGTAATCGACGGCGACCGCGTCGGCGCACAAATCTGATGAACGTGAATGCGCTCGCGGTTGTCATCTGCCGCGATGGTGTGTTACCGGCCGGAACCACCGACGCCTTCGGTGTAGCTGCCGGTGTCGGGGTGATTGCCGGAACTGGTGCGCTCAGCGCAGCGTCCCAATTGGCGGGTGGCTCTGTGCAGATAGCCGAGACACCAATTCGGTTCGGGTTGCTTGCCTCTGCGATTGCGACCCTGCCCGATGTCATCAGTACACGCATGATTGTTCTCCCGGCGTCCCCAGATGGTCGTGACCTCGCACCTGCACTGGCGGCTCTACTGGGCCGACCGCTCATCACCGGGGTAACGCGGGTTCGCCAGAACCAAGATGGCTCAGCGAATCTCGTAGCGGTGCGAAGCGATGGTCTTGTGGATCACCTGCACACGGTCACCGTTCCGTGCGTGGTCACGATGATCCCCGCAACGGGTCACGCCGCTGGTGCACCCTCTGTGAAGGGCGATGAGGCAGCGGCGAACATACTGCCAATCGACCTGTTTTTTCCGACGACACCGACAGACATCGCCCAGCACGATTCCGTTCAGTCTGTCGCGGTGCTTCCTCCCGACCCGGCCACGATGGATCTGACCGAGGCCACCTGCATCGTCGCCGGCGGCAACGGGTTGGTTAGTGAAGCTCGCACAGGAAAAGATCGATTCGACACCCTTCGCGAAGTTGGCGCTCGCATCGGGGCTTCGCTGGGTGGCACACGCGTCGCAAGCGACGCAGGCTGGATTCCCTTTGAACGCCAGATCGGTACGACCGGCGTCGAAGTATCGCCAAAGGTGTATCTGGCCTTCGGTATCAGCGGGGCCACGCAGCACACAAGTGGACTCGGTTCGCCCGATCACATCCTGTCGGTCAACACCGACCCGAGCTGCCCAATGATGGCAATGGCTGAAGTGGCCATCGTGGCCGATGCGTTCCAAGTGGTTCAGGCGCTGCACCAATTGCTGGCTGGTACCGCAAACAGTGAAATCGGGGAAGCCACGAAATCGGGGGAGCGATGAATACGCCGCAGTTCGATGTCGTGGTGGTGGGGGCAGGGCCTGCCGGCGCGGCCGCAGCGTTGGTTGCAGCACGTCTGGGTCGAAGCGTGTGCTTACTGGAACGCGGCCCATTCCCAGGTTCGAAGAACGTCTACGGCGGTGTGATCTACGGTCGCATCCTCGATGAGCTGGTGCCCAACTGGTGGGAACAAGTACCGGTGCAACGGTGGATCACCCGACGCGGCACCATGATGCTGACCGATCACCAGAGCATGTGCCTGGACTACCGCACCACCACGTGGGGCGCGCCCCCCTACAACGGGTTTACCGCCTACCGGCCAGACTTCGACAAGTGGTTCGCTGACCGTGCAGTCGACGCCGGGGCAATGTTGGTCACGGCGACCACAGCAACCGGCCTCGTTCGAAACAGCCGAGGCGTGGTCTGCGGCGTGACGACAGACCGCGACGGCGAAGTCCACGCCAAGGTGGTCATTGCGTGCGACGGCGTGAATTCGTTTCTTGCCAAAGCTGCCGGAATGTATCCGCACCAAGGCAAGGAGCACTTCACGCTTGGAGTCAAAGAGGTGCTGTCGCTGCCTCGCGCCGAGATCGAATCGCGGTTCGCAGTGCGCGGCGACGAGGGCGCTGACTTCGAGATCGTCGGGGGTACGAAGGGCATCGCTGGCGGAGCGTTCGTCTACACGAACCGTGACACGGTGGCCATTGGGGCGGTCTTGGCGCTCGATGGCCTGGCTACTGCAAAGATGCGTCCGGAAGACGTGATCGCAGGGCTGAAGGCCCACCCGTCGATCGCCCCTCTCGTCGAGGGCGGTGAACTGAAGGAATATGCCGCGCATCTCATTCCCGAGGGTGGTTTCGACATGATGCCGCAACTTGTTGGTGACGGGTTACTCATTGCTGGTGACGCAGCTGCCATGTGTTTGGCGGCTGGCCTGTGGCTCGAAGGGGTCAACTACGCGATGGGGTCTGGCATGGCTGCTGGCGAAGCAGCCCATTACGCAATCACGGTTGGCGATACCTCCCGAGTGGGGCTCGCCTCGTACCAGCGTCGTCTCGGAAACAGTTGGGTGCTGGCTGACCATCGAAAGGTGAGGCGCGCACCGCATTTCCTACTGTCAGACCGGGTGCAGCAGCGCTACCCCGAGATCGTGTGCGACACGCTGGAGGCACTGTTTACGGTGCGCAACCCGCAGCCCAAGCAGGGTCTTGCGGCGATCGCTCGCCCACTGCTCAAACGCTCTGGGGTGCGGGTCAGAGACCTTGCCCGAGACGGCCGCGACGCATGGAAGACATACGGATGAGCCCCATCTTGCTGCGCCCGATCACATGAGCAACCCTCGCTCCTCCCATCAACGACTGGTCCCTGACCAGCAGATCTCCTTCGACGAGCGGATGGAGACCGTCGTGTTCGATGTCTCGCACACGCCGCACATCGTCGTCGACGCCGACGTCTGCAGAAGCTGCACGACGTCAGCGTGTGTTTACGCGTGCCCGGCCAAGTTGTTCGTGCCGACCAGTGATGGCGGCATCTTGTTCAACTACGAGCAGTGCTTCGAGTGCGGCACCTGTTATCTGGTCTGCAATACCGAAGGCGCTATCACATGGAGTTACCCAGAGGGTGGAAACGGCGTGGTGTTTCGCCATGGCTGAGCAGGTTCTTGCTGATCTGGCGGGCCGGCGTCCGCTGGTCGGGGTGGCCATGAAGTGGGTCCCGTTGCGTACTTTGGTCGATCCGCTGACCGGTGCGGTGTCCGTTGACGATCGCCTTGCAGGCGCTTCCCCGGCGGATCGTGCAGCGCTTGAAATTGCCCTGCGCTATGCCGAACGAGTCGGTGCCGACGTGGTGGTCGTGTGCGTCGGACCCCTCGCAGCAGAAACGATGCTGCGCTCCGCGGTCGCATGCGGTGCGCATCGTGCAGTTCGCGTTGATCCGGGACAGTACGAGCAGCAGCCGAACACTACCGACGTTGCCCGTGCGCTGGCGGCAGTGTTCGAGGAGTTGTCGGGTCACTCGCCCGAGCGGCTTCTGCTTGTATGTTGCGGCGACTGGAGCCTTGACCGAGGTTCGGCATCGGTTCCGCCACTGCTGGCGCACTTCCTCGGGGTGCCACATGCCCTGGGATTGGTCGCAGTGCGCTTTGTCCCTGCTGTCGACAACCCTCTTGCCGACAACCCTCTTGCCGACAACCCTGTTGCCGACAACCCTTGGCTGGTCGAGTGCGAACGAAGATTGGACGGCGGTCGTCGCGAGATACTGCGTGTCACTGGCCCGGCGGTCGTGTCGCTAGAGGGTGCCGTTGCGGCTTTGCGCCGCGCTTCGCTTGGTGGGGTGCTCGCTGCCCACGACTCGATGATCGAGGTGCTGTACCGGTCGATGGACGCGTCGCAAGCCGGTGTAACCCTGGAACGCGTCAGTGCACACCGCCCGATGCCGCGGCCGGTGGCGTCGATCTCTGCGGACAACCCCGGTCACCGCGTCTCACTGGTCCTCGGCGTGGGTACCGAACGCCGGCCCCCGATGCGGGTGACGCTCGATCCGGATGCCGCGGCGTCTCTCATTGTTGAACAGCTCATCCTCTGGGGGCAACCCCGAGGTTGACCATTCCTTGAGGAACAATTGCTGTGTCTGACTTCAGCGAGTCTGGCCCGGTGCCGATGGCTCTGACATGGCGTCGATTTTCGGCAAGGACATGTCTCGTTCACGGATGGGGGCTGTCGTCGCGGCAACGTCGCTGCTGGTAGCGACTACAACGCTGATGGTGACCCAGAATCCGGCAGCCGCAGATCCGGCCGTCGGACCCGGCGCATTCACCTCATCGGCCACCGGGGCCTATTCCGGAACGATTCCTGACGGCACCTGTTCCGTGGTGGTCAGCGCACTCGCTGGAACGGGCGCATCGTCGGGTCTGTCCGCCACGACTGGTGGGGCAGGCGGCCGCGCTGCCAGGATCGGTGCAACGTTCAACGTCCTGCCTGGTCAGACGTACAGCGGCGGGGTCGGTGGTGGCGGGCTGAGCAATGGAACGGCTGGCGCCAATGGCGGCGGCGCCGGTGGCACGATCGTCGGCGGCCACCGCGGTGGCGGCGGTGGTGGTTTCACGTCGTTCGTTGTTGGCGGCCAGACCCTCATTGTGGCGGGTGGCGGTGGCGGCGGTGGGGCAGCGCATTCAGTCTCGCCTGCTGGTAACGCAGGCAATGCAGGAACTGTGGCTTCCCCAGGAGTGGGCGCCGGTGCGAACGGAGCAGCCGGTGTCGACGGACCCCGGACCAACACGGGAGGCAGCGGAGGACAGGTTGGTGCAGGCGGGTTGGGGGGCGTCAACTCCGGCAGCGCGGCGTTAACCGGCGCGGCGGGAGGTGGCATCGGCTCAGGAACCGGAGGTAACGGAGGCCCCGACACTTCGTTCGATTCAGCTGGTGGTGGCGGCGCTGGATACACCGGCGGTGGCGGCGGTTCGTCCACCGTGGCTGACAGCGTCGCCGGCGCTGGTGGTGGTGGTGGCTCCAGCTTTGTCGCCGCTGCGTCACCGACCGGCAGTGCAACTGTCCCGAGCGCGATTTCCGGAGCGTTCGGCGCGACGACGACCAGCACAGCTGCCAACGGACCCGGCGGAAATGTCAGCGCCGACTTCATACCGTGCCGGTACAACCTGAATCTCACGAAGACTGTCAACCCAACAGCGATCGTTCGCGGCGGCACCGCCGTATGGACCGTCAGCGTGACGAACACCGGGCCTGACGCGATGACCAAGGGCGACACGATCGACCTCACCGACTCGCTCCCCGCCGGCCCGAACGGACCGGCGAGCCCGGCCTACAAGGTGCTGTCGATCGCAACCGTCGGCGGGTCCAACGCCGACCTTGCGAGCGGTGCGGTGACGTGTAGTTCTGTCTCCGTCGGTGCAGCGATGCCAGCGGCCACGAACTGCTCACGGCCATACGCCGCCGTCGCAGGAACACCAGGCAACCCGACCGGCGGAACCCGCGGCCTGAACGTCGGCGAGACCCTGACAATCACCTACGAGCAGCAGATCAGCGCGACCGCGACATGTCAGTCAACCATCACGAACGTGGCAGCTGTCAAGGACCGTCCCACGATGTCGGGCACGACCGACATCGTCGGCAATGTCGTCACCGACACAGCGTCGGCTCCGTTGAGCATCGGTTGTCAGCCAGCGCTGAAACTGGTGAAGGCACTCTCGGGTAACCGGTTGGTTGCAGCAGACCAGTTCACTGTTTCGATCATTCCAAGCGGCGCTGCGCCAACGGGTGGGTCGACAACCACGACAGGTGCAGCTTCGACGGTTACCGCTAACACCGGTGTGGTGACGGTCGCGAACGCCACTGCTGGGATCGGCTATTCGTTCGGAGAATCGATGGCAGCGGGGTCGGCGTCTGCGTTGAGCCAGTACCGGGCCAACGTGACCTGTACGAATGCAACCGCCGGTTCGCCGACGGTGCTCCCAGCAGCAGCGTCAACGGCAGTCCCGTTCGCGATTACCCCGGCCTTGAACGACGATATAACTTGCACACTTACTAATACTCCTCTGTCATCGTCGTTGACAATCGCGAAATCGACCACTTCAACCGGGTTTACAACGGTTGGTGATTCAATTCCGTATTCGTTCACGGTCACCAACACTGGTCAGACGACGTTGCAATCAGTCACGATCACCGACGCGAACGCATCGGGAATCACGTGCGCGGCCACAACACTTGCGCCGACTGCTTCGACGACCTGTTCAGCGACCCATACGGTGACCCAAGCCGACCTTGACTCGGGTTCAGTTGTCAACTCGGCCTCGGTGACGGGCACACCGCCAGGCGGCTCGCCAATCCCCTCCACGACGTCGAACACGGTCACGGTCAATGCCACGCAGACGCCTGCAATCACGATTTCGAAGAGCACGTCGAAGACCGGCTATTCAACCATCGGCGAAACGATCCCATACTCCTTCAACGTCCGCAATACGGGCAATGTGACGCTGTCCTCGATCGCCGTGACCGACCCCAACACATCTGGAGTGTCGTGCCTCGCGACCACGCTTGCGCCCGGGCAATCGACGACCTGCACCGGTTCGCACACCGTGACGCTGACGGACCTGAGCAACGGCTCCGTAGTGAACACGGCGACCGTTTCTGCGACCGATCCCCGATCCGGTGCGGTAGGCCCGGCCAGTTCGAACCAGGTGACCGTTCCTGCGGTGGTCGCTGCTGCGCTGAGCATCACGAAGACCAGCTCGACAACGTCCTATTCGACAGCCGGAGCGAGCATTCCGTTTACGTTCACGGTCTCGAACAACGGCAACGTGACGATGACGTCGGTGACGGTTTCTGATCCGCTTGCAGGCGCGATCACTTGTGCAACCACGACCCTCATCCCGGCGCAGACCACGACCTGTTCGGGCGCGCACGTCGTTACCCAGGCAGACCTGGACGCCGGTGCGATCGTCAATACAGCGTCGGTGGTCGGCACCCCGCCGGTCGGACCGCCCACCGCGCCGGAGACGTCCAATACCGTGACCATTCCGGCGACCCCATCGCCGTCGATGACGTTGGCGAAGTCCACGTCGACGACATCGTTCGCCACGGTGGGACAGAGCATCCCGTATTCGTTCGTGGTGACGAATACGGGCAACGTGACCCTGTCGTCGATCACGGTGACGGATCCGAAACTCACGTCGGTCACCTGTTCCACGACCACACTTGCACCAGCGGCGACGGCCACGTGCTCGGGCAGCCATGTCGTCACGCAGTCAGAACTTGATTCCGGGTCGGTCGTGAATACTGCTTCTCTTGCCGCCAACGGACCGAGCGGATCAGCCATAGCACCTGTCTCGTCGAACACCGTGACGGTGCCTGCTTCTCAGAACCCAAGTCTTGACGTCGTCAAGGCCACCACCACCACTTCGTTCTCGACCGTCGGCTCAGCGGTCCCGTACACGTTCACGGTGTCCAACTCTGGCAACGTCACCATTACGGGCATCGTCGTCAGCGATCCGAAGGTGATGGGAATCGGCTGCCCGCTGACGACGCTTACGCCAGGTCAGAGCACCACCTGTACCGGAAGCCACACCATCACCCAAGCAGAACTCGACGCGGGGACTCTCGTGAACACTGCTGCGGTAGGAGGGACGGCTCCTGGCAGCGGGGCACTCACCCCGAGCAACTCGAACACCGTCACCGTTCCAGCCGTGCAGAACCCCTCGCTACAAATTGTCAAGGCGACCTCGACCGCTTCCTTCGCTGCGGCCGGTGACACGTTGGCATACACGTTCAGAGTCACGAACAACGGCAACGTGACCATCAGCGCAATCGCGATCGCAGACCCGACGGTCAGCGGGCTCAGCTGCCCGGTTTCCACCCTTGCGCCCGGCGCGAGTACCACCTGCAGCGCAACCCACACGGTCACTTCGACCGACGTGCAGAACGGGGAGGCGGTCAACACCGCAACAGTCACCGGCACGCCACCGTCCGGCACGCCACTGACGCCGATCGGTTCCAATACCGTCACTATTTCGCTGAACGCCCAGCCTGGTCTTTCGGTCGTCAAGTCAGCCAACCTTGCCTCGTTCTCGTCGACCGCACAATCAGTCACGTTCTCGTTCGTGGTCACCAACACCGGAAACGTTGCGGTGTCGGGACTGAGCGTCGCTGACCCGATGACCAGCGGAGTGACCTGCCCTGTCACCTCGCTCGGAATCGGCGCATCCACGACCTGCACCGGGTCGCATGCCGTCACCCAGAACGACCTCGATGCCGGGTCCATTGTCAACACGGCCGTCGCTTCGGCAACACCGGCATTCGGTCCTGCGATCACTCCGGTGAGCTCGAACACCATCACGATTCCTGCGACGCAGACCGCGGCGCTCAGCATCGTCAAAGCCACGTCAGCGACCACCTATGCCGCTGTCGGTGTCAGTGTTCCGTTCACATTCGATGTCACGAACTCCGGCAACGTCACTCTGACCGGTATCACCGTCACTGACCCCACCGCCACAGCGATGTCCTGCCCGGCCACGACACTGGCAGCGGCAGCCACGATGCAGTGCACCGCGCAGCACACCGTAACCCAGGCAGACCTCGACGCAGGCTCGGTGATCAACACCGCCTCCGTGGCCGGTACGCCACCTTCCGGGCCGCCAATCGCTCCGGTCGCTTCGAACACCGTGACCGTGCCCGCTGCGCAAAGCCCGCAGCTGTCGGTGAACAAGACCACGTCGGCCGCGTTTTACTCCGCAGTGGGCCAGAGCGTGCCGTTCACCATCACGGTGACCAACACGGGCAACGTCTCGATGACCGACGTAACGGTGACGGACCCGATGCTCACCGGTATCGCCTGCACGGCGACGTCGCTAGCCCCAGGGATATCGACCACCTGCACCGGTGACCATGTTGTCACGCAGGCCGATCTGGACAACGCGACGATCGTCAACACCGCCTCTGCAATCGCCACGCCTCCATCAGGTAGGCCGACAGCACCGGTGAATTCCAATTCCGTGACCGTTCCCGCGGTGCAGAACCCCAACCTTGTCGTGTCGAAGTCGACCACCGCTTCGGGCTATTCGGCTGTGGGCCAGACGATTCCGTACGCGTTCGTCGTCCGCAACACAGGCAACGTGACCGTGACCTCCATCGTGATCACTGACCCCGTGGCCGGCACGGTGACCTGTTCGCCGACAAGCCTTGCGCCGTTGGCACAGGTCACGTGCACCGCGTCACGAACCGTGACTCAGGCTGACCTCGACGCCGGAGCAGTGATCAACACAGCAACCGTAGGGGGCCGTGGTCCGAATGGCTCAGCGCTCACCCCGATCACGTCGAACACCGTGACGGTCCCCGCTGTTCAGGCACCGACGCTGACCATCGGCAAGTCGACGACGAAGACGTCCTATTCGACTGTCGGGGAACTGTTGAGCTATTCGTTCAACGTCACCAATACCGGCAACGTCACTATCAGCGGCGTCACCGTTTCGGACCCTGTCGCTGGCGCCGTCAACTGTGCGCCGACGACGTTGTCGCCGGGGCAGGTTGCAACGTGCAGCGCGTCGCGTGCCGCCACGCAGGCAGACCTTGACGCCGGTTCGGTGATCAATACCGCGACGGTGACAGGTCTCAAACCGGATGGATCGGCGTTGGCGCCCGTCGGCTCGAATACCGTCACCATCCCCGCCAACCAAACGCCGACTATCAGCTTGGTGAAGGCCACGTCGACGGCGAACTACGACGCTGTTGGAGATGTGGTCACCTACGACTTCACGGTGACGAACCGCGGCAACGTCACCCTCGACAACGTGTCGCTCTCGGACCCGCTCGTGACGGGCCTGACCTGCGCCGGCTCGACCCTGGCGCCAGGTGCATCCACGACCTGTACCGGATCGCACACCATCACACAAACCGACCTTGATGCAGGGACGGTCGTCAACGTGGCCCAAGTCGGCGCAACGCAACCGAACGGATCCACGATCACGCCGGTCTCCTCCAACTCGGTGACCGTCCCTGCCGTCCAGTCACCCTCAATGACAATCGTCAAGTCGTCGTCCACGCCGTCGTTCGCCATTCCCGGTGTTTCCATCGGCTACTCGTTCGCGGTGACAAATACCGGCAACGTGACAATGACGTCGGTGAACGTGGTCGACCCGCTCCTCGCCGGCATCTCGTGCCCGGTCAGCAGCCTTGCTCCTGGCGCATCGACAACGTGTACGGGCACACACACCACGACCCAGGCCGATGTCGATGCCGGCGGAGTCGTCAACACGGCGTCGGTGAACGCGACCCCACCGAATGGGACACCGATCGCCCCCGTGCCATCGAACACGGTGACTGTCCCAGCTGTTCAGACACCGGCGATCAGTGTTCTCAAATCCTCGAGCACAGCGAGCTACTCGCGCGTGAACGAGCAGATCCTGTACTCATTCACGGTCACCAACACCGGCAATGTGACCATGACCGAGGTGACACTCACCGACCCGGCGGTCGTGGGAATGACCTGTGGTGCCTCCGTCCTTGCTCCAGGTGACTCGACCGTCTGCACAGCTGCCCATATCGTGTCGATTGCAGATCTCGACAACGGATCCGTTTCGAACACAGCGTCGGTAACCGGAACGCCGCCGTCCGGCGGACCCATTGCACCGGTCGACTCCAACACTGTCGTTACCCCGGCAGTGCAGACGCCGTCGCTTGCAGTGGTGAAAAGCACCAACACAGGAAGCTTTGCCGTCGCAGGGTCGGTCATCACGTATGACTTCCGGGTGACAAACACCGGAAACGTCACGGTGTCGTCAATTGCCATCAACGACCCGAAGGTGACCGCAGTCAGTTGTTCCGCGACGTCTCTGGCCGTCGGACAGGCAACGACATGTTCTGGTTCCTACGTCGTCCTCCAGTCCGATGTCGATGCCGGCAGCGTGGTGAACACAGCAGCTGTCGTCGGTACTGGTCCGACCGGCGCGATTGCTCCAGCACCGTCGAACACCGTCACGGTTCCAGCGGTTCAGTCTCCGTCGTTGGCCATCTCGAAGACGTCGTCGACCGCCTCGTTCTCCGCGGTCGGCGAGTCCGTCTCGTACTCGTTCCTGGTGAGGAACACCGGCAACGTCACGGTCAACTCGGTCGCTGTGGCAGACCCGCAGACGAGCGGCGTCACGTGTGGGGCGACCACCCTCGCCGTTGCCGGAACCACCACCTGCACCGGGACCCACGTGGCAACCCAGGCGGACCTCGACGCTGGCTATGTCATCAACACCGCCAGTGTCACCGGCCGCGACCCGGGCAATGCGTTGCTCGGTCCTGAAGTGTCGAACACCGTGACGGTGCCAGCTGTGGCAAGTCCTGCGCTGCAGATGGTGAAGGCCGCGGTCAGCGCTGCGCCAACCAAGGCAGGCGACGTTGTCGACTACACATTTACAGTCACCAACACTGGCAATGTCACCCTGACTTTGATCGAGGTACTCGATCCGAAGGCCGTCTCCCTCAGCTGTCCGATGACGGTCCTGGCTCCAGCCCAAGTGACGACTTGCACCGGATCGCATGCAGTTACCCAGGCTGAAGTCGATGCTGGTTCGGTGGACAACATTGCGTGGGTCACAGGACGTCCGCCCGTTGGGTCGCCGCTGCCGCCGCAGGTCTCGAACCCCATCTCGGTGCCGATCGTTCCGGCACCTTCGGCGACCGTTACGAAGGCAACCACGGCGACTCCGTTCACCCGGGTGGGCGACACTCTTACGTACACATTCGATGTCTTCAACACAGGCAACGTCACGCTGACGTCGATCGTCGTGGCTGACCCGCTGGTCGGCGGAATGACCTGCTTGGCCTCCAGCCTTGCGCCGGGTGCAACAACAACCTGTGTGGGGTCACATACCGTCACCCAGGCCGACCTGGATGCCGGTTCCGTGGTCAACACAGCAACCGTCACCGGCACGCCGCCGACGGGTTCACCAATCACGCCAGTTCCATCGAACACGGTGACCGTCGCAGCGGTGCAGACCCCAGGCATCAACGTGGTGAAGAGCTCCAGCATGGCCAGTGTTGCCGTCGAGGGGACAACGATTCCGTATTCGTTCGTGATTACGAACACCGGAAACGTGACGCTCTCATCGGTCATGCTGACTGATCCGACCACTACCTCGTTGTCGTGTCCAGCGTCGACCGTGGCACCAGGCGTGTCCATGGTGTGTTCGGCAGTCCATGTGGTGACGCTCGCGGACTTGGATGCCGGTTCGGTCGTCAACACGGCTTCGGTGACGGGCACGCCGCCGACGGGTGGTTCCCTGGTGCCGGTTCCCTCCAACACGGTGACGGTGCCAGTGGTACAGGGTCCGGCTTTGTCGATCGCGAAGTCTGCGGACCTCGGCTCGGTCAATGCGGTTGGTGACACCATTACCTACACGTTCGTCGTGACGAACAACGGCAACGTCACGATGCGCAACATCGCGGTGGCCGACCCGATGACCGGCCCTGTCTCGTGCGGTGCCACGACATTGCTGCCGACGTTCACGACCACCTGCTCGTCGACCCACGTGGTCACGCAGGCAGACCTCGATGCAGGGAAGGTCGAGAACACAGCGACGGTGACCGGCACGGACCCCGCCGGCAATCCGCTCGCTCCGGTCCCTTCCAACACCGTCACGGTCCCCGCCGTGATCGATGCATCACTGAGCATCCAGAAACTGACTGGCGTCACGTCGGTAGCGACGCTGGGAGAGCCAGTTGCGTACACGTTCACGGTCCGAAACACCGGAAACGTGACCATGACCGGCATCGCTGTGAGTGACGCACAGGTCGGCATCGTTTCATGCCCGGCAACCAGCCTGGCTCCGACAGCGCAGATGGTTTGTACAGGTACTCACCTTGTGACCCAGGCGGAATTGGACGGTGGCCAGGTGTCGAACACGGCCTCTGTCGTCGGCACCCCACCGATCGGGTTGCCGATCGCTCCAGTCGGTTCAAATACGGTCTTGGTCCCGGTGGCTCAGGCGCCTTCGGTCAGCATCGTGAAGTCGTCAACCTCCGGTGCGTACAACGCGGTCGGACAGTCGATCTCGTACAACTTCACAGTCACGAATACGGGCAACGTCACTGTCAACAACCCCACCGTGACCGATGCCGTGGCGGGTGTCGTGACGTGTCCGCTCGGAGCGGTGAACCCAGGAACGTCGGTCGTGTGTACGGCATCTCGGATCGTCACCCAGGGTGACCTTGACGCTGGCTCAATCATTAACACTGCGACCGCCTCGGCCACGCCAGTCGGCGGGCTCCCGATCTCGCCGGCAACATCGAACACGGTGACGATCCCGGCGGCTCAAGGTGCAGCGCTCACCATTGACAAGGCGACCGCGGTTGCTTCGGTCGATGCCGTCGGCGACCCGATCGATTACACGTTCACCGTGCGCAACGCCGGCAACGTCACCATCACGAGCATCGCGGTTGCTGACCCGAACGTCAGCGCAGTTACGTGCCCTGTGACCTCGCTCGCCCCCGGCGCCTCAGCAGTTTGCTCCGCAACTCATGTCACCACGCAAGCCGATCTCAACGCAGGCCAAGTGATCAACGTTGCGACCGTCTCCGGCTCGGACCCCGCCGGCCGTCCGCTCGCGCCGATGCCGTCGAATCAGGTCACGGTGACCGCAGTCCAGAACCCGGTGTTGTCCATCGTC
Organism: Acidimicrobiia bacterium; assembly: GCA_043720595.1. Classification (GTDB taxonomy): domain Bacteria; phylum Actinomycetota; class Acidimicrobiia; order Acidimicrobiales; family JANYDT01; genus JANNBN01. The sequence goes on from JAYSSK010000057.1 coordinate 47,277, forward strand.
AAGTCCACGCCGGACACGACGAGCGGGCGGGTTGAGGGCGAGACGATTCGTTACACGTTTGTTGTCACCAACACGGGCAATGTGCCGATGAACTCGATCCTCGTCGGTGACCCGATCACCGATCCCGTCAGGTGCCCTCGGTCTGCACTTGATCCTGGCGAGACAATGACTTGCGCCGCGGCGCATGTCGTGTCGGCCGGCGATATCACTCGGGGCATAATCGTGAACGTGGCCAACGTCTCGGGAATTGGTCCTGACGGGCGCCGTACCCAGCCGACGAACTCCAACCAGGTCACGGTCAATTCGGCATCGTTGCTGACCCCCATCACCGTTGTCGTGTTCGACGAACCGACTCCTGTCGAGAGCATCCAGCCTCCAACCACCATCCCCACGCTGCAGCGTGACCCGGTTGAGCCCACCACGGCTGTGGCGTCTCCTGCGCCCACTTCTGTGAAGTTGTCGCCGGGACGAAACCCATCGATCGCACTGCAGAAGTCCGCACCGGCAACGTTCGGAGCGGTGGGCGACACGGTCACCTACCAGTTCCGTATCGACAACGACGGAGACACTGAACTCACAGACGTCCGGTTGACCGATGTAATGGCCGGCCTGTCGACGCCCGACTGCGGAAGTTTCGATGGGTCGCTCGCAATCGGTGAGTCGGTTGACTGCACGGCCGAGTACATCGTCACCGCAGTTGATATCGCGCGGGGTCGGATCGACAACTTCGCTTCGGTCGAGGCGGCCAACATCGACGGATCGGTGCGGGTCACGGTGCTGAGCAACTCACAGGCTTCAACTGTGCGAGAGATCCCGACCACGTTGTCTTTCACCGGGGCTGACTCGAAGTTGCTTGCGTTCCTGTCGTTGGTGCTCATCGGGCTTGGCTCGCTGGTGCTGACCGCACGACGCCGATTCGCACGCGATCGTTCCTGAGCGAAGTCCGCCGACGGTTCGCTCGCCAGCTCTAGTCTCAATTCTTCCCCCGGAGGTCTCCTCATGAAACGTCTGTACCCATACTTCGCCTGTTTGGTCTTTGCTGCGGCTGTGATCAGCGGATGTACCGATAGTGGCTCGAAGCCTTCCGCCGCGTCCTCGGAAACCACCGCATCGGCTGAAGGCTCATCTGAAACCACAGTCGGTGACGGCGTTACACCTACGAAGTCGACGGTGGCCGATGGATCCGCCGAAGGTAACGACGCCACGTCGGACTCGCTCACCCCGGCAGTGACGGCTCTCACCGAACAGCCAGGCTCGTCAGACGACGACTTCGTCGGCGCAGCGAAGGACGTGAAGCTGGAATCCTGCAAGCTCAGCGACGGCAAGTGGAAGGCGAGCGGCAGGGTGACCAACGCTTCGGGTGGCGACGCGAAATACCGTATCTATGTCGCGTTGAATGCACCGGGTACGACGGATACCAAGGCAGTGGTGCAGGTCGATGCTGAAGTGGCTGACGGGAAGACCGAGAAGTGGTCGGCCGAGGCGAATGTCGGCCAGCCGGACCTCACCTGCATCCTTCGGGTGGAGCGGGCCAAAGCCTGATGCGACTGGATCGGTCAGCTTTGGGGGCCGGCTAGCCGGTCCGAGCGACGTTGGTCCGCCGCCGTCTTTTTTGCAGCGGCCTCTGCGGCAAGGGCCCGGTCGTGGCGTTCTGCGGCTTTGACTGCGTATCCGAAGATGATGGCCGGGAGCAGGACAATCGAACCGACCACAAGGCAGACGACGATGACGTTGATCGCCACAGTGGTCGGCGTCCAGATGACGGTCTGTGCGAAGGCCAGAGATGCGAGTGCATACGCGCCATACCCCAGCCGCTGCCCGCGTGACACCCACCGCGCGATGGAAGCACGCTGAGCCAGAACAGGGTCTGGGTTTGGAGTGGTGTTGGTCTTGCTCATGAGGTTGCCTCAGCTTTGGGCGCGGTGTGTTTGTGCTGATGAGCGAGCAAGTAGCCGCGTGCGTTCTGCCCAGAACAGCGAACCCGGCACTTCACCTTCGGAGATGTCGAGAATGTCGATGTCTTCGTCCGTGTCGATACCCAGCACGCGGGCCATCAACGCGCTAGCTCCGAGCGTATTGTCTGCGGCGTGGCGGTGTGGGTGTTGCAGCCGATCCACAGTCAGGTCGACGACGAAGCTGATCGGTGAACTAGAGAGGGAGCTGCTGGCGAGGGAGGGGACGGAATCAACGAGCTTGCCGATGTGATCAGCGGTGCGATCAGCGGTGCGATCAGAATCATCGCCTGTCGCGTCCATTTCGTCGTCGAGCAGGTCGAACTCTTCGCCGAGACGAATCTTGCTGACGTGGAACCGGTTTGGACTGCCGACACCCAACGATGCGGACACGGGCGCCGGGTTGGAGGTCAACGTCGATGTGGCAGAAGCCAGCGGAGCCGGCACGGAAACGGTTGCGCCCGAACCGACGCGCTGCAGTGAGCGATAGACCACCCAGGCGATGCCTAGCCCAGCAACGATGTCGCCAACACTGAGCACGTCGTGGATGAAACCTGCGTTGACGGGAATGACGTCGGACAATCCAGTGAGCAGGTCACCAGGCAACTGTGGACGGGTCTGCACGGTTTGCGGGAAATCTGAAGCAGACGTGGCAAGCCCCGCGCTGATGACTGAACTCACGCGGTAGGGCATTGCCCCGTTGAGTGCAATCACAGCGGTATTGAGCGCAACCCCGCAGAACAACAGCGTCGTGCCCAGACGCCTGATATTGACTGCGCAGAACATCAACGCGGCAACGTTGGCCCCAAGGAATAGACCTTTTGAGCCAGGGATCTCGACCCACCGGGTGACAGCCGTCAGGGCCAGCCAGATCAGTGCGAGGCTGGCCCAGTTCGGCCGGGTGCGGCCGATGGTGGCGACAGAACCGCCGCTAACGACCCCGGCGACGAGGCCGACAGCGACCGCGAGAAGGGTGAGCCACATAACCCCGACACTACCGGCGCTTTTCAACCGGAAAGATGCAGGTTCAGACCGCTTCGGGGAGCAGGCGTGACACGTTTTCGAAGCAGAAGTACAGCGCCGGGGCGAACAGCAGGAAGAAACCGACACCGTACAGAACCCAACGCTGGGCGATATGACGGCGTTTCCGGGCCAACAACCACACGAAAAGCCAGATTGCTCCGCACACCATGGCCCAAGCCAATGTGTTCAGCCATGCAGCGGCCGTCCCTGTGAAGAACGCGAACCGGTAGAGCTTTCCGGCGGATCGCTCACCGTCGAAGCTTGGTTCGGCGGCGAGGGTGGGGTCTTCTTCGACCAGCGAACTGGGGACAGAGTCTGTTGCGACCGAGGACGGTGGGGCGACGGTAGCTGGGGAAATTGTGGATGGCGTCGCTGGAATGGTTTCGCCGACCAAGGGATCTTCGAACATCGTCTCGGAGACGGTGTCAGCCGGTACAGCCGTAACTGGGGAGGTCGGCGCCAAGGTCGGCCGAGTTTTTGCGTCGAGTTGTCGCTGGTACTCGTCGCTGAGCGGATCTTGCGCCGCATCGATCAGCTCGGACCCGACCGCTTCGCCAACGAGTTCCGCCTGAACGACCAACCGCTGTTTTGCGCTGTACTTCGGGTGGCATGTCGTGAGGGTCAACGTGTTACGGCCGTCCTGTGGAAGCAACACTTCGTTCGTCGACGGTTTGACGATCTTGCGGTCATACACGTTGTAGCGGAACCATTGAGCGTTCCCCTTTGCGTCCTTGCGAGCCACGAAGATCGGATCGCCAGGTTTCAGCTCGTCCAAACGGAAACAAGGCCCGCCGTAGGTGGTTCGGTGACAGGCGATTGCTGCGTTGCCCTCTTCGCCTGGGAACGGCGTCGTCTTGTAGTGGCCCGGGCCCTTCTTCAGCGCTTCCACCGAGGTGCCCTGCACGATGGCCTTGTCAACGCTGATACGCGGGATGACGAGCTGGCCAATGGCCTCGCCGCTGCGCAAACTCACCTGTTTCGAGGTCTTGCGTGTTACCAACTCGCGCCCGAACTTTGTGGTCGAGGGTTCGGTCGGGACTGTTGAAGCGGCAAGCGGGGCAACGGTGGTCGATACCAGCGTCGAAGTCGCCAGCTCGGCCACAGGCTGCGTCGAGGTCGACGTTGATGCGGACGTTGATGCGGACGTTGATGCGGACGTCGATGCCGACGCAGAGGCGGGGGCAGAGGTCTGGGTAGAGGAAGGGGGTGGGCCAATGGTGTCGACAGGTGCCGATGTGCTGACGACCGGGGTGCCGTTCAACAGGGCCTGGGGTACGTCGTCAAAGCCGCCAGGTCCGAGGTCTTTGGATAGCGAGTTCTGGGCCCGGGCAGTGTTGATTCCCGTCCCCCACAGCTGATACCCCACAAAAAGCAGCAGGATCACACCAGACGTGACGAGCGTTCGTCCGACACCGGACACTGCCTTGCGGAACATCCTTTCAGTATCGTCCGCCCGCCAGCCCAGATTGAGCGCGCGGCCGAACCGGAAAGCGTGCGCGTTTGCTGGACCTGGCCTTGCTTCGCCACCCACCTACCCGCACAACCCACACCTCTGATACGCGCAACTCGTCGAATTTCGGCGTCGGAATTGCCCATTTTGGCCGAGTTGTGTCAGAAAGTGGCCAATTAAGGACCCGAGACGGTGAGCACCCGCGGCGTAAGGTGTTTTCGATGGGGGAGCGGACGGTGAGTGGAGTGCGGTCGCTCGGCCAGGGGGCTCAGTGGTACCTGGTCGCAACGCTGGTCAACATGATCGGCAACGGCATGCTGTTCGGCTTCCTGTTCATCTACTTCACTGACGTGCTGAAACTCTCGAGTGCCTGGGCGGGTGCGCTCATGACCCTGGTGGCGGTCGTCGGCTTGGCCATGGCGTCAGTGGGCGGCTGGCTGTCGGACCTGATCGGGCCTAAGCCAGCGTTGCTGTTCGCCTTTGTTTTCGCTTCAGGCGTATACGCGTTGTATGTCCTGGTCGATTCGCTCGCGACCGCGTTCGTCGTCACGGCGCTCGGCGGATTGGCGCAAGGTCTCATGGGCCCGGCCCAGAACGCGTTCGCAGCCGTGCTCGTCACACCGGAACAGCGGCCGCTCATTTCGTCTTGGGTCCGCATCGCACTCAACATCGGGGCAGGCATCGGCATCGCCGGTGCCGGGTTCTTCCTCGATACTGACCGTCCGACCACGTTTGACATCATGTTCCTCGGCAACTCCGCTTCATTCCTCGGATACGCCGTGATCGCTCTGTTTTTGCATCCAGTCGGAACGAGAGTTCTCGACGAGCAGTCCTCAACGAAAACTCCGGCCGTGGCTGGCTCGTACCGTGACGTGTTTCAGGACCGATTCTTCGTGCGGCTACTTCCACTTGACCTCGCCGCAGGACTGATGTTCGGCCTCGTGTTTCTGGTGATGCCGACCACGTTCCTCAAACGCATGGGTGCATCGGAAAAGATGGTCGGTCTGGTCGCCACCTCCGGTGCCGTGGCAGTGATCCTGACGCAGCTCGGGGTAACTCGACTGATCAAGGGGCGGGCGCGTCTACTGGCGCTTGCCACGATGTTCGTGATGTTCCTCGTGGCATTCCTATTCGGCATTGCATCGGTGGGGCAATCGCTTGCCGCAGCTGCCTGGCTGGTAGTCGGGGCGCAATGCGTTGGTGGCCTTGGTGAGGCCTGCTTGGGGCCGACCAGAGGTCCGCTCACTGCGGATCTCGCTCCGCCGCAGCTACTGGGTCGCTATTTCGGCATGCAAATGATGATGTTCCAAGGCGGGTTCGGGTTGTCCAGCGCTGTCGCTGGGGTCGGGCTTGATTTCAGCATGCGTGGCACCTGGATGTTTGGGGCCTTGCTCGCTGCGATCGCAACCGTGTGGGCCGTCCGTCTGGACCGCATCGTTCCGCGCGCTGTGCGGCTGTCGCCGTAGCGTTGACACTCGCTCGGCCCGGGCAGGCCCTGAGCGGGTTGCTGAGTTCCTCCAAGTAGCGTGGCTTGCGTGGATCACGGGGGAGGGGCGCAGATCCCCGGCGAAACTGCTGGAGGGCATTCGCGTTCGCAGGGAGCAGCGCCCACAGGCATCGACCCGGGCCCGGCTGTTTTCATGGCCGGCGTGGTCGCAGTGCTCGGCACGTTCCCCGCTCTTTCTGGTCTCGACCTGAGCGTCGAGCGGGGACGGGTCTGTGTGCTGAAAGGGCCGAACGGGGCAGGCAAGACCACTGTGTTGCGGGTTGCTGCTGGCCTTGTTCCAGCGTTGCGTGGCACTGTCACCGTGTTGGGAAGCGACGTGCGTGCGGACCGTCGGTCCGTGCGTCGCCACCTCGGGTACCTTGGCCATGCCACCGGTTTGTATGCCGACCTGAGCGTCGAGCAGAACGTTCAGTTCGCAGTTCGTGCTGCAAGTTCGGTGAGTATCGGGGCCGCCGGGGTGGCCAATGCCTCGATCGGTGCAGCGCTCGCTCGCCTCGGCCTTGACGGGCGCCTCCGTGACCTGCGCGTCGCGCACCTCTCGGCGGGGCAGCGCCGGCGGGTTGCGTTGGCCTCGCTTTTGGCGCGCGATGTTCCGCTGTGGCTGTTGGACGAGCCGCACGCAGCGCTTGATCCAGATGGTCGAGACCTGCTCGATGACCTCGTGAGAGAGGCCGCAGACCGAGGTACAAGCGTACTGATTGCTTCGCACGACACTGAACGCGCAGCCCGGTTGGCGCACTCCATCGTCACGCTTGAAGGGGGCCGCGTCGCTTCCGATAGTGCCGCTGTCATAGGTGGGTCACATGTGGAATGACGCTCGCGTCGTGTTTTCCAAAGACATGGCTGTCGAATGGCGGTCGCAGGTCGCTTTGCGTCAGGTGTTGCCGTTTGTGTTCACGTTGGTATTGCTGTTTGCGTTCGGTCTCGACCGTGTGCTGATCAACGATCCGCTGGTGTCAGCTGACGCGGTCCCAGTCGCGTACGTTGCCCCCGGCATTTTTTGGCTGGCGGTCTTGTTCAGCGCGGTGATGCTGGTGCAGCGGTCGATCTCCGCAGAGCTCGACGACGGTGCGTGGGATCAGCTCCGACTGTGGGGCCTCGACCCGGCTGGGGTGTTCATCGGGAAGACCGCGGCCGTCGCCGTCCAATTGCTGGCGGTGGAGGTTGCTCTCGGTGCCGTCGTCACTGTCGCGTTCGGGGTGTCTGTTCCGTCGTCGGCAAGCTCGTGGGCGCTGATCGTGGTGGTAATGGTGTTGGCGACAATCGCTCTGAGCGCGGTGGCTAGCTGTTACGCCGCGCTGTCGGCTGGAATCCGGGTACGTGAGACACTGTTACCCGTCCTTTTGCTGCCCATCACCGTGCCGTTGTTGTTGGCTTCGGTGCAGGCGTGGCAGGGGGCACTCACGGCAGAAACTGCCGCCGGGTGGGCCTGGGTTCGGGTCGACGCGGTGTTCGCGGTGGTCTATGTCGCAGTTGGGGTGCTCGCCTATGGCGCCCTGATGGAGGAGTGATGAACCCGACCACAACCCAGCCAGAAACCCAGCCAGAAAACCCGGGCGCAGGGCGGCCAACCGATCTGTCGGAACGTCGTCCCGCGATGTCCGTCAGTGATGGCCGCACCGTGTCGTGGCTCCTCGGCGCAATGGCGTTTGTGCTGCTTGGGGTGGTGGCTGTGCTGGCCATCACCACGCCGGCCCCTGACTACGTGCAGGGCGAAGCCTCACGGCTGATCTATGTGCACCCGGCCACTGCCTGGGTTTCCTATGCAGCGTTCGCTACCAACGTTGCATGCGCTGCGTTGTGGTTGTGGCCGCGTACTCGCAAAATCGGCTGGGACCACGCAGCAGGCGCAGCAGCCCATATCGGCGTGTTCTTCGTCGCCCTCACGTTTGTGCTCGGCGCCATTTGGGGTCGTGGCACGTGGGGCACGTTCTTCCGCCTCCGCGACGCTCGCATGGCCAGCACGCTGGTTCTGCTGCTGATGTATCTCGGTGTGGTAACGCTGCGGCAGTTGCCTTCGTCGCCCACCTCACGCGCCCGGCGAACAGCGCTTGGTTCGTTGTTGGCGTTCGTCAACGTGCCAATCGTGCACTTCAGCGTGAAGTGGTGGGACACGCTGCATCAAGGACCAACCCTGGCCAAGCCCGAGAAGCCCTCCATCGACGGTATGCCGCTCGCCACGATGCTCCTTAGCTTTCTTGCATTCACGGTGTTGTTCTCCTGGCTCATGATCCACCGCACCCGGATCGAAAGGTGGAACGACGCGCTGTTGGGCGATGATCTCGATGCAGCAATAGCCCAACGTCAGTCCGAAGGACGCTACGCCGGAACGAGGGTCACCGCATGAACGCGTACGCCGTCGTCGGCTTCATCGTGGCGTTCGGCGCGAGCGCATTTTACTCGGCCTACACCGTGGTCGAAGGTCGGCGCGTTGCGGCCAAAGTCTTGGCGCTGCAAGCCGCCACTGACTCCCGTCAATCATTGCCGGCCTCCAAGGACTCCTGAATCCGTGTCTTTTAGTACGCCAGACCCAACCGACGCAACCATGGTCAACGAAGCGGTAGCAGCCCCCTCGGCACCGCATGTTGTCGTGCCAACTCGGCGCGGATCTCGCACCAGGGTGTTTGTCGCTCTCGGCGCAATTGTGTGTGCACTTAGTTTTGTTTTATTCAAGGGCCTCGGTGATGCGTCGCAGTTTTACCGGCCGGCGGATCAGGCGTTGGCGCAGCGCTCGTCGTTGGGCACCAAGCGCTTTTCGCTCATCGGTGTCGTCATCGACGGTACGGTGGTCGAACAGGGTCGGCGGGTCTCGTTCACCATCGAGCAGAACGGTACACAGATTCCCGTGATGCATTCCGGCGTGCCGCCTGAACTGTTCCGGCCGGGCATGCCGGTGCTGCTCGACGGGCACTTCGAAGCCACGACGGGCAAAGCCGTGTTCCTGTCGGACCGCATGGCGGTCAAGCACAGTGCTGACTACAAGTCAGAGAATCCCGATCGCATCGACGCGTCGGCACCGTAGGCGAACACCATGACTGCTCGTCTTGGCGCTTTCGGCGTGATCATGGCTTTTGTCGGCTCGCTGTGCGCGTGCGGGCTGTTGGTATACGGCCTGGTTCGCAAGAACCCTGGCGCCCGTCGCATGGCGACGCGGTTCATGCCGTATGTCCTGGTGGGTTCTGTGCTGGCCGTCGCCGCCATGCAGATCGCCCTCATCAGGCACGACTTCTCGCTGGAGTACGTGCAGAAGAACAACTCCACCACCACGCCTCTGCTGTTCACGATTTCCGGCATGTGGGCCGCGCTCGAGGGCTCCATCTTGCTGTGGGGTTTTGTGTTGGCGTTGTACCTGGGCGTGGTGTGGCGACATTTTCGTGATCGTCTCGACGACCCACTGGTTTCGTGGGCCCTCGCAGTGATGCTCGGTGTGTGCGTGTTCTTCTTCGGCGTGATGGTCGGCCCGGCCAACCCGTTTCGAGTTCTCGAGTTCCCGCCAGCCCAAGGTCGTGGTCCCAATCCCCTGCTGCAAAACCACGTGCTCATGGCGTTTCATCCGCCGCTGTTGTACCTCGGCTATGTCGGCTTCACCGTGCCGTTCGCTTTTGCAATAAGCGCGCTTATCACTGGCAGGGTGGGTGAAGGGTGGCTTCTGGAGACCCGGCGCTGGACGCTCATCGCATGGGGCTGTCTCACGCTTGGCATAGTGCTAGGCGGCTGGTGGAGCTACGAGGTGTTGGGTTGGGGCGGCTACTGGGGCTGGGATCCGGTGGAGAACGCTTCACTGCTGCCGTGGCTAACAGGCACCGCGTATATCCACTCGGTACTGGTTCAAGAGCGCCGCGGCATGCTTCGTGTCTGGAACTTGTCGTTGGTCTGCGCCACCTTCTCGCTCACCATTCTCGGCACCTTCCTCACACGGTCCGGCGTCGTGCAATCCGTCCACGCGTTCTCCAACTCCACCATCGGCGCGTGGCTGCTGGGTCTGTTCACGGTGGTTGTGCTGATCACCGTCGGGCTGATCGGCTGGCGTGGCGAGCGGCTTCGTTCACCCGGGGCAATCGACTCGCCACTGTCCCGAGAGGGAGCGTTCCTTGCTAACAACATCTTGTTCGGTGCGTTCGCGTTCGTTGTGCTGCTGGGAACGGTATTTCCGTTGCTGATCGAAGTGTGGAACGGCGAGCAGCTCAGTGTCGGAGCCCCGTACTTCAACCGGATGTCTCGGCCGATCGGTGTCACGCTGCTGTTCCTGATGGCCGTTGCTCCGGTCCTCCCGTGGCGTAAGGCTTCGGGCGAACTGTTGCGCACGCGACTGCTGTGGCCTGTGGCTGCCGCTACCGCAACGTTGGTTGCCTGTGTGCTCAGCGGGTTGCGCGGCCTATATCCGCTGTTGACTTTTGCCCTTGGCGCGCTTGCAGGGGGTGCGGCGCTTCGCCAACTCATCCTTGCTGTCCGGGCGGCCAGACGCGCTGGTAGGTCCCCGTTGTCCGGCTTTATCGGCCGTGCCAACGGAGGCATGGTTGTACACCTCGGAGTTGTGCTCTGCGCAATTGCCATCGCCGCGGGTGGTGCCTACACAACCACCGAGCAACTGGTCCTGAAGCCCGGCGAATCCGGAACCGTTGGTGCACATACCATCCGTTTCGTGGAGGTGGCGCCTGTGGAACGCCGGGCCGATCGTGAGATCACCAGGGTGCGCGTCCAGACCGACGGTGGCCGTATCGACGCGCCGGCGCTCACCAAGTTCTTGGAGTCCGGCCAGCCGATTCTGACCCCATCGGTTCGTACCGGCCTCACGAAAGATCTCTACTTTCGCATTGTTCGGCTTCCGGACAAGACGCGGCCCGAAGCCGTGATCGAAGTGAAGATCGAGCCGATGGTGTTGTGGCTTTGGGTCGGCGGGTTTGTGATGGCACTCGGCACGCTGCTGTCCATTGTGCCCGGCAACCGGCGTCGTGCAACCGCTCCAACGTCGGCCACGTCGAAGGCAGACGAAGACCGCCTTGTGGCAGCCGTGATCCCATGACCGAGTCGCCCCAGCCATCCGAGTCGCCCCAGCCATTCGAGTCGACCCCATCCCAGTCATCCGAGGCTGTGCCGACGGTTCTGTCTCGTTCGTCGTGGCGTGGTCCACGACTGATTGCGGTGGCGATCGGTCTGGTCACCGTCGTGTTGGTTGGTGTACTCGCAACCCGTCAGACCGCGGCCGAGCGCAGCACGGTGTCGCCGCTCATCGGACGCGTTGCCCCTGAAATCACCGGCGACGACATCCTCACCGGGAAGCGGTTCCAACTGTCGTCTGAACAGGGTCGTTGGACGCTCGTCAACTTTTTCGCCACGTGGTGTCCTCCGTGCCTTCGAGAGCACCCAGAGATTGTGGCGTTCAGAGCGGCCAATCCCGAGGTCGACGTGGTGAGTGTCATCAACGAAGACTCTGTCGAGAATGTCCGTGCGTTCTTCGCCGAGAACGGCGGCGACTGGCCGGTGCTCGACAACACACGTGCAGCTGTCGATTACGGCATCACGGGTCTGCCCGAGTCGTACCTCATCGCGCCGAACGGCCAGGTTGCTGTTTGGTTCAAAGGTGCCCTCAGCGAGACACGCCTGCAGCGCACTCTCGACCAGTACAACGGGTCCGTGTCGGTTTCAACGTCAGTAGCTCCCTCCGGAACAGGGCAATGACCGGCGCTGCTGGGTCCGCGGCAGTATCAGCGCACGGGTCGAAGGGCGATTCGATGAAGCGTTGGCTCCCATTGATGGTGCTGTCCGTGCTCGCCGTTGTCGCGTTGCTGCTGGGTTCGCGAGACGCTTCACCGAAGTCAGCAGCTGAACGCGCCGACGCCATCGCCGCGCGGGTCAAGTGCCCAACGTGCCAGGGCCTGTCGGTCGCTCAATCGCGCACTGGTTTGGCGCTGGCCATCCACGATGAGATCCGTCGTCAGGTCGACCTAGGCCGGTCCGACGCACAGGTGATGGGATACATCTCGTCGAAGTACGGCGATGGGCTCATCACCAACCCTCCGGCTACCGGCGCAGGCGCAGTGGTCTGGGTTGCGCCGATTGCATTTCTCATCCTGGCGTTTGCCGGGCTCGGGCTGGCCCTTCGCAGGTGGAGCCGAAGCGGTCAGCGAGTTGCCGACTCAGGTGATTTGGCAGCCGTTGAGCGGGCCAGAAAGGCCGCCGCCGAATGAGCGTCCCTCCGCTTGGCCGGGCGCAACCGGAGTTGGAAGCCGAGCGCTTGTTTCTGTTGCGCTCGCTCGATGACTTAGCGGTCGAGCATGCAGCTGGTGACCTCAGTAACGCTGACCTGGAAGCTATGCGCGCTGACTATCAGGGGCGTCTTGCTGATGTTCAGCGCCGCATCGAAGGTGACCGCGAACAGCTGCATCGCGATGCTCTCAGCCAGTCGCGCCTGGCGCGCTCGCGTCGTCGGACGATCGCATTCTTTGCGGGTGCGACGGTCTTCGCTGTCGGCTGCGGGTTTCTCATCGCTGCGTCCCTCGGCGAACGCAAGGCCGGAGAGACCATCACTGGCAACGCGGCCCAGGACCCGCGGACCGAGAAAATCAACGAGCTCATGCAGCGCGCGCAGGAACTCACCGCGACCGACCCGCTCGGCTCTATCGAGGCGTACGACCAAGTCACCAAACTCAACCCAGAGGTGGTGTCGGCTTGGGCATACGGTGGCTGGCAGTTGCGCATTTACGCGCAAGGCGCCGAGGGTGAACAGCGCGACGCGTTGCTGGCTGCGGCCAAGCGTCGTATCGACGAGGCAATTGCGCGTGACCCCACGTATGCCGACGCGTACGCATTCAGGGCCGTCATGGCTGCGCGCGATCTGGGCGACGACGAGACCGCTCGAGCCGCATTGCTCATGCTCGACACCCTGGATCACAACCCGCAGATCGATCAGCTCACCGGCCCGTTGCGCGCCGACCTCGGGCTGAAACCAGTCTCTTAGGTCGGGATGGCCCGTTCGGCGAGGTCAAGTCCGGTCGGCTGGATGAGCTTTTCGTACGTTGGTCCGCAAGACTGAACCTCGCAGCGGTCGATGTGGAGTCGCTGCGGTGCGAAAGGCCACGACCGTGTTCGACATCATCATCAGAGGCGGAACAGTTGTAGACGGAACTGGCTCGGCGCCGTTCGGAGCTGACGTCGCGCTTCGTGACGGCAAGATCGCCGCCGTGGGAGTCAATCTCGGTGATGAAGCAGCCGAAGTCTTCGATGCGGGCGGGCTCACTGTCACGCCCGGCTTCGTAGATATCCACACGCACTACGACGGACAGGCCACTTGGGATTCGCTGCTCGAGCCGTCTTCGGCTCACGGAGTCACCACCGTCATCGCCGGCAATTGTGGGGTGGGGTTCGCACCTGTGCGGCCGGGTGCAGAGAAGTGGCTTGTGCAGCTGATGGAGGGCGTCGAGGACATTCCCGGTACGGCGCTGCACGAGGGCATCGACTGGCGGTGGGAAACTTTCCCGCAGTATCTCGACGTGCTTGGCGAAGGCAGATGGTCGATGGATGTCGGGACCTTCGTGCCGCACGGCCCTCTTCGCGGATACGTGATGGGCGAAAGAGGCGCAGCAAATGAACCAGCAACTGCAGACGATTCGGCGTTGATGGCCCGGATGGTGCGCGAGTCCATCGAGGCTGGCGCGTTCGGGTTCTCCTCGTCACGCACGCTCGGGCACCGTGCAGCCGACGGGCGTCCAGTCCCAGGAACGCATGCCGAGTTTGATGAGCTGGCAGCGATCGCTGACGCGGTCGTATCGGGTGGCGGCGGCCTTCTGGAGTTCGCACCAGCCGCATTAGAAGGTGGCGAATCCGAGCCGCTGAGCGAGCTTGCACTCATGGCTGAATTGTCTCGTCGCACGGACTTGATGACAACGTTCCTGTTGCTGCAGAACCGCCCGAACCCCACCATGTGGCGCACCCAGCTCGATACTGCGAGTGCCGCCAATCGCAGCGGTGCACGCCTTCTGGCCCAAGTTGCTGCTCGGCCATTCGGAGTACTGGTCGGCTTCGCGAGCTATCACCCATTCTCTCGTCGGCCATCGTTCAAGGCTGCATTCGCTGCAACGACCTCGTTCGCCGAGTTGATCGCGCAACTCCGACTCCCGTCAGTGCGTGCAGCAATCCTGTCCGAGCGTGATCTACCGATCGACCCAACCGTGCGGTTCGATGCGATGCCGGAACTCATCGCCACCTACTTGGATCGGCTCTATCCGCTTGGCGACGACGTGGATTATGAGCCTTCGCCCGATCGATCGATTGCATCTCTGGCTGCGGCATCGGGAACCGACCCGATGGAGCTGATGTACGACCTGTGTTTGGACTTCGAGGGCGAGGCGTTCTTGTTGATGCCGTTTCTCGGTTACGCCGACGGCGACCACGGGGCATTGCACGAGATGCTGACTGCACCCGAGACGATCCTTGGGCTTGCCGATGGTGGCGCTCACTGCCGGATGATCTGCGATGCGTCGCAGCCCACCAGCCTGCTGACCCATTGGGTGCGTGACCGCACCCGCGGTCCCCGCATCGACCTGGTCACTGCGGTTAAGCGCCAGACAAGTGAAACGGCGGCGTTGGTCGGGCTGTCAGATCGCGGATCGATTGCAGTTGGTAAGCGCGCGGATCTCAACGTGATCGACCTCGCGAATCTTCGCCTGCATCGTCCGCGTCCGGTCGACGATTTACCAGCAAACGGTCGCCGTATCCTGCAGGGCGCAACCGGCTACGCAGCCACCATCGTGAACGGCACTGTGACGCGTCGCCACGGAATCGACACTGCTGCTCGCCCGGGCCGCCTGCTCAGGGCCTGAACACTACAGCTCGGCCAATGCCGCTTCGACCCCGGCGCGTTCGGCTCCGATAGTGGTGGAGTCACCATGGCCCGTGTGCACCACAGTGTGGTCGGGGAGCGCCAGCAGCGTCGTGGCGATCGAGCGCACGATCGTCGGGAAGTCGCTGTAGCTTCGACCCGTTGCCCCCGGGCCACCACAGAACAAGGTATCGCCCGAGAACAAGCGGCCGGTGGCTTCGTTGTAGAAGCAGCAGCACCCTGGTGAGTGCCCTGGCGTATGCAGAACGCCAAGGCGATGTCCGGCGATGGCGATGGTGGAGCCGGGCACGAGGTCACGGTCAGGAGCGACCCCCGGATAGACCACGTCCCACAGCATTCGATCTGCTGGATGAATCACGATCGGGGCGTCGGTCATCTCCGAGAGGGCGGCAGCGGCGTTGATGTGGTCGTTGTGGCCATGGGTGCAAACGATGCTGCGCACAATCCGGCCGTTGACCGCGTCGAAAATCCGTGATGCGTCGTGTGCGGCATCGAACACAACTACTTCGGAGTCGTTGCCGATGATCCACACGTTGTTGGTGACTTCGAAATCGTCGCCATCAAGTGAGAAGATCCCGTCGGTCGTAACCAGCTCGATGCCGGGGCCATATGCAGACGTAGTACCTGTGGACATAGCGTTTGTCACATCACCACAACGCTACGAAGGACTTCGCCGCGTTCCATCTTGTGGAATGCTTCTTCGACGTCGTTGATGGAAATCGTCTCCGATACGAAACGGTCGAGGTCTAGCCGGCCCTGCAGGTACAGGTCGATCAACATCGGGAAGTCACGCGACGGGAGGCAGTCGCCGTACCAAGAGGACTTGAGCGAACCGCCACGGCCGAACACTTCGATGAACGGCAGTTCCAATGTGTGCGTAGGGTTTGGTACACCGACCAGGACAACGGTGCCGGCCAGGTCCCGAGACTCGAACGCCTGCTTGTACACCGCTGGGTTGCCAACGGCCTCGATGCATACGTCGGCGCCGTGGCCGCCAGTTGCAGCCTTCACCGCCTCGACCACGTTCTCTTTCGACGCGTTGACGGTGTGGGTGGCACCGAACTGCTTAGCAATCTCGAGCTTGCGGTCATCGAGGTCGATAGCAACGATGACCGCTGCTCCTGCAAGCCGTGCTCCGGCAATGGCTGCGTCACCGACGCCGCCGCAGCCGAACACAGCGACTGTGTCGCCGCGGCCGATATTGCCGGTGTTCATCGCCGCGCCAAGCCCGGCCATCACTCCACAGCCCAAGAGGCCTGCGGCCGATGGTGATGCCTTGGGGTCGATCTTCGTGCACTGGCCAGCCGCGACCAGCGTCTTCTCGATAAACGCGCCGATGCCAAGGGCTGGTGACAGGACTGTGCCGTCTTCGAGGGTCATCTTCTGCGTTGCGTTATGCGTGCTGAAGCAGTACCACGGGCGACCGCGCAGACAGCTGCGGCACTGACCGCATACGGCACGCCAATTGAGGATGACGTAATCGCCAGGGGCTACTTCGGTGACGCCAGGACCAACAGCCTCGACGAAACCGGCAGCTTCGTGACCCAAGAGGAACGGGAACTCGTCGTTGATGCCGCCCTCGCGGTAATGCAGATCCGTGTGGCACACCCCACAGGCAGCGATCTTCACGACAGCCTCGCCAGGGCCCGGATCCGGAATGTTGATGGTCTCAATGCTGACCGGCTGCCCCTTCGCTCGCGCGACGACTCCTCGAACCTGCTGTGGCATCTCTGTTGCTCCCGTGTAAATCCGTACGATGTTCAGCCGACGGTAGCCGAGAATGTTGAGGTCTAGGGGCTTGGCGAGGTCCCGCGAAGAGCGGACTCGATCGACCGCAATGCGCTCACCAAGGATGCTGCTGGATCCTCGGCAATCCGCGCCTCGTGCCACCTCGTTCGGAACTCTTGCAGCGTCCTATCTCCCCCGGGTGAAGTCCCGACGACCGAATGCCACTTCGCCATGTTCCAAGCCGCCTGAGCGGCGAGAACCTGCGACTCGGTTCGATAGTGGTCGACGACGATCGCGTCGACTTCCTTGGCTGTCATCACTGGCACGATCCGCTGCGCGATTCTGGCCATGTTCCGGTAACTGCCCTGCAGGAGGAACGGCGGTTCCCCACGCATCGCATCAGATGTCTGGGCGCTGCCGATATACGCGGAATTGACCCGCAGCAGAACATCGCGCACCTGGGCCAAGTGACGAAGCGTCTTCAAGATTGGCCCTAGCTCAGCTGAACTCCACTGCCGTCTGAATCGGTCTGTTCGGACAACGTCGCCGCTGATCGCAGAGCCGATCAGCGCCTCAATGCCGTGCCGTCCCTCGGAGAGCAATGGCCGGAGCGTCTCGTTCGTTCCACAGGCATTCTCGAGATACGACTGTGCGAAGGCGGCTGCCATCGCTGGGGTTCCGACGAGGTCGCCCAAGTTGTGGACATCTGCACGGTTGGCGAGCATGTCCGGTAGACGGAACGATGCCCCTGCCGATGTGTACGGGTTACCTGCCATTGCAACGACGAATCGTTTGCCTCGGAGGTCAAATGTCCGAGCGTTTCCGTCGATCACGCCTTCGATCCGTCGTGTGGCGTCGGAGAGCGGAATGAACTTTTGCAGGAATTCCGGATGGAGATGCTGGATGTCGTCGATCAGGCAAATGGTGTTGGTACCCATGGCAAAGGCTCGGTTGAGTTTCACCAACTCGGCCCCGGCTGCGGCATCGTCTGCCTGCCGATGCCTGCAACTGTTACGTTCCCTGACGTGGCCAACATTGAAGGCTGCAACAGCGGACCCGGCGGTGCCTGGTGCGAGCTTGGCGGAGAGCTCTACATACAACCTGGACAGGTCAGCGCCTTCACCTTCTCCATCTCCAACTACACGGGCCCGACCATCACTGCAACAGCCTCGAACCCATGGCTGTATCCCGAGGCGACCCCCGCAAACAACACCGTCACCGCCCAAGTAGAACCGATGACTCCAGCTTGCACGTTCAGCGGATTCTTCGCACCGATCGACAACAAACCAACGGTCAACAGGGCCAAAGCTGGAAGTAATGTGCCGATCAAGTTCGCATACTGCACAGACGGACGCCTCGACATCCTGGCTACCGGATCCCCCGCAACAACTGTTCACCAATGCGGAACATCCACCATCGACGACATCGAAGAAACCCTTCCCGACAGCGCTGGGACACTCACTTTCAACCCGTCCAGCCTGCGCTACCAGTACAACTGGAAGACCAACAAGGCCTGGATAGGACAGTGCCGCACGCTTCGATTGACCTTCAAGAATGGAACAACCCAAGAGGCTGAATTTAGATTCACCTGAACAGGTCCTCGTACGGAACCGGTGTGATGGAAGGACTCCGGTTGCAGTGGTCAAGCCCTCTGCGGAATATGCCGATTAATAGGCATGAAACGAGGACGTGCTGGCAGGGGAACCCGGATCATGGTTGCCCTAGTTGGGGTGGCGCTCGCCGCCGTAGCGTTGGCCACCCACCTTGTATCGGATCGTCATGATGGCAGAAGCCAAGCGCAGCGCGACTACGAAGCCATCTCGCACAACTCCGAACCCCCCTGCATCCCGGATCCCGAATACGGCAACCCGATGTGCGGCGCACCGAATTCGACGAAGGCGGATTTGTCCGTCACCGCCACCGCGAGCCGAACCGGAACCAACATCACCATCAGAGCAATCGTCCACAACCACCAGTGGGCCAACGCCACAGCATCCGGCTTCAGCTTGGGAGTGGAACGCCATCCGTACCCCAAACCGTACCTCGTCGCGCGTGACGCGAAACTGGACTCAGGTCTGTCATCCGAACGGTCACACGCCGAATGCCTGTATGGCGGATGCAAGTTCTTAATCCCAGTCGCGCCTGGCACCGAGATCGGCTTCGAAATGACGGTGCACGGCACTGATACCAAAGAACTGAAGCTCTACCTTTCCACCCTCGACACCAATGGCGGCAGTTACCTTGAATTGCACGAAGAAGACAACAGGATTGTCATCCCGGTCGAAGACGAACCCTCGTAGATTCCCCGACAGTCGAAACATCCTCAGCCAGTGAGGGCGCTGCAAACGCGCGTTGAACGTCAACGACCAGCGGGCCGTTGCCAAAGAGGAACCACCAACGTGTAGAGACTGGCTCTCGCATAGAGAGTGCGTCACTATGTCGCACTAGGGCTACGAACTTTGTGGCTTTATTGCCGACCTCGCCCTGCAACAAAGCCAAGAGGCCTGATTGTCAGCCCGCACGGGTTGTGAGGGTGGCGAAACGCATTTGGTGGCCGAGGAAGGCGAGCTCGACAGTCGCAGTGGGGCCGGCACGATGCTTCGCGATGCTGAGCTCAGCACGACCCTTCGACGGCGAATCATCCGGGTGGTAATAGTCATCGCGATACAGGAACATGACCACATCAGCCGCCTGCTCAATTTCACCTGACTCACGCAAATCCGACAGCAACGGCCGTTTGTCCTGACGGGACTCCACCCCACGTGACAACTGCGCCACCGCCACCACCGGAACATCAAGCTCACGTGCCAACTGCTTTAACCCGCGAGCAACCTCCGCAATCTCTATCTGCCGATTCTCCTGACGACGACCCGTCATCAACTGCAAATAGTCAACGACGACCACGCCGAGCTTCTTCACCTTCTGCTGCAGCCGTCGCGCCTCACCTTTCGAGCTTCCCGGTCCGGAACCGGTCATACGGAATCTGCGTCAACGCAGACAACAAACGCTTGTTCAGCTCCTCAGCGTCGGCACCCCGGACATCTGACCGGGGTGCTTATAGAGCGCTTCAATCGAATCAAGAGTCGCTGACAGCGACTGGCCAACATGCAGGGTCGCAGTTGTGGTGCGCTGATGCGTTGCCGCGTACAGCGCCTGCTCGGCACGGTCACGCACCGAATCAACCTCCGCGGTCAAAACCATGCCGAGGCTGATGATGTCGTGGCCGGCGGCGACCAGTCGGCATTCTACCTGCGATGCGGGTCGTTCCCGATGCCTCTGTTTGGTCGCCTTAGCGCAGAGTGGCGTGGGGGTGGCTCTCGGTCAGGCCGGCGTTGGTGATGCGGATGAACTCGGCGTTGGCCTGAAACTCTTCGATAGTGGTGGCGTTGACGTAACTCATCGACGATCGCACGCCGGCCATCAACTTGTTCACCAACTGCACGACGCTGCCCTTGTATGGCACAGTGCCTTCGACACCTTCCGGCGCACGCTGCTCGAGGTACTCCTCGTCAAGTTCGGTACCTTGGCGTTGTGCTCGACGCTCCAAAGCCTCGAACGAAGCCATCCCGCGGACACGCTTTACCAACCCGTGAGGTGACTGCTCCACCTCACCGGGGCTTTCCTTGGTGCCTGCGAACATCGAACCGATCATCACACTGTTGGCTCCGGCGGCGAGTGCCTTCGCGATATCGCCCGAAGTGCGGATGCCGCCGTCGCCGATGATGGGAACATCGAGGCCAGCGCAATCGTTGATTGCGGTGAGCTGGGGAACGCCGACTCCAGCGACGATGCGTGTCGTGCAGACACCGCCCGGGCCAACGCCGACCTTGATGCCGTCGGCGCCGGCGCGGATGAGATCCTCGGCGCCCGCCCGGGTTGCAACATTGCCGGCAATGACGTCGGTGCTGGGGAACTCCTTCTTCAGCAACTGCACGGTGTCGATCGCGTGGTCGGAGTGGCCGTGTGCGATGTCGAGCACCAGTACGTCGACCCCGGCTTCGATCGAGGCCCTGGCTCGATTGACCGCATCGTGATCGGTTCCAACCGCCGCACCCACGAGCAGCCCTTCTCCCTTGACCTTGCGGATCTGGGCTGCCTGTTGCTCGACGGTGAAAAAACGGTGAATCATGCCGATGCCACCAAGGCGACCGATCGCGATGGCCATCTCCCATTCGCACACGGTGTCCATGTTGGCCGCCGTGACCGGGATGTCGATGCTCACGTTGCGGGTGAGCTGGGTCCGCATGGAAACGGAGCCCCGGCTGCGAATGGCAGAGCGAGCTGGAACGATGAGAACGTCGTCGAACGTGAGGCCGATGCGGACGGTATCGAGGTTCATCTTCGGGACTCCACTGTGCCGCTGTTGGCACCGGGTGGGTCCCGGCTGAACGGCCGGTGAAGCATCCTAGAACACCCGTGAGAAACTGCAGCCGTGAGCTTCTTCGACCGGAATCGCAAGGACCTCGAGGCCAGGGGCATTGATCCCGCGCGCCTCCCGCCGGGGCAGTACTTCACGGACAGGTTTCCCGTGCTGCATGTGGGCGACGTGCCCGACTACGGCGACCTGTCTGACTGGAACCTGGTCGTGGGGGGTGCGGTAGCCAACAAGCTCACGCTTTCGTGGGCCGACGTGCTTGCCCGCCCGGCGATCAACATCACCACCGATATCCACTGCGTCACCAAGTGGTCCAAGTTCGACACCCTGTGGACCGGGTGCTCGTTGGCTGACCTCATCACCGAGGCCGGCCCGTCGCCGGAGGCAACGCACGTCATGTTCCACTGCGAGTTCGGTTACACCACCAACCTGCCGCTCGAAGATGTGATGGCACCGCGCGTCGCTCTGCTCGCATACAACTTTGACGGCGAACCGCTGGAAGGCGAGCATGGGTTCCCGCTCCGCACGCTGGTTCCTCACCTGTACCTGTGGAAGTCCGCGAAGTGGGTTCGGGGCATCGAACTGCTCACGCAAGACAAGGCTGGGTTCTGGGAACGAAACGGATACCACATGTACGGCGACCCGTTCCTGGAGCAGCGTCACTGGGGTGACTGAGGTGCCGGTGCAACCTGTTTCCGGGGTGGCTGCCGATCCTCGACCGGCCGAATCCTTATCGCCGACTACGTCGGAGTCGCTGCGATCGGCTGCCACCTGGCGAACGAGAGCGGTTGAACTCGACTCCAAAGACTCCTTTGCCAGCCAGGGACGTTTCGTCGCGGGCATTCGCGATGTCGCCAGCTGGCCCAACAGTCGTCTGCGCGCAGTCATTGGCAGCGTTGCGGCCGTTGTCGTGGCCACCGGTGCAGCACAGGGTGTCGCGAAGCAGTCGTCGGCAGTGTTCCGCTACGGGTTGTCGACGGCCAACACGCTCGCAGTCATGGTGTTCGCCATGGTCGCATTGGGCCGGTGGGTTCGGGTGTCCGCGTCGACCATGCGTCGAGTTGGGTTCGTCAGCGCTGCACTACTCGGCTTCATCATCCTCACCGGCGCAGCGGTACGGCTCACCGGTAGCGGGCTGGGATGTGTGGATTGGCCGACGTGCAACAACGGGAGCGTCACTCCCGAGCTGTCTGATGCGCACGGCCTCATTGAGTTCGGTAATCGGGTTGTCACGGGACTGTGTGTCCTCGCCGCGGGTGTCGGTGTGCTGGCAACGCTGGTGCGAGTTCCTTACCGTCGTGACCTGGTGCGGCCTGCCGTGGTTGTGGTTGCCGCAATCATGGGCAACGCGGTGTTGGGTGGGCTAATGGTCAAGAAGGCGTTGCCGCCCACGTGGGTGCTGTCGCATTTTCTTCTGGCTATTGCTGCACTTGCCGCCGGATTGGTGCTGCTCCACCGCAGCGGCGAAGGCGCTCCGACCCCCGATCTGTGGGGCCGCTCCCGCCACCGCGCCTTCGGTGTTTTCGAACAGTGGCTGGGGCGTGGGCTGACAGCTTTCGCGTTGTTGACGTTGTTTCTGGGAACCATCGTTACCGGGTCCGGGCCTCATGCGGGCGACGAAGCAGCCGAGCGGCTGGGTTTCGCAATGGACTCGGTTGCCATGCTCCATTCGCTGGCAGCGTGGGCAGCGCTGGCCTGCGCAGCGGTACTTGCCTGGCGGACATGGAAGGTGCCGCACATCGCCCAATCTTCAGCCGGCGCGGCGTTGCAACCGCGTGTCCAAGTAATGCTTGCGGTCATTGTCGTGCAGGGTTCTGTTGGCTACCTGCAATGGTTCAATCAGGTACCGGCCGGGCTGGTGTTCGTCCACATCATCGGGGCTGTGGCGTTCTGGATGTCGGTGCTGTGGGTTCGTGCTGCGCTCACCGTTCCGCCCGCGGTTCCGCCGACTGTCGGGTTCGGCGCACCTCAGACCAGCTACCGTTGACCTTATGCGCAGGCCCCGTCTCGGCCACGGTGAACCTGATCACCAAATGAACCGCGTCGCCCCCCAGTGCGGCCGGGCGGATTGTGCACGCCCAGCATCGGCTCGATTGATGCTCGATGTCACCAACCGCATTGTCTCTATCGACCTTGCCATCGGCGAGGTTGGTGCAGGCATGTTGTGTTTCTCGCACGCCGAGAAAATCGTGGTGCCACGAGGCTGGACCCTGGTCGATAACCGGTCGGTCCGTCCGCCGTTGTTCGACGGCGAACGATACGAGGTGCCCTCGTTGCCCGAGGTACTGCCAGCCGTCGAAGTGGCTACTCCTCTGGCAGCTACGAAACGGCGCGACAAGCAGCGCCGTTCGCCGCTGCCGGGCGCAGACTCCAGGTTCAGCGACACAGGTGACCCCGAAGCACGACCGAGTAACCCGCCCGGTCCCCGGTCTGCTTGGCAGTCTGACGAAGATCAGTTCGACCTCCGACACGCAGATGTGACCAGCCCCGCCGCAGCGTCGCGCATCGAAGTCGTTGTCGACGTCACCTCGGCGTACGCCGATGCTGAGCGAACGGACCGTCTCCTACGGGTTGAGCATGTCGGTGCGCTGGACGGTTCAATAGATGTGCGTGAATCGGAACCTGAATCGGAATCAGCTCATGAGGCTGGGAACTACGACCTTCCGGCCGCCTATCGCGACGGCGTCGCACACGTTGCGCTCGACGAGCCCGACCGCGAGGCCAGCCCGTTGTTGGCGAGGGCCTTCGACGTCACCCGCACCAAACGCCGCCCGTAAGCACACGGCACGTCCGTCCCGGGACGACCATGTCTCGGGGCCCAGTTTGGAACCTCTGGGCGTGTCCTGCATGGCTGGGCGTGCTGAGCAGGCTGCTGGAGACGACCAAACCTGCAGGAGACACCCACTCATCGACGCGGCCGATCATTCCGGAACGAATACATATGTCCGGAAAATGAATCTGCCCGCCGGTCGCAAGACCACCGGGCAGCACTCAGTTGTTTCGGGCCCGAAGCGGGCAAAGCCCAGGGAACCAGAATTCAGTCGGTGGCGATGGCGCGGAGGATGTTCATCTTCGCCGCGTCTTTGGCCGGCTTCCGAGCTGCGTAAAGACCCACAAGTGACGCAAGCAGCATGAGCGCCAAAATGGTGGTCCACGGGATGGTGAGTTTCACGGACTCTTCCTTGCCAAGCACACGCACGAGTGCTGACCCGAATCCGGTGCCGATCACCACCCCAAGAAACGTGCCGAACGTTGCAACGACAATTGCTTCCCAGCGGATCATGGACCGGACCTGGTCGCGTCCCTGACCGACAGCCCGAAGCAATCCGATCTCCCTGGTCCGTTCGTATATCGACAATCGCAGTGTGTTGGCAATTCCCAGGATGGCAATGATGATGGCCAGACCGAGCAGCGCATTAATGAGTTGAATGAACTGGTTCAGTTGGCCGACTTGCTGATCTGCAAACTGCTTCTTCGTCTTCAGTTCAGCCGCTGGGAATGGCTGCAGCACTTTGTCGGCCGCAGCCTGGAACGCTTGAGAGTTCTTGCCGTCGGTCTTGACGTAGGTGAAGTTCGAGACTTCGCTTGGAGCAAGCCTGTCGCCGGTTGCCCGACCAACCAAGTAATACGTGTTGCCAAGCCCTTCGGCGTTGTCGTAGATGGCTACGAGTTCGAACGAAGACACCGCCCCGCTGGCAAATTTCACTTCGAGAGTGTCGCCGAGCGAAAGCGCGTTGTCTGTCGCCGATTTCGTGTCGACCGCGATCGTGTCAGGTTGTGCGAGTTGTGTGATGTCGCCTTGCAGGTCGCCGAGGTCAACCACCGCGCTGATCCCAGTTTCATCGACGATGCCGAGCGTGCGTTGTTTGTCCTTGTATTCGATACGACTGAATCGTTGACCCGACGATGCCACGTAGCCAGGCACCGCTTTGATGCGATCTTCTACTTCCACCGGAAAACCGAAGTCGGTTCCGCTCGCGACCACGAAGTCAGACTTCACGGAGTTTTCAAGGGCGCCCCGAAACGTTCCGGTGATCGACTGCGACAACACGAAGATTGCGCTCACGACCGCAGTGCCGATGGTCAGCGCAAGAGCTGTTGCCGACGTTCGCGTGGGATTGCGGACCGAGTTTTCACGTGCGATCTGGCCGGTAACCCCATTCGCCTGGATGCCCGTCACCATCAACGTCCAACCGGCCACTCCAGCAAGCGGAATCGACAGGCCTGCGAGCACCAAGCCCACGAGTTTCCACCAGGAAAAGTTGTCGGTGACCGCCTTTGCCGCAACGGCCGTAAGCACGACTGCGGCCAGAGTTGCGACGACGCCGAACAGCGGTCCGAAAAGAGCAATGACCCAGCCGTACCAGCGTCGACCGAGAATTCCGGTAACCGGTCGTGCAATATACGGCCCGAGAAAAATCGTCGCCACCAAGAAAAGACCGGCAGCGATACCAACATTTCGAGCGGCCTTCCCGCCACTGCCGGCAAGGCCGACTGCAAGCACAAAACCGCACAGAGCAACGAAGACGGTGCCGATTGTGGCTCGGAGGCGCGACGTCCCAGCACGGTCGATCGCCGTTGCTTGCAGCGCGGCAAGCGGCTTGATCCGCGACAGCCGAAGGACCGGAAGCACCGAGGACCACACCGTCACGATGGTTCCGACGAATAAGCCAGCTAGAACGGTTCGAGGGAGCAATTTGAAGCCGCTCGAGGGAAATCCGCTGCCGTCACCACCCGAAAAGAAGTTGAGTGCGAAACGGATGAGCCACGCGACGGCGAACCCCGATGCGATCCCGACGATCGAAGCGAGGAGGCCGAGGAAGAATGCTTCGAGGAGCGTGGCTGCCACCACTTCGCGTCGCCCAGCGCCCAGTGTTCGGAGCATTGCCATCTCTCGATTGCGCTGCGCGATGACGATCGAGAACGAGTTCGCAATGACGAAAACGCTCACGAACAGAGCGATGACAGCGAACGCGGTGAAGAAGTAGTTGATGAAGTTGAACAGCGTGTTGACGAACGACTGCTGCTCTGCGTCAAACGCAGCGCCCGTAATGACGTCCAGCTTGGCTCCCGACACGCTGGTGACGGAGGCAGTCGATTCCTTGATGTTGCGGACAAGCTGGCGCTGCGTCAGCCCGTCATCTCCCCGGACGATGAAGGCCTGCACTTGGCCGGGCTTACCCATCAGCTCTGTACCACGTTCGGGCGTGAAGAAGACAGCAGTTGCCCCAAGGGCGCTGTCGGAGGTCCCGAACGTTGCGTCGCCCACGACCTTGAACTCGACAACCGGGCCGCTGGTGTTGACCTTGACTGTGTCTCCAACCCTGTATCCGGTGGTCTTGATCAGCCCGCGATCAAGCACGATCTCGTTGTCGGCCTTGGGGGCGCGCCCATTGAGGATCTGGTAGGAACTCAGCTCAGGGTCGCCAGCCCATAGGAACCCGAACGTTGGCGCGCCGCCGGTGCGAACGAGTTTTCCCTTTTTGTTCAATAATTGGGCGTATCCCGTGTAGAGCGGGTCGACAGCGGTTACCCCTGGCGTGCCCTGAAGCTTTTCGGCCAGATTGATTGCCAACAGCGAGCGTCCGTCATCGTAGGGACCGCCGTCCGGGCCAAGGTCGAAGCCCTGTTCGGACCGGACCACCGCGTCGACTCCCTTCACCGAAGAAGAAAACAGATCAGTGAACAGGCTTTTTAGGGTGTCGGTGAAAATGAACGAACCGCAAAGGAACGACACGCCGAGCACAACGGCGAATCCGCTGGTGAGCAGCCGGCGCTTGTATGACCACAGGTTGCGAAGGGCAACTTTCCGCATTCCTGGTCCAACGGCAAAGAATGCCCAGAAGATGGCTACGACGGTTGCAATGAAGCTGAGCAGGACAGTTACCGCCAGGGCGACCCCGATCACCGTTGCCCCGATGTCAATCGCTTTTTCGAGAGTCTTCAACATGACGCCGACCTCAGCGTCCGAAGCGGCGCATGCGCTGAAGGACCCGCTCTTCGTCGGGGTCTCGCATTTCGTCGACGATCTTGCCGTCGGCAAGGAACAGCACCCGGTTGGCGTACGAGGCCGCGTTGGGGTCGTGGGTGACCATCACGATGGTCTGCCCGAACTCTGCTGTGGCACGCCTCATGAAGGTGAGGATTTCGTCACCGGTAGCTGAGTCGAGGTTTCCTGTGGGTTCGTCCGCGAAGATGATCTGCGGGCGGCTGGCGAGTGCGCGGGCCACGGCAACACGCTGCTGCTGACCACCCGACAGTTCGCTCGGCCGATGGCTGAGCCGGGTGGTGAGCCCGACGGCGTCGACCACGTTGTCGACCCACGCCTGGTCGGGCGTGGCCTTGGCCAGCGTCATCGGCAGCACAATGTTTTCTTGGGCTGTGAGGGTGGGAATGAGGTTGTACGCCTGGAACACAAACCCGATGTTGTCCCGACGCAATTTGGTGAGCGCAGCTTCTTTCAGGTCGCCCAGCCTGGTGTCGCCGATGAACACATCGCCGCTGGTGAGCTCGTCGAGCCCTGCAGCACAGTGCATGAGCGTTGACTTGCCGGAACCGGAGGGGCCCATGATGGCGGTGAATTCACCGCGGGCGAAGTCAACCGAAACGTCGTTGAGCGCGAAGACGGAACTTTCGCCGGTGCCGTACTGCTTCACAGCGTTTCGAACCGAGGCGGCAACGGGCGGAAATGCGACCGCGCCGGAGGCCGCAATTGAGACGGGGGTGGTCATCTGGAGATCTTCTCAGGTTCACGTCACTAACTCAGAACGAAGCGGTGGTTGAAACCCTGAGCGCACTCCGGGTTGAGCAGGGGGTTTGCCGGCGATTGGTGAGATGCCGATCGGGTCGCCAAACTCGTGCAGCGTGAACCGATGAGTAGGCGGGCGCTAGGAGGGCAACATGAATTTCACACCCGAGGTGGAGCAACCCATCAAACACTTGGGCCCAATGGCTGGCGTCAACGTTGTCGAGATAGGCGTCTGGGTGGCTGGGCCGGCAGCCGCAGGAATCCTGGCCGATTGGGGTGCATCGGTGATCAAGGTCGAACCACCTGCAGGCGATCCGGCCCGCCAGTTCCACGCCATGCTCGGTGGTGACCTGCCGACCAACCCGGTCTTCGAGCTGGACAATCGATCCAAGCGCGGGGTGGCGTTGGACATCACCCAACCCGCTGCGTACCAAGCCGTCTGTGCACTTATCGATAGAGCTGATGTGTTCGTCAGTAACCTTCGGCCGGGTGCATTGGAACGCCTGAAGCTCGACCCGGTCACCCTGATGGCCCGCAACCCACGCCTGATCTATGCGTCGATCACCGGCTATGGCGTTGAAGGCGACGACCGAGATCGTGCTGCCTTCGACATCGGCGCCTTCTGGTCCCGGTCTGGCATCGCCGATCTCCTCACCCCACCGGGTGGTATGCCCCCATATCAACGTGGGGGTATGGGGGATCACCCGACAGGGATGTCTGCGGCCGCCGCCATCAGCGCAGCGCTGTTTCACCGTGAGCGAACCGGGGAGGGTCAGCTGGTGAGCACATCGCTTCTGCGTCAAGGCATGTACACCGTGGGGTTCGATCTCAACCTGGCGCTCGGGTGGGGGAGGGTCCCGTCGAAGGGCGTCCGCCAGACCATGGCCAGCCCGACCGTTAACCATTACCAGGCAAGCGACGGCAAACGGTTCTGGATGATTGGGTTGGAAGGTTCTCGTCACTGGCCGTCGCTCGCCCGCGCTGTTGACCACGAGGAATGGGTCAGCGAGGAACGCTTCGCGACGCCGTTGGCGCGCGCCCAGAACGCATCGGTGCTAGTTGGTCTGTTGGACGCAGCGTTTGGCACCAAGACCCTGGCCGAGTGGGCAACGGTGTTCGCCCATGACCCAGAAGTGTTCTGGGCCCCCGTGCAGACGGTGGACGACGTGTTGGCCGACCCGCAGGCATGGGCTGCAGGTGCCTACGTTGAGGTTCCCGGCCCGTCTGGGCCGACAACGATGGTGGCCACACCGGTCGACTTTGCCGGTAGCCCATCGGCGCCAACCGGGCTAGCTCCTGACCTCGGTGAACACACCCGAGAGGTATTGGGCGAGTTGGGCTACGACGACGCCAAGATCAACGCGATGTACGAGTCGGGAGCAGCTGTCACACGACGATGGTTCGGTGACAACGACTGATGCAGCCGACCTGGGACGTCTGCTGATGAGCTAGCCGATGAGCTAGCCGATGAGAGAGGTGCATTCGGCTGCGCCGGTGGGACGCGTCCCAAGCAGCGAAGGTTCGCCTTCGCCGTGCAGCGTGAGCAGCATGGCGCGCACGATGCCACGGTCGACCGCGCAGATAACCGGATGTTGCGTGCTGAGATCGCCGAACGGACAGTTGCCCGACACGATGGATGGGCCGTCGACATGTTCTTGGGTTCGGGCGGCAAAGCCGTGTGCCGTCAGTGCATCGGCAACAGCGTGTAGGGCCGATTGCATGGACCGATGTCCGTCGCCCGGGTTCATCTGCTCGGCGAGTTCCCTGCCGTAATGCTCGCCAACCTCTTCGGCCATCGCAGCAGCGACGTCGGTTGGCAGAAGTTCCAACGCACGGCCCAGGAGCATCGCAATGAGATCGTGTCGACGGGCCGGGAATTCGAGATCGATCGGGCGGCCGTTGGACTTATACCGTTTCGACGGGCGTCCGGTTCGACCCGACCCTGCCTCCAGCTCGACATCGAGGTAACCGCCAGAGTTGAGCTTGTCCAGGTGGTGCCGGGCCACGTTGGCGTGTACCCCGCAGCGCTCTGCTGCCTGGGCGGCGGTAATGCCGTCCGGCATGGACCGCGCCAGCAGGTAGATGCGGCGACGGGTCTGATCACCGAACATCGACGTCGCTGCTGATACTGCCGAGGAGAAGTACTGCGGGCCGTCTGCGTCGTTTTCCGGAACCTGGTTGCGCGGCGCAACGCGACTTGACGACAAGCCCTCCGGGAAGGGTGGTCGAAGGCCGGGTTGGGGGGCGCGTTGTGGCTTGCCGCTGATGGCCACGTGAGTCCCGTTCATGGCCAGATGGTACTCCGGCCCTCCCTTTTCCGGGCGGCCCTTGTGCACGGTCCGAGCGCACGCCCTTCGGCGGCGTGAAATCGGTTACCGAAGGGTGCCGGTAGCGTGGAAGCGGTCCACCACCGAATCCGGTCGGTCGACGCAACTCCGGAGCCTGCCAGATGACCCTCACCGAAGCCGATGTGATCGCCGCCCTGCGCGAGGTCAACGAGCCCGAACTGCACCGCAGCATCGTGGAACTCGACCTTGTCCGATCTGTCACCGTTGGGTCCCGTGGTTCGAGCATCGAAGTCGTTGTCGCAACCAAAGTGGCAGACGACGAAACCGCCGAAGACTTGGCCCAGGCAGTCGAACGCCGGCTCAGCCAGCTGCCCGGCGTATCCACGGTTCGTTGTGCGCTCGACGTGCTCGCCATCGACGAGCAGCGCGTGTTGCTGGCCCGCCTGCGCGAAGGATGGGCCACGCACGAGAACGCCGGCCAGTCCGGCCATGGCCACTCAACCGGCCCGGCCGAGGCTCCACCGTTCATGCAGATCGGTGCCAAGACCCGCATTCTCGGCATCGCGTCAGGCAAGGGCGGGGTCGGCAAATCCTCTACCACCGTCAATCTGGCCGTGTCACTTGCGAAGATGGGTTACCGCGTCGGCGTGCTCGACGCCGACATCTATGGGTTCTCCGTGCCGAAGATGCTGGGTGTCGACCGCCAGCCGACCATGATTCCCGACGCCGATGGCGACGAGAAAGAATTGCGGATGATCATCCCGCCGGTCGGGCACGGCGTGTCCGCGATGAGCATGGGCTTCCTCGTCGAAGAAGACCGGGCCATCATCTGGCGTGGGCCGATGATCCACAAAGCGCTCGAACAGTTCCTCACCGACGTTTACTGGGGCGAGCCGGATTTCCTGCTCGTTGACATGCCACCCGGTACCGGCGACGTCGCACTGTCAATGGCCCAGTACCTGCCACGGGCAGAGCTGTTCATCGTCACTACGCCGCAGCCAGCCGCGCAGCGCGTTGCGCAGCGCAGTGCGTCAATGGCTCGTCAGCCGCAGATCAACATGGCTGTGGCTGGTGTCATCGAGAACATGAGCTGGTTCAGTGGTGACGACGGTAGGCGTTACGAGATTTTCGGCTCCGGCGGCGGTCAAGAGTTGGCCGACACACTTTCGGTCCCGTTGTTGGGCCAGATCCCCTTGGTTCCCGCGTTGCGTGAGGGAATGGACATCGGTCTGCCCATCACCGTGTCAGACCCCGATGCCGAGGCTTCGGCCGCATACGCTGCCATCGCCCGTACCATCGCTCAGGACATGGCCCCTAAGCGCCGATACAACAAAGCACTCCGCATCGGCTGAACCCATCGGCTGAACCCATCGGCTGATGCGTCAGCCAAGTACTGCCAAGCACACCCAGCTAGCACCTGCACCCCCGAACTCCCCATCAAACCTGAGCCACTGGCTCGAACCTTCGAAGAGGCACACAACGTGGACGTCCGCATCGGTATCACCCAATCCGTCAGGGAGATCGAACTCGACATGGCTGACGAGCAGCACGATCAGCTGCGCGCCGACGTCGAGAAGGCACTCGCGTCCGGCGAAGGGGTGCTCTGGCTCACCGATCGCAAGGGCCGTGACATCGGTGTTCCTGCGGCCAAGATCGCATATGTCGAAATTGGCAGCACGTCCGACGAACGAAAGGTCGGGTTCGCCCGCTAATTCCAGCGGCAACCACAATGCTGTTCGACCGTGAGCTGCTGATTGTCACCGGCAAGGGTGGCGTCGGCAAGACCACGGTCGCATCGTCGTTGGCTTGGGCAGCGGCCGAGCAAGGCAAGCGAGTGCTTGCAGTCGAACTCGACGCAACGGGCGACCTGCATACGGCGCTGGTGGGGCCTCGGCCGGACTTCATCCCGTCGTACCAACCTGTTGAGCGTCAACAACGCCTCTGGTCCATGTCGATGGACCCGGAAGAGTCGTTGAAGGAATACCTCCGTACATTCCTAAAGATCCCCGTGGTTACCCGCATTGGCGTGCTGTCCGGCATGTTCGATTTCGTAGCCAACGCGGCCCCTGGCGTGCGTGAAATCGTCACCATGGGCAAGGTGTGCTTCGAAGTCCGTGAACATCACTACGACCTCGTTGTCGTCGATGCCACGGCCACCGGCCACATTGTTGGTCAGCTCGATGCACCGCAAGCCATCAACGAGTTGGTGGGCGCCGGGCTCATCCGCAGTCAGACCGGTTGGATGCGGGCCATCCTCAGCGACCCTGCCCGTACGGGTGTTGTTGCTGTAACGACTCCTGAAGAGATGCCGGTCGTCGAGACCGTTGAACTGCTCGAACGCTTGCGTGGACGGGTCCGAGTCGACGTGGCCGCCGTTGTGGTGAACCGGGTGCTTCCCGAGCCGCTTGCACGCGCTGACCTGGCTGAGTTCGAAACCCTGTGTGCTCAACCCGCAGCGCTTGACCGGATCATGGGTGGCGACACTGCGCCGTTGCGCGAGTCCATCGATTTCGCCGTGCGGCAACGCCGTAGTCGTGAAGTCCATCTCGCCGATTTGCTAGGTGTAGTTGGTCCGACTCCTGTCGCGTTCGTGCCGTGGCTCGGCTGGTCTGAACCGGGCCCGTCGTGTACCGCTTCGGTTGCGGCGCTCTTGGGGGAGGAACTCGGATGGCCGTGAACATTCCGGCGAGTCCGACGGCCTCGCTTGCTGATGCCCGAGTGCTGATCGTTTGTGGGTCTGGTGGAGTCGGCAAAACAACAACAGCTGCGTCGCTTGCGGCGGCAGCGGCGACCGGTGGCAAACGAGTGTTGGTGCTCACCATCGATCCAGCGAAACGGCTTGCGACGGCGCTCGGGCTAGAAGTCGTCGGCAACACCGAAACCCGTGTCGAACTTCCCGTCGGGGCTGTCGGGCATGCGGACGTTGCGATTGGCGCTGGACCCGGCGAACTGTGGGTTGCCATGCTCGACACATCGGCATCGTGGGACGACTTGGTCCGACGACACGCTCCCGATGCCGACACCCGAGACCGAATCCTCGCCAACCCGCTGTATCGAAACATCACGCAAAGGTTCGTCCAAAGCCACGACTACATCGCGATGGAGCGACTGCACGAGTTGGCAGAGTCGGCGCGCTTTGACCTCATTGTGGTGGACACCCCGCCAAGCAGACATGCCATTGATTTCCTCGAAGCGCCGCAACGAATGAAGGACTTCTTCACGTCTGCGTTGCTGCGGTGGATCACGTTTCCGTACCGGGTGGGCGGCGAACGCGGAGGTCGGCTTGGGTATCTGGCAACGAAGCCCTTCTACCAAATCGCCGACCGCATCCTGGGTTCACAGTTCTTGCAGGACGTGGCCGAGTTCTTTCTGCTGTTCCAAGGAATGTACGAAGGCTTTGTTCACCGGGCCACGTCGGTCGCGCAGCTCATCGGCTCACCAGAGACGGCGTTCATAGTCGTCACCACCCCCGAGCCCGCACCGATGCACGAAGCCGACTACTTCACCGCCGAGCTGGCAAAACGGGGTCTGCGTTTGGGCGCAGCAGTGATGAACCGAGTTGCTCCGCCCGCAATGGTCGACATTGTCGGCGCGGCTCCGCTTGCAGCGGAATCGGTCGCGCTTGCGAGTTCGTTTCTGCAACGCATCGACGATGATTCCGTTGGCGGACAGCCAAGTGCTTCCCTTCGACGCATTGCGATTGCTGCTGCTGAAACGCATGTGCAGCAGATCCAGCTGGCCGAGCACCAACGGAGGCAGTTCCAGAGGTTCTGCCCGAACGCTGGTGTGCGTGTTGCACTGCCCGAGGCACCCGACCCGATCGACGATGTGGTTTCGCTCGCGCGGATTGGCCGCCTTGTCTTCGAACCGGCACTTGTTGGCACGCCACCGAAACAAGCCGCAGGGCGACGACGCCGATGACGCAACAGCACCAATCCTCTGAACACCATCTGGATCTGCTGGTCCGCTCGTGGGGGCTGATGGCCGATGTTGGATTCTGTGATTTGCTGCTGCTGCAACGTGGGTCCGG
Organism: Acidimicrobiia bacterium; assembly: GCA_043720595.1. Classification (GTDB taxonomy): domain Bacteria; phylum Actinomycetota; class Acidimicrobiia; order Acidimicrobiales; family JANYDT01; genus JANNBN01. The sequence continues at coordinate 81,217 of JAYSSK010000057.1, forward strand.
TGCCATCGGCTGGCGCGTCACTGCGCAGGTTCGGCCAACCACTCATCAAACTCTGTACGCAGAGGATCTGGTGGGTCAGGTTGTTACACCTGCCGAACGCCCGGTTCTGAACGAGCAATGGTCCGGCCGGTCATGGTCCGATTCCAATGTCTACGCCATCGGTGCAACGAGTGCGGCCCGATCCCGCGCGATCCCTGTCCCCGCAAGAAGGTCAGGTGCCGGCCAACCATCGGTCCAGCCTGTCGACCGACGTGCTGCGGAACCTGCTGCGGAACCTGCCGCGGTTGTCCTCTGCGAGGCTGCGGTCGCCGCCGGTCGTCGCCGGGGGCGCCTTGAACGGGCGTATATTGACATCTTCGATCAGCTGTCAGAGATGATCGCCGCCGGCCGCTTTCCGTATTCCGAGGACTACGAACCGACCGAGAACATGCGGGTGGGCGACGGCGTTGTGGTTCTGGACTCTGAAGCGCGCATACGATTTGCTTCGCCGAATGCAACGTCGTCGTTGCACCGTCTCGGAGTTCAGGTAAACGCCGAGGGGAAACGCCTCACCGAGTTGGGGCTACAAGAGGGTTGGCTCGATGATGTCGCCGCAGCCACGGTGCCCCTCAGTGGGGAACTGACGGCTGTCCTCCCTGGGCGCGGAGCGGGTAGAGGTCTGTTCAGCCCCCCCGGGATCACCAGTGGAGGCGCAGCCGTATTTGAAACCCAGTCGGGTCTGCATTCCTCGGCCACCTACAAAACACGGACGGCCGCTGAACCGAACCTGTCGACGGTCGTCGCAACGTACCTTCTGCCGCTGAACGAGGGCAGTCTGCTGCTGATGCGAGACGTGACCGACGTGCGGCGGCGAGACCGTTTGATCAGATCGAAAGACGCAACCATCCGCGAGGTTCACCACCGTGTGAAGAACAACCTCCAGACCATCAGTTCGTTGCTTCGATTGCAGGGTCGTCGAACTGGGTCTCCCGAGGCGCGTGAAGCGATCGAAGAATCCGTTCGCCGAATTCGGTCGATGGCGTTGGTGCACGAAACCCTGTCTCAGGGCATCACCTCTGCCGTCCCGTTCAACGACGTCATTCGCCCTTTGGTTCGCGTTGTCGAGGAGGGACTGCAAGAGAGCGGGCACGGGTCCCGTCCTGTTCGTTTCAGTATCGAGGGCAGTGCTGGAGAGCTGCCGGCAGAAATTGCGACACCCTTATCGATAGTCCTCGTTGAGTTGCTGCAGAACGCCGTTGAGCATGGGTACCCGGCTCCAGCGCTACCTGGCTCGGGTACCCCATCAAGCGGCGCGTCGGGGGGCTTTGGCGGTGGGGCGGTTCGTGTTCGGTTCGACCGGATTGGAGGTGCCGAACCACAACTGAGGGTTGTCGTTCGAGATGACGGGCGCGGGTTCCCTCCGGGGTTCTCCCTGTCCTCACCAACCGCAGGTGCCAGCCTCGGGTTGACCATCGTCAGGACCTTGATCACCTCTGAATTGGGCGGTGTCATCTCGACATACAACGACAACCGACCACCTGCTGCTGGATCCTCTACCGGAGTTCCAGGCGGAGGCGCCGTGGTCGAGATCCGCATACCGCTCGGAGAACACTGATCGAGGTCTGGTGCATTGCAGGGTCGTGGCGGGCAAAACTGTCGGCATGACTAGTAACCCGGTTCCGCGCGTCGTTGCCCATCGAGGCGCATCGCGCGTCGAGCGGGAGAACACGGTCCAGGCTTTTGCTCGGGCAGTTGAGATGGGCGCCGACATGGTGGAACTCGACGTGCGGTTGAGCGCCGACAATGTAATGGCCGTTCATCACGACCCCAGGATCGAAGGCCTTGGGGCCATTTGCTCGCTCAGGTTGTGCGAATTGCCTCAGTATGTGCCGACGCTCGCCGCATCGCTTGATGCGTGCGCTGACCTGCAGGTCAACATCGAGATCAAAAGTGATCCCGACGAACCGGGCTACGACCCCGACCATCGCTTGACGCGGCTTGTGACGGAGTTACTGCTTCACGACCCGCGACGTGAGCGGTACATCATCTCGTCGTTCGATCGGGCGGTCATCGATCTCGTGAAAGAGCTCGACGGTGGTATGTCCACGGGCTTTTTGTTCAGCGTGTCTGCCCGACCCGGCCGAATCATCGAGACCTGCCTGCGCGACGGACATCAGGCAATCCATCCTTTCCACCGGCCGTTGGTCCGACGCACCGTCGAGCAGGCCACCGAAGCTGGTCTGGCCGTGAACGTGTGGACCGTCGATGAACCTGATCGGATGCGAACCCTGAGCAGCTGGGGCGTGTCGGCGATCATCACCAACGTCCCTGATGTTGCGACAGCCGTTCTTCGCGGAGGTACGGACAACCCGGGCAGCTGAAAGGTTCAGTTGCCCGCTCCGGTGGACACGTTGAGCGCGCAGAATAAAACCGTTTGCATCAGTAGTGCGAATAATTCGGACCCTCTGTGAGGGACGGAAATGTGACAGACTCGTACGTTCGATCTTCATGGATGCCTGTGACGGAGGCACGACATTTGCGAAAGCGCTATGGCGAATCTGCTTACACACCCGACGCATCACGACGCCTGGCGGGGGCTTCTGAAGTTCCATGCCCGCGTCACGACCGCTGTTTCGTCCCGGCTGCAGATTGAGACCGGTCTCACGCTCGCTGAGTTCGAGGTTCTGACGCATCTCGCCGAGCACCCTGCCCAGAGGCTACCCATGAGCGAGCTGGCCAGAGAAGTCGTCCTCACTCCCAGTGGCATCACTCGTATGGTCGACCGGCTGGTGGCACGTGGGTTCGTCGAACGGCAACCGGTCCCTAGCGATGCGCGGGTTCAACACGCGGTCATTACCGAAGAGGGCCGTGTCGTGGTGGCTAAGGCGACCATCGTTCAGAACGAAGAAATCGCCGACCGTTTCATCGGTCAGCTCAGTCCGCGGCAAATTTCGCAGCTGCGAGAAATCTGGACCGCGCTCGAAGGTGTTCCCGCGGCGGACTAACTGTCGGCCGGTTTACGCCGGTTTACGCCGGTTTCACGAGCGACAGGCAGTCCGGCTCGTAGCTGAAGTCGAGCACGTCGGTATCACCTAAGTAGTCCCCGTCGATCTGCCAAGGAAACGGGCGGTGACCGCGAACGGTGAACCCGTGCAGGCCGTCGAGGCGTGTCACCGAAGACACTTTTGCGATGTCGCCGCCGCGCACAGCGAGGCTCAAGGCCCGTACGATCGGAACGAGGCCAAGCGACGTCAGTACGACAACCGATAGCGGTGATGCTGTCGTGGCCGCTGGTGCGAAGGAGATCGGTTTCGGGCCGACGAAGGAGTAGGGGTCGATCTTGATGGCGACGGCAAAAAATCCGTCGACGCGAGTGCGTCCATCGTTTACCTCGACCGACATCGCCGGACGTTTTCGGTCATATCCGCGGACCCATGTCCTGACGCCTGCATATGCGAACAACGGGTGGCCCAGCCATCGTTTCAACGTGCCGAACCGTTCGACGTGTGCCACGACAGCTGCGTCGAACCCCATGCCGACGTGAAAGCAGAAGTATCGACCGTTGACCTTGCCTAGGCCGATGCGCTGATGCTCGCTTCGTCGCAGACCTGCCAGCAGCTGCTCGGTGGCTGCCTCGGGGTCGTTGGTGAACCCGAGTTGGCGGGCAAACACGTTTGTAGATCCGCCTGGAAGTACGCCGAGCAACGTGGATGACCCGGCCAAGCCATTCGTGACTTCGTTGACCGTCCCGTCACCCCCGACGGACACGACGACGTCGAATCCACGCGCAGCCGCGCCTTGAGCGAAGCGGGTTGCGTGCCCACGGCGGTGGGTTTCGGAAACCTCCAGGTCGTGCTCGGCGCTGATGGCGTTCTGGATCACCACTCTGTTGCGAGCGGTGACTCCCGAAGCCGATGGGTTGATGATCATCAGCACCCGTCGGCGCGCGTGTTGGCTACCTACGGGTTGCAGACGACGTGGCTCGGGCGCGGCCGAGTGGTGAGCGGAGGGGGTGTCGCGATCGATCTCATGAGGTTACGCAGTGCCAGCACTGTGTGGTGTCTGTCACGTTTGCTTGTGCGGATTTTCACGAGCGGCGAGACCGGTGCGAGACTAGGCCCATGTCTCTGAATGTTGCTGTATGCGTGAAGCAGATCCCCGACCCCGCAACCCCGGGTTCGCTCAGCCTCGCCGACCATACGCTGGTCCGTGAAGGCAAGCTCATCCTCGACGATTCTGATGCCTACGGTGTCGAGATGGCGTTGCGCCTGGTCGAGGCTGCTGGCGGCGGCGAGGTCACGCTCGTCTCGATGGCACCGAACTCCGAACAGAGCGGTCTGCGTACCGGCCTTGCGATGGGCGCTCACAAGGCAATCTTGGTCAGCGACCCAGCGCTGAGGGGAAGCGATGCACTCGGCACGGCAAAAGTTCTGGCTGCGGCAATCAAGCGGGTCAACGCAGACCTGGTGATCACCGCCACCGAGTCGACCGACGGATACACCGGCACCACGCCAGTTCAGATCGCCGAGCTGATGGGCCTCCCCAGCGTCACGTTCGCCAAGAAGCTCACGGTCAATGGTTCGTCGCTCTCTGTCGACCGCCAGACCGAGGCCGGATACGACGAGGTCACCACTCCATTGCCGGCACTGGTTTCAGTCACCGCCGGTGTTGTCGAGGTTCGCTACCCGTCATTCAAGGGAATCATGGCAGCCAAGGGCAAGCCACTCGAAGAGCTCACGGTTGCCGCTCTCGGCATCGATGCATCGTCAGTCGGTTGGGCCGGCTCCGGTCAGCAAGTTGTCTCCGTCACCGATTCCGAAACCCGCCAGGCCGGCGAGGTCATCGAAGACGATGGTGAATCGCATCACCGCATCGTTGCCTTCCTTGACCAGCTCAAGGTCCTCTGAGCATCAGCTCGACCCGTCGACATTCCTGACTCGAAATCCCTGAACCACACCCGAACGACCTTACGAACGACCTTACGAACGACGCAGAACGAGAGAAACGAAAACATCATGGCAATTTCCAAGATCTGGGTGTTCGCCGAGGCAGTCAACGGCAAAGTTGCGACCTCCACCCTTGAGCTGCTCACCGCGGCACGTGCAACCGGCGCAACCGTCGAGGCGTTCATCGTCGGCGACGGGGCAGCCGTTGCAACCGAATTGGGTGCTTTCGGCGCATCCAAGGTGTACGCCACAGGCGACGTCGGCGGAGCGCTCACGTCCATCCCTGCAGCAACTGCGATGGCGACGTTGGTGGCTGGGGGCAATGTGCCTGACGCAATCTTGCTTGCCCAGACCTACGAAGGCCGCGACACCGCTGGCCGTCTGTCGGCCAAGTTGGACAAGACCGTGCTCACCAACGCAGTCGGCTTCACGGTCGATGGCGACAATGTCACGGTTGAACACGCCGTGTTCGGCGGGGCAAAAACGCTGAAGGCATCGTTCACCGCCGGCGGTCCGTTCCTGGTGATGGTGCGCCCGAAGTCCTTCGCTGCAGAGTCAGCCGGCGGAGCTCCGGCAGCTGTCGAAGCCGTTGCTGTCCCCGATGCTGGCGCAACCGGCGGTGCTGCGATCATTAATCGTCATGCAGAAGAGCGCACGGGCCCTTCGCTTGACGAGGCGGCAGTCGTGGTCTCCGGCGGTCGCGGCCTCGGCGAAGCTGCCAAGTACCAGATGATCGAAGATCTGGCCAAGCTTCTGAAAGGTGCGCCAGGCGCATCGCGTGCCATCGTCGACGCGGGCTGGGTGCCGTACTCGTACCAGGTGGGCCAGACCGGCAAGACCGTGAAACCGGCGGTGTACATCGCTGCTGGTATCTCGGGTGCAACGCAGCACATGGTCGGCATGAAGGGTGCAAAGACCATTATTGCCATCAACAAGGACAAGGAAGCCCCCATCTTCGGCATTGCCGACCTTGGCATTGTCGGCGACGTCCACAAGGTGCTGCCAAAACTCATCGAGGCGTTGCAAGCCCGCTGAATAGCCAGCTCGGCGTAACCAGTTCGCTTCGTCGCCGGGTAGTTTCGCGACGTGGCGAACTTCAACGTGCTCGTGGTGGCGGCAGCTGAGCAAGCCCCCGGTGAGGCTGACTTGCAAGCACGGCTGATCAGCCTTCTGGAAGCAGATCATCAGGTCAATGCGTTGGCCGTCAGGCTGCCGCGCGCCGAGGCCATGCTCGCCCCTCGGTTGATTGGCCTATGGGACCGATTGGTGTTTATCGGCACAACCGCTTCTCCTTCTGTGCCGCTCGACGTCGCTGTGATCCAACATCAAGCGCAGCTGCTCGATGCCCTCCCGCCGCTCGTCGTTGTGGGCCGCGCCGCCGACCTGTGGCCAGGGTGGTCGCTGTTTCAGACCGTCATCGGCCGCCCGGGCGGTGCCCAGTCCATCGACCCGACGCAGGCCGATGCCGTCCAGCGTGTTGTCACCGCAATGCAATTGCAGCACTCCGACTCTGGCAATCGTGTGCCCACGTGGGAGAACGCGGCCATCCGTTCTGATGTATGACGGCTGAGCCCCTGTTCGAACGACATGGGATGCCTTGAAACGGCGTCTCGTGCGAGGCCGGTCGCTGAAAACCGACGACCGAGTAACGGGCGAGTTCCGGAACAGTCGCATCGCTGCGCGTTCTCTGCGCGTTCTCCCGTAGGTCATTCCCATCGGCCATTCGGGCTGCTTAGGTGGTTCCCAGACAAGGCGTTCACCACTTCACACGAAGGAAAGAGGTTGATATGTCTACTTACAGTGTTACTTCGGTTCTTTACGATCGGCTCAAACAAGATCAGCGAATCAGCCTCTGCATTCCTGCTCGCAACGAAGCAGAAACGATTGGGTGTTTGCTTCGAAACCTGTTCGAACACCGAGTCATTACTGACGGGCTCATCGACGAGGTCATCGTCATCGACGACCGGTCAGACGATGACACTGCCCTCATCGCTGCAAAGTGCGGCGCAACTGTTTGGTCGTCCGCTGACTGGATGGGGCGCTTTGGTCCAAGCCGCGGCAAGGGCGACGCGATGTGGCGATCTGTCGCAGCCAGCACCGGCGAGATCATTTTGTGGTGCGATGCCGACCTGTCGGAGTTCGATCCGGCGATGATGTGGGAGCTATTGCGGCCGATGCTGCTCGACGACGAACTGTTGTTGGTCAAGGGCTACTTCGACCGCAACGCGCAAGGGTCGGTCGGTGGTGGTCGGGTTACTGAGCTAGCAGCCCGCCCGCTGCTGTCGATCCTGTTTCCCGACCTTGCGGGCATTCGCCAGCCACTTTCGGGAATGGCTGCCATCCGTCGGTCTGCTGCGGAAGCCCTTTCGTTCGAAGCTGACTACGGCGTCGATGTAGGGCTGCTCATAGGGATGTACCAACGCTTCGGCCGGGACTCGATCGGCGAAGCTGATCTTGGTCCTATCGAGCACCGGCATCGCCCTCTGCATGAACTCGGTGCGATGGCAGCATCGGTGCAGCGGGCCATCTTGCGGAGGGCAGGGGTGCTTGAGGACAAGCAGACCATGTTGTCGCCGCCCGTTCGCCCATCGTTGGAGACGGTCGCTGGCTATCGGCGAGCACGTCACCGTTCGTTGGTACGTCCGGCTTAACAGCTGACCCGACTTGGGTTGGTCAGCAGCTGGTTTGACCGTCCTTTGGGTGAGTGGGTGTGTTCAGCGTGTCCGGGCGTGTTCAGCAATGGCTGCTGGAGACAACCAGACACGCCGGGCGCGCCCACTTCACCGCTCGCTACTACGAACAACTTCAGAAGTGGGGCTTGCCAAGGCGGGTACCTATCTGTCATGGTATTGGGCGATGAACGCCAAAACCGCCATCATTTTTGTAGTAACCACGTAGCGCGCTGCGTTACATAGCGGTGCGCACCCAACCTCCGGCCTGGCCGGGGGTTTTTTGTTTTCCTCGTAGAATTTCTGTTCCCAACCATCCGTCTCCAGCCAGCTAGGACCTTTTCGACATGAAGCTCACCGGCGCCCAAGCCCTCATCAAGAGCCTCGAAATGTGCGACACCGAGGTGATCTTCGGTCTGCCCGGCGGGTGCATTCTCCCCGCCTACGACCCGCTTCTCGAGTCCAGCATTCGCCACATCCTCGTGCGTCACGAGCAAGGCGCCGGCCATATGGCCGAAGGCTATGCACATGTCACTGGTCGGCCTGGTGTGGCCATGGTGACGTCGGGTCCTGCAGCCACCAACATGGTCACCCCGCTATGCGACGCCTACATGGACTCGGTCCCAATGGTCTGCATCACCGGGCAGGTCTCGCGTCCGGCCATCGGCACCGATGCGTTCCAGGAGTGCGACACCGTCGGCATCACGCGGTCGGTCACCAAACACAACGAGCTCATCATGAGCGCGCAGGACATCCCTCGCCTCGTGAAGGAAGCGTTCTACCTGGCAACCACCGGCCGCCCAGGCCCCGTGCTGTTGGACCTGCCGAAGGACGTGCTGCAAGAGTCGATGGACTGGTACTGGCCAGACGCCGTGGATCTCGCCGGCTACCACCCAGTCACTGAGCCAGACCCCATCAGCATCCGTCGTGCCGCCGAGATGATCCTTGCCTCGCACCAGCCCATCTTGTACATCGGTGGCGGCGTGCTCAAGGCTCGTGCTGCCGAGCCGTTGCGCGAACTGGCCGAGCTGTGTGACATCCACGTTGTCACCACGCTGATGGCTCGCGGTGCGTTCCCAGACAGCCACAAGCTGGCGCTCGGAATGCCTGGCATGCACGGCAACTTCACGGCCATCCAGTCGCTACAGAAGAGCGACTTGCTCATCAACATCGGCGCCCGGTTCGATGATCGCGTCACGGGCAAGGTCTCGGCGTTCGCCCCCAATGCCAAGATCATCCACGCCGACATCGACCCTGCCGAGCACGGCAAAGTTCGCACCCCAGATGTGTCGCTCATCGGTGACGCTCGTCGTGTTGTCGAAGAGTTGATGCGGGCCATCAAGGACCTCATCAACGGTGGAGCCACATTCCCCGACCGTGCTGCATGGAAGCAGACCATCAGCGGCTGGCAAGAGAACTTCCCGCTCACCTACGAGGCGTCTCTGCCCGGCAGCACACTCAAGCCGCAGTTCGTCATGGAGCGTTTGCGTGACCAGGCTCCCACCGGAACCATCCTTGCCTCTGGCGTCGGCCAGCACCAGATGTGGGCCTCGCAGTACTGGAAGTTCGAAGAGCCCTACACCTGGGTCAACTCGGGTGGCCTTGGCACCATGGGCTTCTCCGTGCCAGCTGCTATCGGAGCCAAGGTTGGTCGGCCAGACAAAACTGTGTGGGCAGTCGACGGAGACGGTTGCTTCCAGATGACCAACCAGGAACTCACCACGGCGTCCATCGAGAAGATCCCGGTCAAGATCGCCATCTTGAACAACTCGTGGCTCGGCATGGTGCGCCAGTGGCAGGAGATGTTCTACGACGAGCGCTACTCCGAGACCCTGCTCTCGCCCGAGCTACCAGACTTCGTCAAGTTGTCCGAGGCAATGGGCTGTGTTGCGTTCCGCGCCGAGTCGCCTGAAGAGGTTGATGCGGTGATCGAAAAGGCCAACGCCATTAACGACCGTCCGGTGGTTGTGGACTTCCGCACCGACGAGACCGAAAAGGTCTTCCCGATGGTGCCTGCTGGTTTCAGCAACGACGACCTCGAGGTGCACGCCTCGTTGTCCGACCGTCTCGCTAAAGAACGTGCCCGCTGGATCAGCGGCAATCGATAGGAACATGATCATGCCCGCACATCACACACTGACCGTTCTGGTCGAGAACAAGTTCGGCGTCCTGGCCCGTGTCGCCTCGCTTATTTCTCGTCGCGGTTACAACATCGTGTCGCTTGCTGTCGCTCCCACAGACGACGTGCGCACGTCACGCATCACCATCGTTGTCGACGCCGACGAGACGCCGATGGAACAGATCGTCAAGCAGCTCACCAAGCTCATCAACGTGCTCGACATCCGGGAGTTGTCCCCGTCGGAAAGCGTTACCCGCGAGATGCTGCTCATCTCTGTGCAGACCCCATCTGATAAGCGTGCAGAGATTGCCGAGCTGGTCAACATCTTCGACGGCAAGATAGTCAACGTTGGGTTCGATCAGATGACCATCATGCTTGCCGATCCACCCGAGAAGCTTGACGACTTCGAAGACCTGCTGCGCCCTTACGGCATCGTCGAAGTACAGCGCACCGGCCAGGTCGCCCTGCCAAAGCTCAGCCGCGAGAGCCCAGGTCTGCGCGCCGTTTCCGACGTCGCGTAAATCACCTTGTGCGTTGCGTGCAGACTCTTGAAGTCTGCACGCAGGGAGTTGTGGTCGAGTTGAAGTTCCCGTTGGACGAGAAGCGGAACGTGATCCGATGACGACGCTTGCTGCTGAAGGAACGCACCACGAGGCGTTCGAGGCTCAGGACTGGTTGCTCTATCTCGCCCCTGGCGTGATCTGGGGTATTTCGTTCCTGCTCATCGACGAGGGGCTCAACTCCTATCACCCGTTCGCAGTCACGTTCGTGCGCATCCTGCTTGGGTGCGTCGCGCTGGGGTTGGTACCAGCTGCTCGTCGACCCGTTGAACGAGCCGACCATGTGCGGGTCGCTGCGGTCGGCATCACCTGGCTGGCGTTTCCGATGATGCTGTTCCCAATCGCGCAGCAGCACATCGCATCGGGTCTGGCCGGGATGCTGAACGGTTCCATCACGATCTTTGCCGCCATAGTTTCTTCAGTGTTGCTTCGCCGATTGCCCGGCCGGGCTCAGCTGTTGGGCCTGCTGGTCGGCGTGGTGGGTGTGGTGCTGCTGGGCGTTCCATCGTTGAACGAAGGTGGCACTCAGTTCACGTCTGCGCTTCTGGTCGTTGTGGCGTGTGCGTCGTACGGCGTGGCAGTCACACTGGCCGTTCCGTTGACGCAGAAGTATGGGAGCATGCCGGTGTTCTGGCGTGCGCAATTGGTGTCGGTGGTGCTGACCGCTCCGTTCGGACTTCACGGGTTGAGCGGCGGCCGGTCGTCGTTCGTTCTTCGGCCCACGCTTGCGCTAGTTGTCCTCGGTGTGATGGGAACCGCTGTTGCGTTCGTGTGCATGACGAAGCTGGGTGCTCGCGTCGGCAGCACACGCAGCGCGTCGCTCACGTACTTCGAAGCGGTGTTCGCGTTGATCGTGGGGGCAGTGGTCTTGGGCGAGCCGGTCATCGCCATCGAGGTAGCTGGTTGCGCCGTACTGCTACTCGGCGCCTGGTTGTCATCGCGAGCCGGCCGCTAAGCTATTCGTCGGTTCGGTCTGTTTGCCAGAGACATCGTGCCCCGCTGACGTCGCGGTACTCCGGCACGTTCGCGGTATTTGTGCATGCTGCCTGAGGTCCGCGAACGCGCGTGAGTGCCGCGAAGTCCCCGCACGGGTAGCTACTTGATCAGTCTGTAGGCGCCCCGGCTGACGGTGAAACCCTTCTTCGGCCCAGACGTGGTGACACAGCTGACGCCCGCAGCGGCCGACGTGCAGGTGATCCGCCCGAGTTTGGCTGTCTTGCCGTAGGCCAACACCGTGCATCCGTCCGCAACACACAGCGGGCCGATGTCCCCCCGGCACCCACCTACCCCAGCGCTGTTGGTGACCTTGGTTCCAACCATCTTGGAAGACAGGTAGGCCTCGGATGCAACCCAGTCGAGTTCACAATCGCTTGGACGTTTCGGTGGGTTCTTCCATGTGGCTTGCTCCACCAGACAGTCCGCAACCACTTCGTTGTCCAGCTCATACAACAGACAGTCGATGTTCTTCGAGGGAGTGGTGAATTTGAGATCAGCTGCCCACACAGTTGTGGTTGAGCTGAGGCCGAGCATGGTGACCGTGAGGAAGATGAGGGAAGCGATCCGTCGCATTCGTGGATCGTACTTGCCGGATAATAGTTCGAAGGTGTCAGTTCTGCTCGTGCACGAGCTTGCCGACTATGTCGGGTCAGCAACGACTCCATGATGTGACGTGATGGCTCGTTGCAGATGGGTCCGAGATGACAGGACGAATTCCGTGAACGTCGCCGCCGTGGTCTGAGACAAGTCGATCGTTGCGCGGTGAGGCGGCAGTTCATCGGCGGTTGCGGAGTTGATGGCGTCGGAACCGGACCGACGATTCGACCCTTTAGCGGGTTCGACTATTGGGTTGGGGCCCGAGGACGACGCACGGTCGATACGGGCGGCGGCACCGAGGTCGCATGTCAGTCAAGGTCCTAGCAGGCTCGAATCCATTCACTTGGTTGCGTCAAGATCGCTGTGCAGACCTGGCTTGCGCAGACTCCACCAAGGTAGGTTCAGCCAATGGCTGACCCCGTACGTGTTCGACTTGGCATCCGACCCGATCGAAGCGCAGGCTCGTTGGACCTTCCCTCGCTGATTGAACGACTGAACGCAGCGTTGCGATTGCGCACCACGCCGATCGGCATGAAGATGTTCGAGACGGTCGAGGCGATGGAAGCCATCCCGAAGGTCAGACGTCCGACGGCGATCCATACGACTGATCAGATCGTCGGCCAGGCAGCCCGGCTGGGTTGGACGGTCGGGATCACAGCCGCAGACCTCGTTGGTCCGCAGTGTTCCACGGTGATCGGCCTGACCCCGAGGAGCGAGGAGTGGCTGAGCGGTAAGCAGATGAACGGCGTGTGGTTCTCCTCCATCGAAGATGCAGCGGCGCATCAGGACGCGATGGACTGTGTGCCCTTCGGCTGCTATGAGGCAATGGCGGTTTCGCCGTTGACGAGCGGGCGGTTGAACCCGCCGGACATTTGCCTCATCTATGCCACCCCGGCGCAGATGATCCTGCTCATCAACGGGTTGCAGTGGAGTGGGTTCCGCAAGCTCGAATGGGGCTGTGTCGGCGAATCTGCTTGCGCAGACTCATGGGGACGCGCGTTGGCCACCGGCGAGCCGTCGCTATCCATCCCGTGCTTCGCGGAGCGGCGGTACGGCGGGGTGATGGAGGACGAGCTTCTGATGGCTATGCCGCCGTCGTATCTGCCAGGTGCGATCGACGGGCTGGAAGCCTTGGCTCGCAACGGCCTGCGGTACCCGATTCCGCCCTACGGTGTGCAGAGCGATGCTTCTGCCGGGCTTGGCCGCAGCTATCCGAAAAGCTGACCCTTACAAAGCCGGCTCGTGCAGCAACGTTGCGAGCGAATATCCGAGCGCCAAGTCGTCGACGACACCGAAGTGACTCAGGCGAAGTCGCCCTGCTCGATCGAAGAGCAGCAGCGAAGGAGTCCCTTGAAGTTGATAGGTGTGCATAGTTCGTGGGATGGGACCGTCGGTGGACGGTTCGTCGATGCCAACCGGAAACGATATTCGATTCTCGTGCAGGAACGCTTTTAAGACGTCGGACTGTCCCTGAGCGCTGTGATGCTCGAAGACGGTGTGGAGCCCGATCACTGCAAGCTCGTCACCCGCAAACTGTTCGTGGACCCGTTGCACCTGAGGTAACGCCCGTGCGACGCAGCCCGGGCAGAGCAATTGAAACGCCTCGACCACAAGTACGCGTCGTGCGACAGTCGCAAGATCGAACCCCGGCACGCAGTTGATCCATTCGCGAACCTGCAATGGGTGCGAATCGAGGGTAGGAGTTGAAGGGTCAGTTGCGTGGCGTTGGTTCATGTTCGGGTGGGAGTTCGATCAACCAGAGGTGACCGTCGAAACGAACTTCGACATGAGGTGGCGGCCGGCCAGAACTGGTTTGTATCTGGGTGCCTCGCCGTGAGCAAGACAAGACGGAATGCACGCAATCTCGGCATCCCAGTTGGCGTTGTGGAAGAACGCAATGGACTGACGTCGGGTGGAGCCTTGGGCATCGGGAGGCGGGTTGACGACCCGGTGCAAAGTGGACCGCCACCGGTCGTTGGTCCACCGGGCCAGACAATCGCCCACGTTGACAACGAATGCACCGTCGATCGCGTCGACCGGCAACCACGTGTCGTCGACGGAACGGACTTCCAGCCCACCGGGTTTTTGCTCCTGGCGAAGGATGGTGAGCGTGCCGTAGTCGGTGTGCGCGCCGGCACGAAGTTGACCCGGAAGCGGTTGGGTGCTGTTGTGCGGATAATCTAGGACGCGTAGAGCGCTGGTGTGTGCGCTGATGAATGGTTGGAAGAAGTCGGCTGTTTGCCCGAGCGCCCTGGCCATCAAGGACATGATCGTCTCGCAGAGCGTGCTCATCGCCGTGTAATAAGCCTCCATGGTCGGGCGAAACCGCGCAGGCGAACTTGGCCACTGATTGGCACTTCGAATCCAGATCTCATCGGGGTCTGCGAGCGAATGCGCAACGGGGGTTATGGGCCCGATTGAATAGCTGTGTTTGCGGTCGGGTGGCGTGTTGTCGCCCAGCGACGACGCCAAACGCTCCACCGCGTATCCCTGGTAGCCGTACGGATAGCCCGGGTGGGGCATCGCGACCGAGTCACGTACGGCTGGGGGTTCGTCGAAGAATTGGCTGGCAAGGGCCCACGCGGCATCAGTCAACTCGACATCTACACCGTGGCCGATGACCTGAAAGAAGCCCACGCGCTCGCACGCCGAGGCGATCTCAATAGCCGCGTCGGCTCTACGGAGATCGATCACCGGAACCATGTGCGCGGACATGGTTGACAGGCTAACGCTGGAAGCGAGCGAAGCCGCGTTCGTCACGCGTCGAGTCGCCAGCCGGTTGCCCCGAACCCGTGAACAGCAAATAGCTCAGTGGCCCGCTGCAAGATGCGTGCGCGCCGCTCTCGTCAGGCTAGGAAGTGACGATGCCTACCGTCACAGACCGAGAAGTTGCACTCATTCGCGATCCGCGGTCGATCACACCAGAGTGGCTTTCCCGGGTATTGCTAGCGGAAGGTTCCTTGCCGACAGGTGCGAGGGTGATCGGTGCCCCGTATGAGCTCATTGGTGTCGGCGTGGGTGTGCTCAGTCGCATCTATCGCGTTTCCCCGCAGTACTCGCAGGTGGTGCCCGCAGCGCCGGCTTCAGTGATCGTGAAGATTCCCACTGACAACGAAGCGAACCGGTTCACCGCTGACCTGCTCAGCGCGTTCAGACGTGAGATGGTGTTCTACAGCGAGTTCGCTCAGTCCGCACCGTTCCGCATCCCCCGATGTTTTGCCGCCGTTCAGGCAAGCGACAACTCGGACTTCACGCTGGTGATGGAAGACCTGGCAGGCATGAGATTCCAGGACCAGCTGGAGGGCTCCAGTTGGACGGACACGATCGCTGCGATTCAGGCAATAGCGTCGTTTCACGCTGCGTGGATGAACGCAGAGCACCCGTACCCTGACCTCTACCTGCCGCTACTGAACGACGGTTACCTGGCGCTGCTTCCAATGCTGTTCAATCAGAACTGGGGGATGGCCAAGGAGATTTTCGCCGACCTGCTGACCGATGATGTGCGTCGGTTCGGCGACACTTGGGGTGAGCACTGCGCGTTCATGTTGGCTGGGTTGAACGCGCCATACACCACGATGGCGCACGGGGACTGGCGGGCCGACAATGTGTTGTTCGAGCCGGGCGTCGACGGAGCTGTGGTGGGCATCGATTTCCAGTTGCTGGGTGTCGGATGCGGAACGTACGACGTGGCCTTCTACGTATCGCAATCGGTTGACCCGCACGAACGCCTGGGCCGTGACCGAGACCTGGTGCAGATATACGTCGACGCGCTCGCCGTTGCAGGAGTGACCGTCGACGTTGACATCGTCTGGACGCAGTACCGCCTAGGACTGCTGTTCTGCCTGGCCTATCCGGTAAACGGAGCATTGGGATACGAAGAAATGGCGCCTCGCGCAAAGTCCCTCATGCGGTCGATGTTCACGCGTGCTTCGGCAGCCATCAGCGAGACGAATGCAGTGGAGGTGTTGCCGCCTCGCTAAGTCCCGGGGGCGGAGCGACGGCTGAGTCCACCTGTGGCGGATGCTGTCAGATTGCGGCCCACAGGTCGGGGAGTGGGTCGCGGGGGATCGCGGCGCGGCGAGCGACCAGCCCGACCTTGATCACGGGCAGGCCCGTTGGTGTTGTGAGGGTGCGCACGCGCTGCCCGAGTGAACTGGCGTCGACCACCAGCTTGGGAACGATGGCGACGCCTCCGCCCATGGCCGCCAACGCCAGGACCTCTTCGTTGGTTTCCGCTTCCCGAATGTCGACGTCGTTGCCGAGATGGCACCGCACCCACTTCTCAGACAATTCGCGCAATAGGCCTTGCCGAGAAAGCACCACGGGATGTCCGATGAGCGCTTTGATTTCCGGGGTGGCAACCGCAACCATTGGAGTGGTGAGGAGTGGGGCTGAAACAAGTCCGGCCGGAAGGCGGGCCGGGAGCGGCGCAATGGTGACATCCACTGTGCCATCGAGTACCGCTGGAATCGCTGCGCTGGCCGAACCTGTTCGCAGGTCCACCTGCACATCCGGCCGAGCGCGGCGGAACCGTGCGAACAACGGCGGCGCGATGAGCTGGCTGGCGGTGACGGTGCAGAACACGCGCAGCTGTATCACCTCAGTTGTACGCGCGCTGACGATCACGGTGTCCCAATCATCGACCAAGCGTTGGAGCGACTCGAACACTTCGCCGGCATCGGGCGCGGGTCGCACCGAGCGCGCCTCGCGGAGGAAGAGTGGCCGTCCAACTGCCTGCTCGACCCGTTGGACCGCTCGTGAAACAGTGGATTGGCTGACGTGCAGGTCTCTCGCCACAACACCGAAGCTGGGCCGGTGCCGTGCGGCCACGGTGAGGCGGATGTCGTCGAGTTCAGGCACACGACGAGTCTATTCCAGATGTGCGGTCACTGATCCGCTCTACGCATCAGCCTGGATCGAAATTGGCGCTTTACGCATGAGTCCGAATGGCACACACTCAGTTGTCCCGGTTTCGGGCCGCCGAATCGCCGACGCACCTACCGTTCGTCGCAACCTCCAAGGAGCATCTCATGGCAACCGTGTATTACGAGAAGGACGCAGATCCGTCCATCATCCTCGGCCTCAAGGTCGCAATCCTTGGCTATGGAAGCCAAGGCCACGCACATGCGTTGAACCTGAAGGAATCCGGCGTCGACGTAGTGGTTGGTCTTCGTGAAGGCTCGGGCTCACAGGCCAAGGCTGAAGCTGCTGGCCTACGCGTCATGACCATGCCCGAGGCCGCAACGTATGCCGACCTCGTCATGATCACCCTTCCAGATACCGACATCGCAGAGGTGTTCGAACGTGACGTTGCGCCAAATCTCACTGCCGGTCAGGCTGTCGCATTCGCGCACGGTCTCAACGTTCGCTTCGGGCTTGTTTCGCCAGCCGCAGATATCGACGTCATCATGATTGCACCCAAGGGCCCTGGCCATCTTGTGCGCCGCACCTATACCGAGGGTGGCGGCGTGCCTGCGCTCATCGCAGTGCACCATGACGCATCGGGCCGAGCAAAGGCCAAGGCGCTGAGCTACGCCTACGCAATTGGTGGAGCCCGTGCCGGCGTCATCGAGACGACGTTCGCCGAAGAGACTGAGACCGACTTGTTCGGCGAGCAGGTTGTGCTGTGCGGCGGCCTCACCAGCCTGGTGCAGGCCGGGTTCGAGACGCTGGTCGAGGCTGGCTACCAGCCAGAAATGGCGTACTTCGAGTGCCTCCACGAAGTGAAGCTCATCGTCGATCTGATGTACGAGCAGGGGATCAGCGGCATGCGCTATTCCATCAGCACCACCGCCGAGTACGGCGACCTCACCCGTGGCCCGCGCATCGTCACCGATGCAACCAAGGCAGAGATGAAGAAGATTCTTGGCGAGATCACCAGCGGTGAATTCACCAAGGAGTTCATCGGTGATTACAAGGCCGGCTCGCCAAACTTCAACGCGCTGCGTGCAGCAGGCAAGGCCCACCCAATCGAGAAGACCGGATCGGAACTGCGCGCCATGATGCCGTGGATCTCGGCCGGTAAGCAGAAGGTCGAAGACGCAGCAGGCGGCTCGAACTAGTAGTTCCTGAAGAGAGCAGGACCCGCAGACGCTGCGGGTTCTGCGATTCTCAGCGACACCACCACTCGGCCTTCGAACCGTCGGCCGACTCGCTTGAATGATGTTGTCGCCAGTGTCAGCAGCAGGGTGCTGCTTGGGTTTCAACGGCGACGAGCTCGTCGGGCTGGTCGGTTGTCGAGCAGCCGGTCGGCATGCACGCCATGTCCGGAGCGTCGCCGAGAACGGTGTAGATCTCCCACGCGATGTCGGGGCCCTGCACCCAAACCTTGTCCTGCACGGCATAGCAGCACGACGTGTTCCCCTGAACGTCAGTGGCAAGGCCGTTGTCCTGAGCTCGTTGGATGGCTTCGGTGACGAGGTCGGTGTTCTCGACCTCAACGCCGACGTGGTTCATCGTCCCCGGCACGCCACCACCTGCGATGAGCACCAGCTTCAAGGGCGGTTCGGCGATCGCGAAGTTGGCGTAGCCGTCTCGTACCTTGGCGGGTTCAGTGCGGAACAGTTTTGAATAGAACGCGATGGCTTCATCGAGGTCACCGACGTTGAGCGCAAGTTGAATACGAGACATTTGGATCCTCCAATAGATCGACGACTATCGATGTGTCTATCCTCGCGAACACATCGACGATTGTCAATGTGTTCGTTCGAGATCGAGCAATTCTTCAGATCGCAGTACTACTGCGTGGTCAGCTGGGAAGTGTCGTCCCAGTGAAGTTGAACTTGGGGGCCTCGAGTGCTACTAAGCGCACATAGAGGATGAGGGTCTCGTCCGGCCCGATGAGCGGCGGGCTCCCAAGTGTGCCGAAGCCGAATGTGGGTGGGATCACGATCCGGCGAAGTCCCCCGACCCGCATTCCTTGCATGCCCTCGTCGAAGCCTTTCACCACCTGATCGCGGCCGAGGGCTAGGCCCAGCAGCGGCGCCGAGTCTGCCCAGTTGGACTCGATGGCCGTTCCGGCTGACCACGTGGCCAGCACGAACTTCACGCCGACTTTCGAAGAAGCCCCAACCGTCTCGCCGTTGCCGGTTTCGATGTCTGTGATGGTGAGTTCAGTCGGCTTTGTGCCAGCGGGGACGTTCACCTTTGGCTCCGGCCCGATCCGTGCTTTGCGGTCCGGCGTCAGGGCGAATTCCACCGGTACGTCGGCGGGCTGGTCCAGCTCGCTCATGGATGGCGGTGGGCCGATCAACTGATCGTCTGGCGCGAACACGATGGCGATGACCTGGTCTCGTTCAAGCGGAAGCGTGCGCGGCTTGCGAACCTCGACCGGCTCACTGTGGGTCGCTCCTCCGAACAGAAGGACGCGTACGGTCCCCTTTCTGCCGTTCGGGCACCGATCGCCGTTGCGTCTCGAGACGTTTCGTGCGGCGGCGTCGAGATACCCGTCGCCAAGCTTGATGCCTACCGCGTCAGTGAAACGCTGCAGCGTGGCATTGGCACCGGAAGCTCGATCCGTAAATGGATGGATGTGGATCAGACCATCTGCATGCGTATGAATACCATCAGGGTCCGGGAGTTCGGAGCCATCGATAGGGTCAAGATACCGATCACAGTCATAGATCCCGTAGGCAGCATGCCAGTGGTCGACGTTCGCCACCGGCCCGCCCCGCGTGGACTCGGAGGGGGACACCGAAGTCGTCCCCAAGATCGAAGTTCGAGTCGTGGGTCGCGCTGAGGGTCCAGTTATGCGTCGAGACGAGGGGCGGTCCGTCCCCGCAGCCGAACCGCTACCTGACGAACAACTTGAAACGATGAGCGCCCCGCCGAGGAACCCGCAACCGACTAGTCCCCAAACCCCGCGCAAGAACCCCATTTCACGAGGCTAGTTCCGAGTTCAACGAATCGCAGCCACTCGGTGGCGAGGTGCCGGGAGCGGCTGCACCCAACGATCCACCGCGTCGACAACTTCACCGATCGTCTCCATCTCAGTTTCCATTCTCGACGTGTTGGGCCATGTCTCGTGCCGCCCGATCCACCTGCGCTCATCGGACGTTCCGTGCGGATACGTTGAGATCCACAGGGCCTTTTACACCGTCCACCGTGGCGCGGAACGAAACCTGCCAGAGGTCCCATCGGTCTCCGCCCGGACGCCGGAAAAGACGGCGGGTCCAAAGACGTCGGTGCATTGCCTTGCCGATTCCGTAGTCGGCTTCGGTGTCGTGCAGGACGTACATGATGAGCGGTCGGCCCCAAGCCATCTCGACGATGTCGACGAATGCTTCAACTTCGACTTGAAGTTCAGCGGGGTTGGGGCGCTTCGAGCAGTTTCCGGCATATTCGATGTCGAGCGCAGGTGGAAGCCAGTCGGGTTGCGGTGGAGCCACCTGCAGGAAGTGCGTGGCCTGTTCTGCTCCAGAGCGACAGAAGGTGAAGAAGTGATACGCACCAATATCAAAGCCCTCGCCACGTGCAGCTTGGGCGTTGGCTTGAAACAACCGGTCTGTGTGATCCCCGCCTTCGGTTGCCTTGATGTAGGCAAAGTCGATGCCATCTGAACGAACCTGCGCCCAGTCGATGCTGCCCTGGTGGTGGGAAACATCGATGCCATACCGCTCGCCTGCTTGAAGCGCAGGGCGATAGTTCGGAATCACCAGCCACCACGCTACAGCAGCCAACGCGAAACCCACAGCGCACGCAATGGCAACAATCCGAACTGCCCGGTTGACGTGTGTCCATCGACCCGAACTCGCCTGTTCTGGCTGAGAATCGGGTAGCGCATTGGTCATGAGGTCGCTCCCGCGGCTACTTCTCGGTCACAAACCCGGGTAACCGTTTCGTCGATGCTGACCATCACCTGCGCTCGATGTTGGGTGCTGTGCAGGGCATGGTCCAGGCCATCGATGATCATCAGCTCGACACCGGCCCGCTGCAGTGCGGCGAGTTGGCGGGGGTCTTCGCGTTGGAGGAACCGGAGGCCGCGGTCGCCGGTACCGAACACGAGAACCAACTTGGTGGGGCTGTCTACGAACGCCTCGATCCAATCGAACGCTGGGTGGCGACGCCCTGCCAAACGCTTGAGCGCCTTCGTTGTCCGGCGCAGACCAATGAAATGGTCAGCACGTGCAATCCAGTAGCGAACATGGTTCGTTGCTTCCTCAATCACACCGGGAGGGGTGCCGATGCGGAACAACTGCGGGTTAATCACGATTGCTGTGGCGATCTTCTCGTGTGGGCCTGCCTGCAACAGGCTGAACGAACTGGAGCACAGCCCAACTGCAACCACACGGTCGATCCCGGGCCTCATGGGTTGCTCAACCTCGGGTTCGACTCCGATCCCTCCGCTCACCGCTCGGCCGCGCCCGGGCTTGATGGGTTGCTCAACCTCGGGTTCGACTCCGATCCCTCCGCTCACCGCTCGGCCGCGCCCGGGCGAGATCAACAGGTCGACCGCCAACGCGATGTCCTCTGGTCCGCGGGTTCCATAAACATCGTTTCGCCTCTGTGAGGGCCACGTTCCGCTGTCTCCGGTCGATGCGTGTTCGACGCGTGCCACGGTGATGCCCGATGCTGCCCACTTGCGCGCTGCATCGACCCAGGCGCGCCCGGGTCCCCATGCTCGTTCCACGCCTGAATTGAGCAGGAGAACGCCGCACGACGAAACGTTTTCACCGCGGGCCTGATGAACGGTAGCGGCCAGTCTTGGGGCTCCGACGGACTCCGAACGTTCGTTGAGAACCGACGTGGTGCACAGACCTACTGCCGAGACACCTCCCGTAGCGGGGACAACCCGCGGCGAGTCATCTGCCAAGGATGCAGCGACGCGACGAACGTTGTCGACCAGAGCCGCTACGTCGTTCACTGGGGGAACCGCCAGTTCTGCTGATGCATCGAGCCACGCACGGGTCTCGACAGATCGAACCGTTTCGATCTTCCACCCGAGTGAAGCGAAGGCGCTCAGGGCTTTGGTCGGTTCGGGGCGCTGTGCATCTTCGATGACCAACAGCTGCCGGCCGCGGGCATCGACGGGTTGGAGGGAATGCGCCCCGAGCTCGTTGAGCAAGCCGCTTGGGTGCACGAAGCCGCCGAACGTAACTCCGTCACCATCGACATGGCCTGGAGCGCTCCCGGCGAGCAGCGTGAGCTCGCGTTTGAACTGCCGGCCTGAAGGTGTGGGCGACCACAGCACCAGCGATGCGACCTGCGCATCAATATCTGAGCGGTGCATTGCAGCGGAAGCGACAAGTGCACCGAGGCGCGCACCGACCAGGACAACGTTGCGCGTTCCGAGGGCACGGATCGTGTCACCTAGTGCCGTGATCCATGAATCCACCCACGGACCTGGGTTTCCGTCGGTGCCGACCGGAATATCGCACGACGAGCCTGTGTTCGGGAGGTCGAACAGGATCGTCGGAAAGCCCTCTGCGACCAATCGATTTGCTACGACTACCCAGCCTTCGCGCGCGACGAGTTCCACGTACCCAAACCCGGGTACAACTACAACGCCGAGGTCGGGGTGCGCAGTGCCTGCTTCAGGTTGCATCATGCGAGCGAAGATCGGCACGTCTCCGTTGATCCATCCGAACGACTCGTTCGGCCCCCCGCTCATTGCGTTGATTCCGATGTTGATGGTGACGCTGGCAGTTGCAGCGTCAGCGAAGCGGAAGATGACAACGCTCGAACGACAACTCGCGAGGACGGCTGTCGCTTTGATTGCAGTTCGATGACCCGTGTATCGCCCGGCGCGAGATGGAACCACGCGTCGCTGGCGCTCCAGCCTCGTGCCTCGATGCGCACACCGAACGCTCCGGCGGGCGCACCAACCTCGACGTAGTGGACGGCAGCAGAATCGCCCGACAGCGCCGAGCCCGAGCACACCGAGGCCGTCAGAGCATCGCCGCGTCGCGCAGCGTGTGGCCGACCTTTGGGCCATAAGTGTGCATCCGATATCCAAGTTCCGCCCGCAGTGTGCAGCCGTGCCCTGATGGTTTCGATGGTTGCAGGTCCGAACGCGTAGACGCCCGTGAGATCGCGGAAGTCCTGGAACAGCGATGCGGCCGTTAGCGTTGTTGTGCTGTGCGCAGGCAGCGTGATTGGCCGACTGGCGCCCAGCACGCGACCAGTCTCAGCCCAGGCGCCGAGGTCTAGCTCGACATTCAGATCCACCGATCGATCGTTGACCAGATGCACGTCGACACCGTTCAGCCCTTCATCGGTCAGCCCGACGACGACCGGTTGAGCCCGCCTCGCAAACCCGTACCAAGCGGCCTTTCGTATTCCCGACGCTTCTGTCAGTCCCCAGCCGGCGCCATCCCACAGGTCTCGCGCTGTCCATACGATGGCACCGCTGCAATTTGATCGGCCTGTCCGCCATTCGGTCAGTGTGGCGTCGATCGCTTCGGCCGACGTGACTCGGCCCAAATCCAACGCAGCCGCCGGATCGACCCATCGCAACTCGGTCGCAGATACGTTGAAGAGCTGTTGCGTCATCGCATCGCGGACGTCATCGAAGTCCCAACCTGTACCGCGGTCGCGTGGCACGCGTTGCTTCCATCGGGGATGATGGACCACAGGTCCTTCGTCGCCCATGAGGACATCGACGGTGTCTGCTGTGGGTACGTTGGCAAACGCGAGGCACTCGGTGGCGAAGCCCACCTCCGAAATGCGCGCATCGAGCATCGGCCGTCTGTATGCACTCACCCCGAAGTAGTGCGAGATGCCGCTGCGATGGTGATGCGGCACCTGCTCAGTGCGTGGTGCTGAGGTCGGCGACGAGGTTACGAAAGCAATGTTCGGCGCTGCTTCACTGCAGAGCTCTGCAAGAAGCGTGCGTCCCAACGTATCGTTCACGGTTTCGGGCGTTGCCCCAGCCATAGCACTCTGTTGCTCGACCTCGCTGCCGCCGCAGAGAACGGCCACACACGCGTGAACCGAAGCCCTTTTGGCGAGAATCGTCACCTCGGCCTGAATCAGGTCGCGAAGGCCCGGTGCCTCTAAAGGTACGTCGAGGTTGGCGAACAACAAGTCATGCCACACGAGGATGCCCAGTTCGTCGCATGCATCGAGCAGTTCGACGGGAGGAATGACGGTGGTCCCGGCGACCCGGATGATGTTCATGCCGCCAGCGACGCAGTTGCGGAGTGCAGAGAACATTGCTTCTCCGGTAACGAACGGATCGGCCGCGCTGAGCGGAATCCAATTCACGCCTCTGGCAAAGATGCGGGTCCCATTGATGACGAGCCGGGCGCCTGGCCCTTGGTGGTCAGCATCACCTGTGTGGCTCATTCCAAGAAGTGCGATGTCCCGGAACGCTAGACGGGCGAATTGGTGATCGCCCGTTGGCGTTGCAAGGACGACCCGCGAGGTTGCGGGTGTTCCGTGTGTATGGGGCCACCACGTGCGAACCGACCCGGCCGGGATGTTGGCCACCGCACGGATGGACGTTAGGTCGTCGTCGCTGCGAGCAGCGCCGACTTCAACCGTTGCGTCGATGCTGTGACGCAGCGCATCAGTTGCGCTTACACCACCAGAAATATGCACACGTAGGGTATCGGCGAGAGAGTCGGAAGGAGCTTCGTCAGCTAGGTCGACCAGTGCGCAGATTTCGATGTCGATGCTGCCGTCTGAGTTCGGCGTGATTGTGCGCGATGTTTCGATAGGCCGACGTTGGGCTGCAAGGCGCATCGGGCCGTGCGAACCAATAATGGGAAGGGGCGGATTCCAACCGGGCATTCTGCCCAACAACGGTGTGCGAACCAGCCGTAGGCGCTGATCCTTCACCAGCCGAGTGCGCCATCTCGCCCGATGCGTGCGGTCAACTGCGCGCAATGAATCGAGGTGCGCGTGCAGCGACGGGAACCGCATCCAGATGGTGGAAGTTCCAACCGGGATACGCAGGGTCACCGGTACGTTGGCAGTCTCGGAAGTAAAGATCGGCGCATCGTCGGCGAAGACCTGCGTGCCGACTGACAGCCCGTCGGTCTGCATCCATTGGGCACTGTCGCTCTGGTCCAGCAGGGCCGACCGAAACCACCAATCGAGCGCATCGAGGTCGCAGCGCGGCTGAGACGGATCGAACCAGCCGGCCTCAGTGACGCACTTGCCAACGGTAGTGAACTCCGGTGCATCCAGCCACTCGGCTTGGTGACTCTGAACAGCAGACGTGGGGTCCGACACGGCGCTTGGCGCGAATGGCGCCAGTCGACCGGACAACGTCGAGTGGGTCACGGTCGTCCCCCGGACCCCAAGAGCCGGGTTTCCGCTGCATCCATGGCAGTCAACCACGGGCCGACGGCATCGTCGACTGCTTGGCCGATATCGATGGTGCGGCCGGCGGCGAGACGCGCCAACTTGAACTGGAGGCCCTTGCAGGACTGCGCCGCAGACCGGAACAACGCGTCCAGGTCAGGCTCGTCAATGGTGGCCATCACATCGGCTCCGAGCTCGCAGGCGGCCCCGAGTTGGCGCACTGTTGCAAACGCGTACGCGTGAAACGACCGCATATCAGCCAAGAGTTGCGGCGACTCCGTCACCAGTTGAGCGCGGAACCGTGATGCGCTGTCCGCAGCGGGTCGGCGTCGTTGTAGATGGGCGATGGTGAGTCGGCGAGCTGCGTCGGCTGCCTGCTGGGCCGGCAGTCGCATAACCCGGTCGGCTTTAACGATTTCGACATAAGGCGGTAGGACGTCGCCCGTGAACCTCTCGGGCTGGTCTATTCGCAACAGCGGGTCGTAGTCATGTGTCGGAAGCACAAAGTGTCCCTGACCGTGGAAGTACTCAAGCGTTTTTGTCACAGGGTCGATGCCGGTGACGGCGATGGAACTCTTGACGTGTTCTTTCTGGTAGGCGGTGCCGGCGGTGTCGGCCAGGTAGAACGAATCGACTTCGATGATCACGGACCGGCCGGCGGTGAGCTGGTCGACCAGGTGCCGTTCGGTGGGGCGCCACAATGCGAGTTCGCAGACATCGAGGCCGTACGCGTCACGCAGATCTTCCAACGAGTATTTGAGAAACGTCCACTGGTCGTCCTCGAACTCGATCTCGAACACAGACCCGAGTGCTAGCGCAGGGTCGAGGCCGAACCCGTTGAGCAACTCAATCCATAGGTCGACATAGCAACTCGTCTCAAGCCAAATGCGCGTCTCGCCATGCAACGCATGCCGCTGCTGGCGGAGTGGGTCGAGAATTCGAATCTGGGACATGACGCGTTTGGCGGCGTGGACGGACCGAGTTAGAGACGAAGCAGGTTGCGAGTGGCCTGTGGCCAGGTGGCTGGGTCAAGCCCGTGCTTTGCGAGCAAGGCCAATGCGACTCGTTCCAGGCCAAACCCTACGCACGCAGTGTTGGCGGGGCCGTCCGCATCGGTGAGGCCGATCGAGAACGGTGTCCCGAAATGGTCGTGATGTCGATTGATGGAAGCAACGGCGGTGCGGTGCTCGCTGGAGGCAATAGGCACAACCACTTCGTGCTTCAGTTCCTGGCCGCGCTGCTGGGCCTTCATCAGGCGGCCTGGCCGTCCGAAGAAAGGGTCGTTAGCCACGACAAGCTCGGCGTCGAGACCCAATTCGCAGAGAAGTGCCACGGCGCGCTCGTGCCAGGTTGTCGCGTAGGCGTCAACGACCGAGGAGTGCCCGATCATCACGTGTTCGTGTTGCCGAAAGCAGCGCAGCCGCGCCGGATCTGGCGACGGTTCGTGCCGGTAGCAGTGGCCGATGGTGTGAAACCCACGACCAGACGACGGAACCGACGTGCCCTCGAGCGCGAGGTAGATCGGATAGCACGATGCCGGGAGCAGCGTTGCGTCTGACATCGAGAACCGATCGCCGTAGTCATGGCCAGCTTCGGCCGCTTCAAGGATCGCCGCCTGGTCACCTTCGGAGCCGGAGAACGCGTGCAACGAACCAAGCATGTCTGGGAATGAACGTAGGTAGCCAACCCGGTGCACCAATGCCCGCGGGATGACAGGGGGAAAGAACCACGTGGTTTCGTTGAAGTCCGCAGCGAGGTGGTTGACGGCATCCCCAATAGCTTGCACAACGCCTTCGAAGACGATGTTGCGTCCCATCAGGCCGTCGGCACCAAGCGGAATGAGGAGGCCAGCATCAACCATACGGTCGCGGAGGTTGATCTGGGCGACGCGCAGGTCTGTGGTGGCTTCGGTTGTCACGTCAGTCATCCTTGGAGACGAGGAGCCAGGCAGCATTGGCCCCGGTGAGACGGTGATTGTTGATCATGACTCTGGCCCCGTGAGCGTCGCGCAGCAAGCGCCCGAGCGAAAACGGTCCTGACGCCTGATACGCAGGCATGCCGCATGCCTCGATTGCGTCGGTGACGATTTCGACGACGGCTTTCGACCCGGCGAGTTTCAGCCCGTTCATGCGAATGGAGAACGGGAGGCTGTCGACGACCAGCCCGGGTGCGTCGGGGTTTGCCTGCCACACCTCGATGGCCTGCTGGTAATCCGTTGCTGCGTGGTAGACGAGCGAGCGAAGTTCTTGCAGCCGGTTCACCAGGTCGACGACTGCCGGAGCAGCCGCTGGCACCGCGCCCGGCGTGGATCTTGCCTGCTTGCGCAGCAGCACTCGTGCCCTGCTGACAGCCTCGGTCGCCATCCCAACCCATAAGTGGCCCCACAGGACGTGCGAGACGGGGAGCATCGTGCGGCGGGAGATATCGGCGAACGGGTCAGGGAAGATTGCCCCGATTGGCCCTTCTGACTGGATGAGGTACCCGCCAGATTCGGTGCCGCGGAACCCGATCGTGTCCCACACCTGACGACGTTCCAGACGGTAAGAATCTGCGGTGATGCAAGCCAAAACCTGATCGGTGGGCGGTGCGTCTGGCCCGCTGCGCGCGGTGATCAGGATCGCGTCGGCGAGACGGGCGTAGCTGATGATCGACGCTTCCTTTTCGAGGGAAAAGGTGTCGCCATGCGGTTCGATGGAACACGCGCTGGTGCGAACAGCACCACTGACAACTTTTTCCGTCGTTGCAGACGCCAGTAGTAGCTGCTCGGTTGCGGTTCGTCGAAGGAGCGACTCGATTTCAGGTGTGCGCCGATGCCACAGTAGGCACCCAACCTGGATCTGATGCATGGCAAAGACCATCGAAGCCGATGCGCAGGACCGCGCAAGTTCTTCAACGACTCGGCAGGTTTCGGAAAGGGTCAGCCCCAGGCCACCCAGCGATTCCGGTATAAGCGCGCCGAGCAACCGGCCCTCGCGAAGCGCCTCAATGGTTTCGTGCGGCAGCCTCGCTTCGTGGTCAACCGCCTCGGCATGTTGAGCGGCGATCGCACGGCATGCAGCGATGGCCTCGGCAATCGGACCTGCAGGTTGCGGCATGATGAGCGCAGCAGTTAGGGCTGCAGCACCGCGACAGCGTCCGCGATGGCTGCGACAGACTCGAAAGTGGAGCGAACCAGGAGACGTTCAGGAAGCTCGATCTCGAATGCATCTTCGATGGCCAGCATCAGCTGCACAGTGGCCAACGAGGACAGGCCGTGTGCGTACAGGTCGTCGGTATCTGACAGCTTGGAGATATCGGTGCTGAGGTTTCCGTGCTCGGAAACCAGATCGCGAATGGTGGTGATTGGTGTAGTCATGGGCTCGTTCATGGCCTGCCTGCAGCCTCTCAAAGAAGATCGACGATCGTACCGCCCCTTCGGTTCCGTTCGAGTACGGACGAAGCTCGCTCCCATCTTCGTCGGCGGGAACGGGTCGGGACTTGAGGGTGGGCAACAGTCCAGCAATCCACACACTGGTAAGTCTGGGAGGACGATGTTTCGCACAAGAACCAGCGGTACGGTTCAAACGTATGCATCTCGAACGTGTGATCAAGGCTCGACGCATGTGCAGGTCGTTCACGACCGAGCCGTTGATCGAAGGGCAGCTGGATCGGTTCCTGGACATGGCCCGGCGGGTGCCGTCAGCAGGCTTCACCCAAGGGTTCCACTTTTTGGTCCTGGAAGGTGAGGCCCAAACCCAGCGATTCTGGGACGTCACGCTGCCCGCGATTGAGCGTGCGACCTTTCCTTACCCAGGGCTGCTGAATGCTCCCGTGTTGGTGCTTCCTCTTGCAGACAGTGCGGCGTACATCGACCGGTATTCCGAGCCAGATAAGGCTCGCACTGGTTTGGGTGAAGGTGTCGAGAAGTGGCCGGTCCCGTTCTGGTGGAGCGACACCGCGATGGCAGTTCAGAACCTGTTGTTGGCATGCACCGACGCCGGCCTGGGTGCGCTGTACTTCGGGATCTTCCGCAACGAAGCCCGGCTGATGGCCGACCTTGGGGTCCCAGAAGGGATCCGTCCGCTCGGAGCGGTCGCTATCGGGCACCCAGCCGAAGGGGCGCTCGACTCGACCGTCGGCTCACCTGGACGGCGGCCGCGCCGCTCGTTGGCAGACATGGTCCACCGCAACGGATGGGACCCCGCGCTACGTCAGCGAAACGCTGCCCAAACCCCGGCGTGATCCGACGGCATCACACCATCGACTGGTTCGGTGCCGATGAGCCGAGTCTTCACAGGAGTACCTTGCCCGGATCGGCGGGGCCACGACGTGAGGATGTAATCCAGTCGACGGTTCGGCCACAGAGCTTCGGTGAGCAGCGGGTTATCGGCGCGCCAGGTCCATCCCGGATCACCGGTTGGGGTCCCGGCGATGTCCCATGCATCGGTGAGCACCATGCCAGGGCAGTACGGCGGCCGGCGGCCGCTGAGGGCGCGGATCTCGTCGCTGTCGGGAACGGCGTTGAGATCTCCTGCCAGAACGATTGGAAAATCCGTGTCTGAGTTTCGATCGATACGGCTCATCAGCGCGCAGATCATTTTCAGTTGTTTCTCGCGAAGCTCGGAATTGTCGAAGCGCTGATCGAGGTGCGTCGAAAACACGTGGATGGCGCCGCGGGGAGAATCGATTTCCGCATGGATGACATGGCGATGCGATGGCCGTGCATCGGTGCCGGGAAGCGCATGGCTCTCAGACCGGATGATGGGCCACTTGCTCAGCACAGCGTTGGCGAAGGACAGCCCGTCTCGCTGAGCCGTATCATGGCGTGCAACGTGCATGCCAAGGCGTTCGCCAAGCCACGCAGCTTGATCACGCTGGTCTTGTTTCGCCCACACCTCTTGTAGACACACAATGTCGGCGTTGGCTTCGGCCAGCACTGCCGCAATGGGCTCTTGCCGTGTGCGGTAGTCCCCGAAACGCCACCACAGGTTCCACGTGAGAACGGTAACCTCTGGTACGGGCGGGACCATCAGGTGACCCTATCGGAAGACCCCAGCTGCGAACCGTTCGACTCGGCCCATCGCCCGGTCCATGAGTGCGCCTACGTTTCCGAGTCGGTGGCGTCCGTTGTTCACGAGCAACTGGCCACCAACGGCAACATGGGTGATGTCGCTGCTTTTTGCATACCGCAACACCTGATCCATTGCGTCCTGGGCCGGGGTGCAACCGATTCTGGACGTATCAACGGTCACGATGTCGGCCAACTGTCCGCTGGCGATCAGGCCACTGTCGCGCCATCCGAGGGTGCTTGCGGCGTCGGCGGTGACGGTGCGCATCAGTTCGCTTGCCCGAAGCGGCGGGCACGCAGGGTCGTCCTTCGCCAAACGTTCAAGTAGACGCATGGCACCGAACGAATCGACAGGAACGACGGAGCTTTGCGCAAGTGCCAAACGGCCACCCGCAGTTCGGAATGCACCGATTGGGAAGCTGTCCATGTGTGAACCAGACACGGCAATCAGGCTGCCCCGATGCTGTGCGACGGTTGCGAGAGCCTCGGCGGTGACACCGCGGGTGCCGACGGCGGCAAACCCGCCGCGGTTTGTTGTGACGCTTGCCTTGATCAATTGATCTAGCGGTGCAGCGCCATCAACCATGGGTGTTTCGAGCAGGGCGTGAACTGGCAGACCACACTGACCTGACCAGATGGCGACGTCGGCGAGGCCGCGCATTCCCAGCCCTGTCTGGTCGCCCAGTCCACCGATCATCCGAACGGACGTCGACCTGCCGAGGCGCTCAGTCCACGGGTCGACTCGTTGCATCCATTCGTGCACAGAGTTCTCACGTGTTCGTGCTGGCCCATTCAACGCGCAGATGTCGATGATCGCTAGGCGAACCCCAGCGGTCTGAGCCGCGTGCACCAGCGCGTCGGCCACAATGTTCGGGTTCGCAAACGGGGCACCGTCTCGTTCGCGATGCAGGGAAACCACTTCGCCGACCGTCGTGATGCCAGCGAGACTCAACTCTGCGTACACAGCGGTGGCCAATTCGCAAAGGTCCTCGGGCGATACGCCGTTCTGCACGCTGGCAACTGTCGCTGCGACCGAGTGTTCAAGCTGGCCGCGTGCGGCGCGCTCGAAGGTGCGGTGATGCGGGTTGACCATGCCCGGCATCGTCAAGCCTGGCAATGCCGGGATGCCCGGCGGCGGGGTTGGGAATCCAGTCTCGACGCGACTGAAGCGCTCGTTCTCAATTTCCAGCAGGACGCCGTCACTTGCAGACGGGCCGCCCAGCCAGGCGTGTTGGCACCAGACGCGGAAGGTCACAACGGCTGCATCGACATGTTTGCACCACTCCTTGAGCGCCGGCACCAACGCCCCGGGTTGGCCGGCGGGTTGGCTGGCGGGATTAGGCGAGTGCGCCGACCACGTAGTCGATGCAGGCAGTGAGCTGCTGTACGTCGGACGGTTCAACCGCCGGGAACATCGCCATGCGGAGTTGGTTGCGGCCGAGTTTGCGGTAGCTGTCGGTGTCGAGGATGCCGTTGGAGCGCAGGACCGCGCTGACAGTGGTGGCCTCGACTGCATCGAGGTCAATGGTGGCAACCACGTTCGAGCGGTCTGCCGGGCTGGTCACGAACGGTCTCGCAAAGGGCGACGCCTCGGCCCAGGAGTACATGATGTCGGCGCTGGATGCGCATCGTGCAGCCGCCCAAGTCAGGCCGCCTTGGTCATTCATCCAGTCCAATTGATTGACCATCATGAACACCGTTGCAAGCGCAGGCGTGTTGTACGTCTGCTGTTTCCGGCTGTTGTCCATCGCGGTCCACAGGTCGAGCGACGCGGGGATCCATCGCTTCGATGCGTGGATGCGTTCGACTCGTTCGACCGCGGCGGGGGACAGCACAGCGATCCACAGTCCACCGTCGGAAGCGAAGCACTTCTGCGGAGCGAAGTAGTAGCAGTCGGCCTGAGTCGGGTCGAGGGCCAGACCGCCCGCTGCGGAGGTCGCGTCAACAGTAACCAGTTGGTTGGCGGCGGCAGAGGTACCAGCAGGGCGCTGGATGGTGACTGCGACGCCCGTCGAAGTTTCATTGTGCACCAAACAGTAAGTGTCGATACCTTCTTCGAAGAGTGCCGATGCACTGGTTCCGACTGGCGCCTCGATCACCGAAGCTCGCGTCAGATGCGGAGCAGCCGCGGCGGCCTCTGCGAACTTCGAGGAGAACTCGCCGAACACTGTGTGCTGGGATGCCTGCTCGATGAGGCCGAACGTGGCAACGTCCCAGAAGCACGTCGACCCACCGTTGCCGAGGGCAACTTCGTACCCGTCGGGCAGGCCGAAGAACTGGCGGACTCCGTCTTGCAGACGCCCCACCATGTTCTTGACCGTGGACTGCCGGTGGCTTGTTCCCATGTACGACGAACCGATTTCGGCCAGCGATGCGATGGCCTCTGGGCGGACTTTCGACGGACCGCATCCGAAGCGCCCATCGGCAGGGAGCAGGTCGGCGGGGATGGTGATTTCTGGAACGGGCATCGGTAGAGGCTATGAGCTGCGAACAGCCTTCCAAACACGAATTCCCCTCGGCGACAGGCGATAGCCGACAGTGAGGCTCTCTGTGAGGCCCATTTCCTTGAGCTTGCGGACGTCGTTCTTGAACCGCATAGTCTCGCGTCCCTGCATTTCTGCCAACTCTGGAGCGCGGCGTCCAGGCCAGTCGTTGATGAGCTGCAACGTGCTTCGAGTCCATGGGCCGAACGACGACCGCGCATCGAATCCATCGAGGCGTGCGCGGATCTTGGTGAGTTCGTCGGTTGAGAGAGCTTCGTCTGAACGGAGCGCGATCCGCGTGTCTTGACCGGAATACGCGACCCCGACTCGGTACACGTGGCGTTCACCATCGCTGCGGGCGACCCGGCCGCGGCCGTTGTTTTGTCGTTCTCTGAATAGCTCGTCAACGAGCGCGGCGGCTGATTCGAAGCCGGCGTTCCGCGCGTCCGTGTCGGCAATGGACGCTGGTTCGACCACATCGACCGTCGTGATGGCCAGTTCGCCAATCACCGTTCGAAGCCGGCCGCCGGCCTTCACCGTGGGTTTGGTCCACCGTCGAAACACGAGGGAGACGTTCCCAGCGACGATCTCGTCAAGCACGGGACGGGTCAGCAGCATGAGCCATGTTCTAGCACCGGGGTTGTCTTGACAAACTGTCTGCCGACTGGCCTCTAGCCTTGCCTGATGGCACGCATCCTGGTCACCGAGTCCATCGCCGAGGGAGGGCTTGAACGCCTTCGCAAGGCCGGTCACACGGTGGATGTGCGCGAGGGTTTGTCTTCCGAGGAACTACTGAAGGTGGTGCCCGGAGCGCACGCCCTCATCATCCGTTCCGCAACCAAGGTCACAGCCGAGGTGCTCGACGCAGGCTCTGATCTGGTGGTGGTCGGTCGGGCAGGCATCGGACTCGACAACGTCGACGTGACACATGCCACCGAGAAGGGTGTGATGGTTGTCAACGCACCGCAGTCCAACGTCATCTCGGCTGCCGAGCAGGCCATGGGTCTGCTCCTCGCCTCGGCGCGCAACATCCCGCAGGCCCACGCCGCTTTGGTGAACGGCAAGTGGGAGCGCGGCAAGTGGGAGGGTGTCGAGCTGTTTGGCAAGACGGTCGGCATCGTCGGCCTAGGCCGGGTTGGTGCGTTGGTCGCCGCTCGCTGCGCGGCGTTTGGCATGCACGTCATTGCGTTCGATCCGTTTGTGTCCGCCGACCGTGCTCGAACGATGGGCGTTGAACTGCTCGACTTGGTCGAAGTCATGAAGCGGTCAGACTTTCTTTCGGTTCACCTGCCGAAGACAAAAGAAACCAACGGGCTCATCAACGCAGAGATGCTCCGCAATGCCAAGCCAGATCTCCGCATCATCAACACCGCGCGCGGCGGTATTGTCAACGAAGACGACCTGTACCAGGCCGTGAAGAACGGCACCATCGCCGGTGCTGGGCTCGACGTGTTCGTGGAAGAACCCACCACAACTTCGCCGCTGTTCACGTTGCCGCAGGTCGTGGTGACTCCGCACCTGGGCGCGTCAACGAGGGAAGCACAGGACAAGGCTGGCGACACCATCGCCGACATGGTGCTGCTGGCAATGGCAGGCGAGTTCGTTCCGTTCGCGGTGAATGTGAGCGCATCGGAAGCGTCAGAGACGGTCCGCCCTTTCTTGCCGCTCGCAGAGCGGATGGGCCGTGTGATCGCAGGTTTGTGCGGCAACGTGCCTTCATCGCTCGAAGTCGCTGTCGAGGGCGAAATTGCCGAGTACGACACTCGCATCATCAAGCTTGCCGTGCTCAAGGGTCTGCTCGCCCCTTACGCCGATCAGCCCGTCACCTATGTCAACGCGCCTGGTCTCGCCCAGGCCGCTGGGTGCACCGTCAGCACCACACAGTCCACGGTGGCCCGTGACTACCGCAACATGCTCACGCTGCGGTCGTCGTGTGGTCACTCTGTGTCAGGAACGCTTGCCGGCCTGCGCAAGGAACCACGCCTGGTCGACATCGACGCGCACGACGTCGAAGTACCGCCGTCCGCGCATCTGTGCGTCATCCGCAACGACGATCGCCCGGGCATGATCGGCGTCGTCGGCACCACGCTTGCGGCGTTCAATATCAACATCGCCAACATGGCTCTCGGCCGTGACGAGCACGGTGGGTCGGCGCTCATGGCCATTGCCACCGACGAAGCACTGCCTGCCGAAGCGGTCCGCAAGCTGGAGGCCGCTCCCGGCATCACCGGTGTGCACCTGATTTCAGAGAACTAGACCGACTCAGGTTGCAGTGATGCGCGGCGCCCATCCAGGGCGTGTGGTCTCGTACTCGGCCACGGCGTCAGCGTGGCGAAGTGTGAGGCCGATGTCATCGAAGCCGTTGATGAGCCGGTACACGGTGAAGTCGTCAAGTGCGAATGATTCCTCGAACCCAATCGCAGGCGCGCTTATGATTCGGCGTTCCACGTCAATGGTGATCTCAAGCGTGGGATCTGCGGTGATGGCGTCGAGCAGCGAACGGCCGCCCTCGGCGGTTACCTGCACGGGGACCACGCCGACCTTGGTGCAGTTGTTGCGGAAGATGTCGCCGAAGCGCGGGGACACGACGGCCTTGAAGCCGTAGTCCTCGATAGCCCACACGGCGTGCTCTCGTGATGACCCGGTGCCGAAGTTGGGTCCGGCCACCAAGATGCAGGCCCCGGCGTACTGCTCTTGGTTGAGGACGAAGTCACGATCGTCTCGCCACTCGGAGAACAATCCACGGCCATAGCCGGTGCGCTCGATGCGCTTCAGCCAGTCCGAAGGGATGATCTGATCGGTGTCGACGTCTGAGCGGTCGAGTGGAACGGCGGTGCCGGTGATGACCTGAACGGGCTGCATGATGATCCTCTGTGTTCCTGTACTCGTTGAGACTCAGAGGTCTGCGGGGGCGGCGAAACGTCCGACGATGGCACTCGCTGCGGCAACCTCGGGGGACACAAGATGTGTTCGCCCGCCCCGGCCCTGTCGTCCTTCGAAGTTGCGGTTGCTGGTCGAAGCGCTGCGCTGACCAGGGGTGAGCGTGTCTGGGTTCATTCCCAGGCACATGGAACAGCCTGGTTCTCGCCATTCCATTCCCGCAGCCGTGAACACCGCCGGCAGCCCTTCTGCCTCTGCTTGCGCCTTGACGGCCGTGCTGCCCGGCACGACGAGCGCGCGCACGCCGGCCGCAACCGTACGTCCACGTACGACATCGGCTGCGGCGCGAAGGTCTTCGATGCGAGAGTTGGTGCACGAACCGATGAACACGACGTCGACCGGCACGTCACGCATGAGCGTGCCGGCGGTGAGGGCCATGTACTCCAGCGCACGTTCTGCAGCATTGCGTTCGACCGGATCGCTAAAGGAACTCGGGTCGGGCACTGAGCCTGCCAATGGGATGGTTTGGCCGGGATTGGTACCCCATGAGACTTGCGGGCTGAGGGTTGCAGCGTCGATGCGAACGACCTTGTCGAAGATGGCATCGTCGTCGGTGATGAGCGTCTTCCAATCGGCAACGGCTGCGTCCCAGTCGACACCGCTGGGGGCGTAGGGGCGGCCCTTCGCGTATTCGAACGTCTTGTCGTCCGGCGCGACCAGGCCAGCTTTGGCGCCGCCTTCGATGCTCATGTTGCAGACCGTCATGCGGCCTTCCATCGAGAGACTGCGGATGGCCGACCCGCGATATTCAATGACATACCCCATGCCCCCACCGGTGCCGATTGCAGCGATGATTGCAAGCACCACGTCCTTGGCACTCACGCCTGGCGGAAGCTCGCCTTCCACCTCGACTGCCATCGTCTTTGGTCGTTGCTGCGGGAGCGTTTGAGTGGCGAGGACGTGCTCGACTTCCGAGGTGCCGATGCCGAATGCGAGCGCTCCGAATGCGCCGTGCGTCGAGGTGTGCGAATCACCGCACACGATGGTCATACCCGGCAACGTGATGCCCAGCTCTGGCCCGATGACGTGCACAATACCCTGACGTTCATGACCCATCGGGAACAGGGCGATGCCGAACTCGGCACAGTTGACAGCGAGCGCTTCCATCTGTTGGCGGCTCACGATGTCGGTCACCAAGTCGGTGTTGTGCATTCCAAGGCCCGGGATGTCGGTCGGTACGTTGTGATCCATGGTGGCAACAGTGAGGTCGGGCCGACGGACGGGGCGATTCGCGATCCGCAAACCATCGAACGCCTGCGGCGAGGTGACTTCGTGTACGAGGTGCATGTCGATGAAAAGCAGGTCGGGCTCGCCCACTGCGCTGCGCACCACGTGCCGGTCCCACAGCTTCTCGCTCAGTGTCTTGCCCACTCTGGTCTCCTTGTGAAGTCGACAGACTCCGGTGCTGTCTCACATGGTGAGATACAGTGTCCACGTGTCAAGAGATCGTATCAGCGAGGTTGGGGTACTTGACAAGGCTGTTGTGCTGCTCGACGCGCTCGCCAGACCCGAGGGACCCTTCACCTTGGTCGAACTCGTCACTCGTACTGGCATTCATCGCGCAACAGCGCATCGGCTACTTCGTGCGCTCCAGGTTCATGGGTTCGCGCAGATCGACGAGCTGACACGATGGTCGCTCGGATCACGTTTGGATTACCTGGGGCGCCGTGCCGCTTCGGGTCTCCCTTTGCGTGACGCAGCCATCCCCACGCTCACGGCTTTGCGAGACGCCACCGGCGAAAGCGTACAAATGTACGTCCGCCAAGGCGAGGCGCGCGTCTGTATCGTCGGACTCGAATCACCTCACGGATTGCGCACCATTGTCGAAGTGGGCGCAGTCCTGCCGCTAGGTCAGGGTTCTGCAGGTCACGTCCTGCAGGGCGAAGCACCCGGCACCAAGGGCTGGATCTCCAGCGTTGCCGAGCGCGAAGCAGGTGTCGCGTCAGTCAGTGCTCCGGTGCGCGATTCGCAAGGTGTGGTGCGCGCTTCGGTATCGGTGTCTGGCCCGATCGAACGGATCGGCCGCAATCCGGGCCTGGTGTACGGAGCCGATGTGGCCGCCGCAGCACGGTCTATCGAGACGGCAGCCGGATGGTCGACGTCGCCGACGGAATGATGAGCGTGGGACTGGGCCGGCCGAAGAAGTAGCCCTGTGCCCGGTCGCACTTGATTGCCTGCAACCTGTCGACCTGCAGTTGTGTTTCAACACCTTCAGCGATTGTGGCCAAGCCCAGCTCCTGCGCCACGCGCACCAGCGCAGATACAAGCGCGTCATCTCGGTGCTCTTGGCCCAGCCGTTGAATGAACGATTGATCGACCTTCAAAATGTCTACCGGCAGATCTCGGAGATACGCAAGCGACGAGTATCCGGTGCCGAAGTCGTCGATGGCCAACTTCACACCAAGCGCGCGTAGTTCTTCTAGACGAGGAACAACTGTGGCGCGATCAGCGAAGACGGTCTCTGTGAGTTCCAACTCGATGAGTTCCGCAGGTACCAACGATGCTGTGATGATTGATTCCATCGTTGCTTGAAAGTTGGGGGCCATGAACTGGCGCACGGACAAGTTGACCGCGATCGTGGCCGTTTCCTTCACCGATCGGGTGGCCCGCCACGCCCGCATCTGATCCAACGCCATCTCGAGCAGCATCCAACCGAGTTCAATGATCTGGCCCGACTCCTCCGCTAGCTCGATGAAGGAGGCTGGCAACAGCACGCCTCGGCGCGGATGCTGCCAGCGGATGAGTGCCTCATACCCTTCGAGCTCATGGGTTTGCAGGTTGACCACCGGTTGATACCAAAGAGCCAGTTCGTCGGTGCGCCGAATCGCAACGCGTAGATCGGCGGAGAGTTCAAACCGTTCCCGTGTGGCCGCTTCCATCTCCTCCGCAAAGAGCACAGCCCGGTTCTTGCCCTGCTGTTTGGCCTTGTACATGGCAAGGTCGGCCCGCTTGAACATGGTTGCCGCATCCAGCGGAACATCCTCGCCATGATGGACGGCGACCCCCACGCTGGCTGACAGCCTGACAGTGGTGCCGTTGTGCTCGAAGTTCGAATCGAGCACGTCGACAATACGTTGACCCAGCGCCACGACGGCAGCTTCGGGCTGGTCTGATTCCATCATCACGACGAACTCGTCGCCGCCGAAACGCGCAACCAACTCGCCACCGCGGCAAACCGACAGCAGGCGCTCTGCGACCGAGATCAGTACCGTGTCGCCGACCTGGTGGCCGAACACGTCGTTAATATCCTTGAAGCCGTCACAATCGATAACGATCAAGGCCGCCCAGGACTTGGACCGGCGAATCCGCACCATCACGTCGTCGAGACGCTCGGTGAGCAGCCGTCGGTTCGGCAGCTGGGTGAGCGGGTCGCGGAACGCACGTTCCTGCAGTTCGTGTGACGTCCGTTGACGAGCGAGGGCACCGGCAATCAGTTCGCTTGCCGTCTCCAGAAAGTTCATTCGGTACTCGTGGGCAGACCAGATCTGCTCTGCGCACCCAAAGGCTGCGTAACCTTCGAGACGGTCCGCTGCGAAGAGCGGCACAACGAGCAACCGTTCGACAGCGTCATGCATGCCGTGGGCAAGGCGGGTAAAGGCGGCCTCATCCTCGGTGCGATGAAGCACGACCGATGTGCGCTCGCTGATCGCGACCTTCAGGATCGGCTCGTCGACAACAAACGCTGCAGCGTCTGGCTCGACGAGGGTTGGACGTCCAACGCCCTGTCGCCCTGCCGTGGTGTAGATGGCCAGCGGCCGATCGGGGATCCACAGGCCGACGGAGCTCAGATCCGTCGCAACCATGGTCTCGACGAGAGCAACACCTATCGCAGCGTCTGTCTCGTCCAAAGGCGACAAAGCAATTCGTCGGCTGATGGAACGAAGCGCTTGTGTTGCGCTGCTGGTGGTGACGTCAGAGTAGGTGACCAAGATGCCGTCTACTTCAAGCCGCTCACGTGAGGCCGAGGCAAGGACCTCCAACACGCGTTGTTCACCGGATGGGCGCAAGCTTCGTACGCGCATGCGGCGGTCGAGTGCGAAGCCGTCGGCAACCGAGCGGTACTGCGAGATGGCCTGGGCTCGGTCGTCCGGGTGGAACATCGAGAAGATCGTCTTCGTTGGGTGCGCGAGGAACCACGCCTGCAGTTCGGGGTCGGTTGCTTGCAACACG
The DNA here is from genome assembly GCA_043720595.1 of Acidimicrobiia bacterium. Lineage (GTDB taxonomy): Bacteria > Actinomycetota > Acidimicrobiia > Acidimicrobiales > JANYDT01 > JANNBN01. Next base: position 120,971 of record JAYSSK010000057.1, read on the forward strand.
CGGCCGACCCGGTCTGCAATGACGAGTCCGCTGGGAGGGATGGTGCCGATCGCCCGGTGATCGAACCCGAAAAGTACAGCCGGATCGGAGAGCAGCTCGGTGTCGGGGAGGTGGGTCTGGCCTGCGACTAACCCCGAGCTTGGATACATGCACCCATTCATCGGTGGCGTTTTCGAGCCGCTTGAGGACGTTCGCCCAGAGTGACATTCGATTCAGCGATGCATCATCGGGCCTCGTCAGAGCAGGTCGAACGGTGTATCACCAAGCGATGCGTTGCACACCCAAACCCAGCCAACCGTTGTCAGATCGTGCCCAGTGGGTCACGCGTCGGCCTGCGAGTCATTGCGGACCGCCACGGAGCGCAAGCACTGCCTCGCACAGTGAAAGGAGGGCGGGCGCGTGGGGCCGATTTCCTAGGTGTGCATTGGAACGCGGGTCGAGGTGCGACGGAACCGTCAGCACCGGAAGTGACGCCGACCGCTCTCGGGGAGGCGGGTTAGCCGCTGCCCCGAGCGCGGATGTGAGCGCTGTCCGCAGAAGTTCCATTCGGGTATTGGCTTCGTCCCAGCGACCCAGCCTGCAGAATGCGCTGACCAGGTCGGCCGTGGCGCTCACATCGGCACCCTGGCCCGGCGCGAACCCGTCGTCAGCGTGCGGCAGGTGGCGGTGGACAAGGCCATGGTCGTCGAGTTGTGCGGTGGTTTGTCCGATGGCGTTCATCACGCGGACTTGGGCCTCACCCTCGTCATCGTCGGGAAGGTCGGGGAAGTCACCTGTCGGGTCTGCCGGCGCGATCCACCGCAGCAACTGCGCGTCTGACGTGTCGTCGTCGATGGCTCTGCGCCAACCCGCGGTGGCGTTGAGCCCGAAGCATCCGTTGGCGCGTAGCCAATGGCTGAGTTCGCGTGCGATGGCGTCCCACTCGACAGCAGCAAGCGATAGAGGGTCGTGACGCCGTTCAGTTGCAGCCGCCGCACGCAACGAAGCCCGGGCTGCGATGGCTGACGAGACCCACCTCGTTGCCGACTGGCGGTCGCGGTGTCGGCGCGTGTCGATCTGTCCGGCCCAGCGGCCTCCGTCGACAAGCGTCGGCGCCCGGAACTGTTCGGCGAGTCGGTTGGCGGTCGACACAATCACGCGTCGGTCACGGTTTGCGTCGAGCACCAACGATGCACTTGCAACGGCGGTGAGGTCTGTGCTTGGGGCGCCGCGGTCGCTGCGACGAACGGGCTGATGCCCGCTCCAGCCGGACAACATGAGGTCAGTTTCCTCGGTGGCGTCGCTGCCGTCGGCCCGCCGTGCACGGGCGAAGCCGCGCGACAGCGCATCTGCAATCCAGCGCCGGGTCGGATCAGCGAGGTCATAACGGTCGAGGCGCTCGCAGAGGCGCACAAACCGCGATGCGTCCTCGAGGTGGGCAAGACGTTCGTCGAACTGCCTTTCGCCTCCGATTTGAGTAGGAAGCGACGTGGTGAATGCCCGGAGGATGGCCCCGGTGTCAATGTTGTTGAGCAGTAGCAATTGCTGAAACCATCCACGCAGATGCATACGCCATGGCCCGTCGTAACTGTTGTCCAGCTTGTGTCGCCATGCGCGCGACAAATCAGCGATGTGGCGGTCGTAAACCTCTCGTCTAACCCGATGGTCCTCGGCGTCGGGCGAGATCGTGATCATCAGCGACTCGCCTTGGTGCAGGACAGTCGGACCGTCTGGGTCGATACCGCGAACGCCGATGACGGCTGCCCCGAGGTCGGTCGAAACCCACGCCACCGAATCGCTGCCTCGATAAGTACGCATAGGTTGTGAGAACCGAGACCCGCCGACAACCGTGCCGTGCAACTCAGCGCGCCCACCGAGGACGGTCACCAGGCGGACGATGGTTCCATTGCCGAAACCATGCTGTCCATCAGCCATGTGGTCATGAATCGTGACCGTCGCGTCGGGCGAACGAAGGGTTGTGATGAGTACCGGCGCGTCGCCGAAGCGGCTCGCCGTTGTGTTCGTCGTGCCCGGAAGCTCAAGCGAGAGGTGTCCGCCTGCAACGTGCACGAGCGAATAGAACGCAGCATCGTGCTCGATTGATTGGGGTGTCCACCAGGTGATGTCGGCACCCGGGCCGACGAGAGCACCCGAGCGTCCGTTGCCAATGGGGTGCAACGATGCGAACTGGGTCGGCTCTGGTGGAGGCACCGATCAGGCCGAGATCGAGACGATCTCGACCTTCATCGAGCGCCCGTTGACTTGATACTCGGCAGCGTCGCCTGGGCGCTTCCCCATCAGGGCTTTGCCCATGGGGGATTCTGGCGACATGATGTCCATGCCATCACGGCGCTCTTCGATGGAGCCGAGTAGGTAGATCTCGGTGTCGGTGTCTCCCTGCCACCGGATGGTGACGACCGCGCCGGTAGACACGACTGAGGTGTCGACGGCCTTGACGATCTCGGCCTCGTCGAGGATGGCGCGGATCTGACGCATGCGGGCGTCCATTTTTCCTTGCTCTTCCTTAGCGGCGTGGTACTCGCCGTTTTCGGACAGGTCACCGAGTTCGCGTGCCGCTTCGATACGACGTGCGATCTCGATCTTGCCGCGTGTCGACAAATCGGCGAATTCGGCCGTCAACCGGTCGAATGTCTCTTTGGAAAGCTTGGTTGCCACGAACGAGAGGTTAGGCCCCACCCGAGCCGGCGAGCACCAAGGCGAGGAAAGCGAACGCGTTGTTGGCCATGTGGAGGGCAATGTTGACCTTCAGCGAACCGGTGCGGTGGTAGAGGTAACCAAACACCGCTCCCAATAAGGCAAGGATGGGAAACGCCAGGGGTTGAAAATGGATGGCTCCGAACAATGCCGACGACAAGACGATCGCCATCCAGGGCTTCATTCGGCGGCTAAGCGCAGTCTGGAGATATCCGCGGAACAACAGTTCCTCCACGATGGGTGCAACAACCGCTATGGCGAGAAACCCGAGCGCGACGCCTGCGGGGGAGTCCAGCCCGTCGACGATGGCGTTGGTGTCGCCTTGAGCTTCCTTGCCCTTGAGGACCGTGCCGGTGTAGAACGCGCTGATGAGCAGTGCGCCGCCCATCAGTCCAATGCCATACCCGATAGTGGTGCCGATCGACAGCCGGCTGCTGGCGAACAGTCCAATGTTGCGGTAGCGATTCTCCTTGCGTAGATGGGTCCAGAGGACTGCGATGGTGATGACGCCGGTCAGGACCAGCGCGAGCAGAATCGGCACTCCACTGGCGTTGAGCAGGGCCTCTTGGGTGAGCTTGCGGTCGCCGCTGGTGAGCTTGTCTCGCAGGGACGGGTCTACCAATGCAGCGATGACCATCACCGGGATCAACACGAGTACCTGAAGCGCGAAGTACATGACGATCCACACCACGCTGATCACGATGCCTGGGACCGTCGGGTGTCTGTCGTTTTGCCTGTCGTTATGCCAGTCGTCGTGCGAGCGGTCGCCCGAGGGGACAGCCGTGCCGACCATCGGCATCGAGGGAGAGGCCTGAACCCAGAGAGGCGGCTGAATCGGCTCTGTCGGCAGTGGCACCGCCCCGGTCTAGCAAAGCCCGCGAGAGAGGTGCGCGAGCGCGTATCGTCGGAGGCCATTAGCTGAGAAGTTGGCCCGGATCGTGGGTCGGAAGGTGGCTCACAAGATGTCTCACAACGTGGCAGTGCTCGGAGGCGACGGAATCGGCCCAGAGGTAACCGCCGAGGCGCTCAAGGTCATCCGTGCCGCAGGCGTGCAACTCAACACCACTGAATACGACCTCGGTGGTCGCAGGTACGCAGCCACCGGCGAGATTCTCAGCGACGCCACACTCGACGAGTTGCGCGGGTTCGACGCCATCTTGTTGGGCGCCATCGGCACACCGGCAGTGCCGCCCGGTGTGCTGGAGCGCGGGTTGTTGCTCCGCATGCGCTTCTCCCTCGACCTCTACATCAACCAACGACCGTTCCTGTTTCCGACCAACAACGTCGACTGCATCGTGATCCGCGAGAACACTGAAGGCACCTACGCCGGTGAGGGCGGGTTCCTCCGCAAGGACACCCCTTTCGAGATCGCCACGCAAGGGTCGGTCAACACACGAATGGGAGTCGAGCGATGCGTGCGTCACGCCTTTGCGCTCGCCCAGACACGCCCCCGCAAGCATCTCACGCTGGTGCACAAGACCAACGTGCTCCAATTCGCCGGGGATCTCTGGCAGCGCACGTTCAACGCCGTGGCCGCCGAATATCCCGATGTGCAGACGGCCTATAACCATGTAGACGCAGCGTGTATCTACTTTGTCGAATCGCCACAGCGTTACGACGTACTGGTGACAGACAACCTCTTCGGCGACATCCTCACCGACCTTGCTGGGGCGGTCTCGGGCGGCGTGGGGCTGGCGGCTTCGGCAAACCTCAACCCGACGCGTACTGGGCCGTCGATGTTTGAACCGGTGCACGGTTCGGCACCAGACATCGTTGGCACCGGCAAAGCCGACCCGCGTGCTGCCATCATCAGCGCAGCCATGATGCTCGAGTTCCTGGGTGAACTGGCTGCAGCTGCGCGGATTCGGGCGGTGGTCGATTCCACCCTCGGTGCCTCGTCTATGCCAGTCGGTCCAACAGCGGCGATCGGTGACTGGGTCGCCGGACGGCTGTAACGAGAGGGATCTGCGCCCAATCGTTGCGCGCTCAGAGTGGCGATGCGGGACTACGGACTGGCTTTCGAAGTCGAGCTGTTACGCTGCTCCGGTCACCTTGCTGGCCTGTGCACCATCAGATTTTTCGACCGTCAGCGGTCTCAACCTGTGGATGTGTACGGGTGTCATCGGTCCATCGGGTTGGCGCTACGGCGCCGCGACCGGTGGTGCCAGTGTCTGGCACCGGAAAAACGGACCGCCAATTCGGCCGCGTGACTGCAACGCAACAAATCCAATCAAGGGGAGAAACATGAAGAGAAACGTCAAGGCAACAATCCTGATGTTCGGCGCGCTGATGTTGCTGGGAACAGCATGCGGCAGCGATGCAACGAATGCAGTCGACGCCGTCGACTCTGCAGTTGATTCGGTCGTCGACTCGGTCGTCGAAGAGGCTCCTGTCACCGAGGCAGCCGCAACCGAAGAAGCACCTGTTACCGAGGCTGCTGCTGCAGCCGAAACCACCGTTGCTGGCGCAGCAGCTGCAACCGGCGGACGCGCTTGCGTGATCCTGCCAGACGCCGACAGCGGCACTCGCTGGGAGACCGGCGACCGTCCAGCACTGAACGACGCAATGACGGCTGCTGGCTTCGAAGCTGACATCCAGAACGCTCAGAGCGACCCAGCCAAGTACGCCACCATCGGCGACCAGCAGCTCACCAAGGGCTGTGGCGTCATGATCCTGGTTGATCACCAGGGCGCAGGCGTTGGCGTTGCCGAAAAGGCTAAGGCCCAGGGCATCCCAGTTATCGCGTACGACCGCCCAATCGCTGGTGCGGATTACTACGTGTCCTTCGACAACGCATATGTTGGCGAACTCCAGGGCCAGACCATCGTCGACGGCCTCAAGGCCGCAGGCCTTGATCCAGCAACTGCAAGCGTCGTCTTCTCGTCGGGCGATCCTGCCGACGGCAACGCCAAGATGTTCTTCGACGGCGCCAAGAAGATCCTCGACGCAGCTGGCGTGAAGCCAGCCTTCGAAATGACCGGAACCTGGGACGGCGCAAAGGCCGGCACCCTCTTCGAGCAGGCGTACACCGCTGTTCAGGGCAAGGTTGACGCAGTCCTCGCACCAAACGACAACAACGCAGCTTCGATCATTGCCATCCTCGACAAGAACGGCAAGAAGGCCGTCATCTCCGGCCAGGACGCTTCGGTTGCCGGTTTGCAGAACGTGTTGCTTGGCAAGCAGACCGCAACGGTCTACAAGCCATTCAAGGTTGAGGCCAAGTCGGCTTCGGACCTGGCAATCGCACTGCTGAAGGGCGAGAAGCCAACCACCGAGAAGAAGCTTGAAGACGGCACGCCGTTCGTTGCTTCGACCCCAATCCTGGTTGGCGCAGACAAGGTCAAGGACGTTGTTGCAGCTGGCGACGCGAAGGCCGCTGACATCTGCACCGGAGATGTCGCCGCAGCCTGCACCGCCAACGGCGTTGCTTGATTCAAGCTTGTGTGAATTGCTGACCTGAGGATCCGTTCTTCAGCCAGCTGGCCGCTGTGTCCACCGAATTCGGTGGGTGCGGCGGCCTTTTTCATTTTCCGGTGGCACCCATGCAGGCGAATTCGCTCGTCGCGCGCCCACCGCTCAATTTTTCGCACCAGAATCAATTCTGTATTTGTCAGCCGTCGCAGTAAGAAGAGGAACCTATGGGCACCGATGTGCCGTTGATTGAACTGTCGGGCGTCAAGAAGAGCTTTGGGCCAGTCGAGGTGCTGAAGGGGATCGACTTCAAGGCATACGCAGGCCAGGTCACTGCCCTTGTGGGTGACAACGGCGCAGGCAAGTCCACCCTTATCAAGGGAATCGCGGGCGTGCAGTCATATGACTCCGGCACGATCTCCTTCCAGGGGTCGGTGGTGCACCTGAAGTCAGCACGCGACGCTGCAGCCATTGGCATCGAGGTCGTTTACCAAGACCTTGCCCTGTGCGAGAACCTCGACATTGTCCAGAACATGTTCCTTGGCCGCGAAGAAACTGCCGCTGGCACGCTCGACGAGGCTTCCATGGAATTGCAGGCCACACAGACGCTGAAGGGGCTTTCGGTGCGCACGGTGAAGTCCGTCCGCCAGAAGGTTGCGTCGTTGTCCGGTGGGCAACGCCAAACCGTTGCCATTGCCCGGGCGGTGCTGCGCAACGCCAAGCTGGTGCTCCTCGACGAACCCACAGCGGCCCTCGGTGTTGCGCAGACCGAGCAGGTGCTGCAGCTGGTCCGCCGCCTCGCTGACTCTGGCGTCGGTGTCATCATGATCAGCCACAACCTGGCTGACGTGTTCAAAGTCTGCGACCAGGTCAGCGTGCTGTACCTGGGCCACATGGTGGCTTCGCTCAAGACGTCAGACACCACGCACAACGACGTGGTCGGTTACATCACCGGAACCCGCAGCAAGGACGACGAAGAATGAGCACCACTCCCGAGACGGTTCCAACCGAGGATCACCCCACCGGCGTCGTCAGCCAGCTACGCGGTGCGTTGCACGACTATGTGGCCCGCGTCCGCGGCGGCGACATGGGCGTGCTGCCGGCGCTGCTAGCGATGCTTGTACTCACGGTGCTGTTCTGGCAGAAGAGCGAGTTCTTCCTCACCCGCCTCAACATCGCCAACCTGTTTGTACAGGCCTCCACCCTGATGGTGTTCACGTGCGCACTGGTTTTCCTCATCATCCTCACCGAACTCGACCTGTCCGCAGGCGTCACCGGTGGAACGGCCATGGCCGTGTTCATCAAGCTTGTTAAGGGTGGATGGCCATGGGGGGCGGCCCTGTTCGTGGCAGTGTTGGTCGGTGTCGGCACAGGTCTCTTGCTCGGGTTCTTCGTTGCGAAGATCGGGGTACCTGCATTCGTAGTCACGCTTGGCTTCTTCCTCGGCTACCAGGGGCTGATGCTCGTATTGCTGGGCGACGGCGGAATCTTCCGCATCGAAACCAAGCCGCTCAAAGCGATCATGAACGACAACCTCAAGCCGTGGATGGGCTGGTTGATGTTCGCTGTGATCGCGGCAATCGCAATTGGGCTGTCCGCTTACGATCGAACACGTCGGGCCAAGCGTGGCCTTCCCAACCCGCCGATGGCGTTGGGGATCGTCAAGGTCGGGGGCGGGCTGGCACTTGCTGCGGCCATCGTTGCGTTCTTGAACGCCAACCGGAGCAAGTCGGTGAAGCAGATCCAAGGCGTGCCGATTGTGGTGCCCATCGTGTTGTTGCTCCTCTTCGTCGGCCAGTTCGTTCTCCTGCGCACCCGCTTCGGGCTCCACATCTACGCGGTGGGCGGCAATCCCGAGGCTGCACGGCGTGCCGGTATCAACGTCACTCGGATGCGGATCTCCGGTTTCGTCATCTGTTCCACGTTGTCGGTGGTCGCTGGGCTGTTCCATGCATCGCGGGTCGGGTCGATCGAGTCAACTGCAGGTCGCCAGATCGTGCTCAGCGCAGTTGGTGCTGCCGTCGTTGGCGGCGTCAGCCTGTTCGGTGGCCGCGGCAATCTGAAGAACGCTGCCATTGGCGCCTTCGTCATCGCCATGATCGACAACGGACTGGGTCTGCTGCAGTTGAAAGGCGGAATCAACTTCCTCGTAACTGGCGGCGTGTTGGTGCTGGCTGCTTCGGTCGATGCGCTGTCGCGTAAACGCAACGCGGCTGTCGGACGTTGACCATTGAAGTTCACTGACGGTTTTTGGCTCACGCGGACCGGGTATTCGGTGCTGCCCGTTTTGCAGTCCCACGATGCTCGCGTCGGTCCGGCTGCCGGGCGCGCAGGCGGGACCGGATTGCAGGTTCGCGGCGTTACCAAGCGTGTTGGCCACCGCGGCGACACGCTGAACGCGGCAACTCTCGACGTTTCGCTGGACTCGCCCATGGCCGAGGTAATACGTGTGCGTATTACCCACCATGCCGGCGGCAGGGCGCCACTTCGGTAC